>NZ_JAQJDA010000006.1:0-235168 GCF_028617175.1 Halococcus sp. PRR34 | reverse complement strand
ACAAAGACTCCTCTTCCGCTTCATCTCAATCGTTCTAACGACTCACCCCGACGCCGTCGGCGGATTCAATAGAGCTGTTTCGGTGTAATTTGGTGCATCTGAACCGGCCTCGATAGTTGGGTCCAGGTTGGCTTGTTCACCAGCCATCGGGTATTTATTGTCTCGGATGACGAGATAATCGTGTACTGAGTTGCGTATTGAGACAATAAGGACACCGCCATCAACCAGAACCCGAGTGAACTCGTTGAATGGCGTCGTTAAATCCTGAAGATGAGAAAAGGCGATCGGCAGCCGAAACGGGAATGTCGCCCCACGAGCACCCGGCGGACGATACTGGCTTACGGGTTCGGCACGTATTCGGTTTCGATGATGGCCACCACGCACGCGCTCGCCGGGATGGTGGTCGCGGGCGTGACGCTCGTGGTCGCGCCGGAACACACCCCGGTGGCCGTGGCGGCCGCCGGCATCGGCGGCGCGTTCCCCGATCTCGATCTCTACGCCGACCACCGCAAGACCCTCCACTTCCCGACGTACTACGCGGCGATCGCGGCCGTGCTCGCCGCTGTGGCAATCGCCGTCCCGAGCCAGTTCTCTGTCGGGCTGGCGTGGTTCTTCGTCGCCGCAGCGCTCCACTCCCGGATGGACGCGTTCGGCGGCGGGCTCGAACTCAAGCCGTGGCGCGGCACCTCCGAGCGTGCGGTGTACGACCACTACCGGGGTCGGTGGCTCCGGCCGCGACGGTGGATCCGGTACGACGGCGCGCCCGAGGACCTCGCACTCGCGCTGGTGCTCGGCGGGATCTGTCTCGCGATCTACCCGGCATCGATCGATCCCGTGATCGCGGTCGTCGTCGGGATCTCGGCGGTCTACACCCTGCTCCGCAAACCGATGGTCTGGATCGTCGAACGCCTCGTCGACGCGCTCCCTCCCACACTGCTCGATCGCGTCCCCGAGCGCTTCGTCGAAGATTTCCGTTCGTAGTCGCCGTTCCGATCGCTGTGTCGAGCACTGACTCCCTGGGTCGACCCGTCCGTCACTGTGTACCTTGAGTGTGAAATTCTGCCATACGAGCCGTTCAGAACGCATATAGGCGCACGCTCGGTCGTTAATGAACAACGGATAACCTATGAGTGAGAGCGGCGATCCCGACGACCCGGACAAGCACGACTACGAACAGGAGTTCACGGGCGATGATGACGAGGGACCGGCGATCGAGTTCTACGGCGGGCGGCTGATGAGCGCGATCCCGCTTGCACTCTTCGTCGCCTGGGCGATCGTCCAGAGCGGCCTCCTCCAGATCAGCGCCACCAACGGTCTGGTTGCGGGCATGCTGCTCGCGCTGATCGTCGGGATGTTCTTCGTGAAAGGTGACTGGAAGACCTACGCGAACACCATCTTCGAGGGGATGACTCAGCGAGTCGCCGCGACGGCGATCGTGGCGTGGCTGTGGGCGGGGATGTTCGCCGAAACGATCCAGGTCGGCGGGTTCGTGAGCGGGCTGGTCTGGGCGGCCGACGCGCTGAGCATCGGCCCCGCGCTGTTCCCCGCGGTGACGTTCTTGCTCGCCGGGCTGCTCGCGACCGGGATCGGGAGCGGCTACGGCACCGCGATCGCGTTCACTTCGCTCTTTTTCCCGGCCGGCGTCCTGCTCGGCGCGAACCCGGTGTTGATGTTCGGCGCGCTGCTCTCGGGTGCGGTGTTCGGCGACAACCTCGCGCCGGTGAGCGACACCACGATCGTGAGCGCCGTCACCCAGGACGCCGACATCGGTGGCGTCGTCGCCTCACGATTCAAGTACGCGATCGTCGCGGCGGTGCTCGCGCTCACGGGCTACATCGTCGCCGGCAGCATGATGACGGGGATCGACGTGGGGCAGGGAGCCCAGGGCGTCCTCGTCGACGAGAGCAACCCGCTGGGGCTCGTCCATCTGCTCTCGATCGGCGTCGTGATCGCGACGGCGATCAGTGGTCGCCACATCGTCGAGGCGGTCTCGTGGGGACTGGTGACGTCGGTCGTTCTCAACCTGGGCTTTGGGCTGGCGTCGGTGAGCGACATGATCGTGTTCCAGGCCCCGCGGGACGCGGGGCTCGCCCAGTCGCTGTCGGGCCTGCCGTTCGTCGAACTCGTCGATAGCGGGCAGTCTGCCGTCGCCGGTAGCATCTACGCCGGCGCGCTGAGCTTCTTCCCGCTGATCGTGCTCACGCTGTTGATCGTCGCGGGCGCGCGGATTCTGGTGCGTGGCGGTGGGTTCGCGGTGATCCAGGACTGGCTGCTGGAGACGTTCGCCACGACCGTACGCCGAGCCGAGCTCACGATGGTGCTCGGGACCGCGACCGTCAACTCCATGATCACGATCAACACCGCCGCCGAGATCGCCATCGCCCCGTACATCGCGCGGATCGGCGAGCGGTTCAACATCAACGCCTACCGCCGGGCGAACATCCTCGACGCGAACACCTCCGCGCTCGGCTACATTTTCCCGTGGGGTGGCGGCGTCCTCGCGGGCTACTCCGCGATGGTGGGCCTCCCCGACCAGTACGAGTGGTTCACCCAGTCGATGGTCGTCAACCCCATCGACGTCTGGCCGTTCGTCTTCCACGGCTGGCTGCTCTTTTTCGTCTTCATCGCCTCGGCGCTGACCGGGTTCGGGCTCGAATACGTTGCCGACCGCGAATCCGATGAGGTGGCGCGGGTATGAGCCGACTGAGTGCGCTGTTCGAAGGCGTAGGGTTCCGAACGAACAGGCCGACGTTCGAGCCGGGCGAGGAGCTCGCGGCGTTCGTCACCGGCTACGAGGACGGGCAGGCCCTCGTGCGGATCGGCGATACGGTGCTCCGGATCGACGACACCACGCCCGATCTGGTCGATACCCAGATCCGGCTCCGGGTCGAAGAGTTCGACGACAACGATCACGTCGGGCGGGCGACCGTCCTCGACACGATCGGCGATAGCTCGTTCTGACGCGTCGTTTTCGAACGGTCGTCTCGCGAGAAGATCAGCACACGGACAACGGTCGTGACCGCTCCTGACGACCGCTACTCGCCGGGCGTGTACGCCTCGTTGTACGCCACGCAGTCGTGGAGACCGTTCTGATCGAACCGCTTGATGTGCCCGCCGACGACGTACAGCGTCCCGTCGATCACGCCCGATGTGGCCCCACCCCGCTGGTGGGTCGGTCCGGGAAGATCGGTCGTGAACGAGTCGCTCACGGGGTCGTAGCGGTGGGCGACCGTCTCGTAGCGGTCGATCGTCGCTTCGCCCTGCCAGAACATTCCGTGGGTGAGATACGCCCGATTGCCGATGACGGGATCGCCGTGAGTGGCGTAGGTGCCGGCTCGTGGCATGGGCGTCGCGCGCTCGAACGAGCCGCCAGCGACGTCGTATCGAAAGTTCGAGTCCGTCGGGCCGGTGGTGCCCGACAGCCCGCCGATGACGTGGATGTACTGTCTCCCTCCATCGTTGAGCAGCGCGACCGTGGGCCAGCGTTTCGCTTCGGGCATCCGCGCGAGATCCGGATCGGCGACCGACTCGCTCGCGGGATCGAACGTCCAGAGCCGACGCTCGTCGAACGTTCCGGGCACGTCGCCGTCGAACCCGTGATCGGTCGCGGTCTCGGCGTCGTGTGCGCCGGTGCCGCCGCCCACGCAGTAGACCAGGCCGTCGGCCGGATTGTAGACCCCGCCCATCACCCAGTTCGGGTACGGACAGCGCGTTCCCTGGGTTGCGGTCAGATCCGTCCAGCCCTCGTCCGGTCGGTAGCGAGAGATCGCGTCCGAGGGCGGCGGCCCGCCCTCGTAGGGGCCGTTGGTGGGTGCGCCGCCGAAGCTGTAGAGCGCGTCGTCGGTGGCGACCCCGCAGGGACCCCACAGCGCCCGTGGGAAGTCGGCTCGTCGATCCCACGTGCCCCCCGAACCCGCTGCCGGGTCGTACGCGAACGTCTGCCGGGTGGCGGCCAGCCCTGTGGCGGTCTCGATCCCACCGAAGAAGTAGAGTTCGCCGTCGAGTACCCCACCGCCGGCGTCGCTCCCGACGACCGGGAGGGGGGTGCGCTCGGTCCAGCCCACGGACGGCTCCGGTGCGGTCGGCGTCTCGGTCCGTGTTGCGGTCGGTGTTGCGGTTTCGGTCGGCGTTCGTGTCGCCGTCTCGGTCGGTGTCGCGGTCGCCGTTTCGGTCCGAGTGGCCGTCCGCGTCGGTGTGACCGTCGTGGTTTCGGACGATGTCGTGGTCCGGGTAGCGTTCGAGGATGGAGTCGTCGATCCGTTCGACGCGTTGGCGGCCGCGGTCGTCGGTGGCACGGTCGTCGGGTCCGCGGACGTGATGATCGACTGCTCCTGGGTCGTCGTTCGCTCGTCGTCCGACCGGGCTCCGGTTCCGTTGGCTGCGTCGGTGCGGCGCGTCGCTCCGGTCGTCGCGTCGCTGCTCGAACCGTTTCCGCCTGAGGCGTTCTCACTGGAACCGTTGCCGTCACCACCGGAGCCACCGAACAGACAGCCGGCCATCGCGGCGCTCGCGCCGAGGCCGATCGCTCGGAGGAGGGTTCGTCTGGCGGTCCCGTCGCGGTCGGCGGAGCGGTGGTCTTCGGTCATCCCTCGTGGTGTGGTGGTCTCGCGTGGTCTCCGGGCGGTGCCGGGTCGATGCGGGCTGTGTGGCCGATCTCAGGCCTCGTCCTCGGCTTCCTCGTCTTCTTCGATCAGTTCGGGGTCGCTGAGCGCACTTTCGAGACTGCCGAGCCCGTTGAGCCACTCGGCGACCGGGCCGTAGCCGACGTCGTCGATCACCGATCGATCGAGCTCCGCGCCGTCGATCAGCAGCGTTCCAGCCCGGGCGCAGTGGCCGAGCGCGTCGTCGAACTCCTCCTCGCTCTCGGCGGCGTCGGCGGCCCGGAGACACTCGGCGACATCGGCGTCGGCGACGCCCTCGGCGACGTACAGCTCCGCGGCGTAGAACACACAGACCAGCGAGGTCTGGACGCCGTCGACGAGCAGCAGGGTTTCCTCGTCGTCGATGTCGACGTCCGCGAGCACGATTTCGCGGACGTTCGCGAGCTCGTTCATCGTCATCTCGGCATCGAGCTCTTCGTTGTCGTACGCGGTGAGGACCTTCACGACCGCGATCGCAGCGTCCTCCTGGAGGTTCCAGAGCAGGCGTGCGGCGTCCTCGTCCTCGGGATCGAGGTCCTCGTCGCGGAGGCGGTCGAGCCAGTTCTGCCAGCGTTCGTCGGTGTAGAAGCCGTCCGTGGGTGCGCTCATACCCGCACCGAACGTTGCGCTATTGATAGACCTTTTCGTCTACCCGAGGGTCGCGCGCGTGTCGATGCCATAGACCTCGGCCGGCGTCTCGACGTGAGCGGTCTCGATCGCCGCCTCCCAGCCCTCCTCGCGGAGCCACCGCACCCGCCGGGGGACGGTTTTCGGGCCGAGCACCGCGCCGGGACGGTCGGGATCGTCGACGAAATCGGTCTCCATCAGAAACGGCTCGTCTGCGGTTTCGGCACGCTCTGCGGCCTCCGCTAATCGATCCTTGTCGCTCATCACGCTCGGTGTCGGCCCGGCGAGCCGGCCGCCGGCGTAGTGTTTGACCACCCGGTGGCGATCGAGCCCACGAGCTTCGGCCCACGCGGCGATCTCGGTCAGGTCCTCGCTCGCTTCGGTGTGGAGCTGCACCGCACAATCGAGATCGCCCCCGAGCGCGAGCGCGTGTCGCAGGACCGCGTTCGAGGCGTCCCACACTGCGTCGGGCACGTCGTAGTGGGGCCGACCGGATTTGAGCGCCAGCGCCCGGCCGTCGGCGACGTACTCTGCGGCGGCGTCGAGACCGGCCTGCATCAGGTCGCGCGCCTCGGCTGGCGCGAACCCGCGGTCGTCGACGAGCTTCGAGACGAGCCCTGGATGCACACCCAGGACGGGCCACGCCCGGCCATCGAGGATCTCGCTTGCCTCCGTGACGGCCGCGATCGTGGTCTCGAACACCGCCTCGAAGTCCGCGCCCTGCTCGACATCGACGCCGAGCAGCCACGAGGGTTTGTTCACCACGAGGAGGTGGGTGCCGCCGACCCGAGCGAAGTCCTTCACGGCCTCGATCCCTTTCCCATGTTCGGGATCGAGATGGAGGTGGTTGTCGAGCACCGGCGTATCGAGTTCCATGGCCGGTATCGGGGGATCGCTCGCAAAAACTGCACGCTCTCGTCGAGCTCGTGGTCGGGAAACCGACCGACGTGGCCGTATTCCTGGCATGTGCAGGGGTCGTGGCTATGCTCGTACGTGCCGTCGAGACGCGGTAGCTCGCGTCGCGCGGGCTCGGAGGTGTTGTTCATGAAGATAGGAATCGAAGCCGAGTACTGGGTGATCGATGCGTCGGGAGCGCTGTGTGACGGGCGAGCGCTCACGATACACGACAACGTCGAACCCGAGTTCGTCGCCCCGCTGATCGAGGTGCACACGCCGCCGCTCGAAGATGTCGACGAGCTCCGGCGCTCGTTCGGGACGACCCTCCGGACGGTGCTCGATGCGGCCGCCGCCGACGGCAAGCGGCTCGTACCGCTCGGAACGCCGCTCGCCTCGGCGGCATCGCCGCCGGTCACCGATCGGGGGCAGCTCCTCGAACGGATCTACGGTGCGGGTCTCGCGCCCGCGACCCAGTGTGCCGGCACGCACGTCCATTTCGATCTCGACGACGCCACGAAACAGCTCACCCTCTTGACTGCGCTCGATCCCGCGCTCGCGCTGGTGAGTTCGTCGCCGTGGTACGCGGGGCGACCCCGAGGGCACTCCTCGCGCGCACACGCCTACCGGTCGCTGTGTGGCGAGGCGTTCGTCCCGTTGCGCGACCTCTGGTCGTACCCGTCCGATCTTTCCGAGTGGGAACGCCGGATCGAGGCGAGCTACGATCGGTTCCGGACGCTCGCTGCCGAGCGCGGCGTCAGCGAGGACGAGCTCGTGACTCACTTCCAGCCCGACGACGCGATCGTAGCCCCAGTCCGGCTGCGTCGGTGCCCACCGACCGTCGAGTGGCGTGCCCCCGACACGGCGCTGCCCACCGAAACGTTGCGCCTCGTAGGAGATGTCGCCCGCCTGGTCCGTCGCGCCGCGGACGAGCCGGTGGAGATCGGCGATCCGCGCGTCGAACCCGGTCGGATCGTCGTGCCGCCGTTCGACGAACTCGAACGGCTCTCGCAGGCGGCGATCGAGCACGGTCTCGGTTCGTCGGCGGTCCGTGAGTACCTCGAACGAATGGGGATCGACACGCGGGCCTACCGGCCGATCGCGACCGAGATCGCGTGCGACACGTCGGTGACACGGGCCGACGCGCGGCGCATCCGGATCGCGTACGCCGAGCGATTCGAACGCGACATCGAAGCGATCACGGCTCGCTCCGCCATTGAAGCGGCGAGCGAGCAACGAGCGCTCGTCGATGGCGGCCGGAACACGGACACCTCGAGTAGAAAGCTGCCGTAGCCGTCCGGGAACGATCCGCCATCCACTACGTCAGTCCGTCGGGTCGGATTCGAGCGTGACAGCTTCGTGGGCGGCGTTTCTGAGCGCGTCCGAGCGGCCGTGACTCCCGGGCGCGATCGCGAGCGTCGCCAGCCCACGGCGGGCGGCGTGTTCGAGCACGGGCTTGAAGTCGGTGTCGCGCGACGCGATCGCGAGAGTGTCGAGATCGCCGATCGCGGCGGTCGCGTCGACCGCGAGCTTCACGTCGACGTCGCCGCTCGTGATCCGGACCTCGAACCCGCGGGCTTCCGCAGCCTGGATCAGTCCCGGCGTGGCGTGTTCGTCGAGATAGAGCCGCACGACAGCCGGCCGGCCGACCGCCGCCGCAGCCGCGCGGATGTCGTCGAGATCCACGTCGAACTCGCTCCGGAGGACGTTCGGTCCGTCGACGAACAGCCCGACCGCCGGCTCGCGACTCCCCGTACTCGACACCGCCTCTCGGAGCTTTCCGAGCATGTCTCGGTTCGACCGGCGGGCGGCAAAGCCGTGACGGTGTCCGACCGACCGAAACGACGCCCTTGTTTTCTCTAGCCTATTTAATAATTCAACCGCTATAACGATTTGTTGCACAAGTATATGGGAACATTTAAGGAATGCTGTACTGATTGTAGGTCTGGACCATGGTTGAGAAACCCACTCCAGGTCGACGATCGTTCTTGAAAGCAATCGGTGCAGGAACACTGTTCGGCGGACTGAGCGGTGTTGCGTCCGCGACACCGGGTCGTCAGCCCGGCCCGAAGAAAGACGAAATCCTCGTCGGGGTGTCGGCGTCGGCAGCCGACATGGAAGGGGCGGTCACACAGGCCGTCCCCGGCAACGCGGAGGTCGTCCACCGAAACGAAAAGCTGAGCTACGTCGCGGTGAAGTTCCCGAGCCAGGCCGCCGATCGCGCGAAGGAGAACTTCATCGACGCGATCACGAAGAAAGATCACATCAAGTACGCCGAGCCGAACACGACCCACGAGGCGCTTTACCAGCCGAGCGATCCGCGCTTCGGCGACCAGTACGCACCGAAACAGGTCGAATCCGATCGGGCGTGGGACACCACGCTCGGCGACTCCGGGGTGACGATCGCGGTCGTCGACACGGGTGCGCAGTACGACCATCCCGACCTTCAGGCGAACTACAAGTCGAACCCCGGTCGGGACTTCGCCGACAACGACTCCGACCCGTATCCCGACGCCCCGAGCAGCGAGTACCACGGCACCCACGTCTCGGGCTGTGCGGCCGCCGTCGTCGACAACGGCACCGGAGTGGCTGGCCAGAGCAACTCCTCGCTCATCAACGGCCGTGCGCTCGACGAGGGGGGTTCGGGATCGACCGCGGATATCGCCGACGCCATCGAGTGGGCGGCCGACCAGGGGGCCGACATCATCAACCTCTCGCTCGGCGGTGGCGGGTACACGAGCACGATGAAAAACGCCGTGAGCTACGCGACCGACAACGGTTCGCTCGTGATCGCCGCCGCGGGCAACAACGGGTCGAGCTCGGTCAGCTACCCGGCAGCCTACAGCGAGTGCATGGCGATCTCCGCCGTCGACGACAACGAGCAATTGGCGAGCTTCAGCCAGTACGGCGAGAACGTCGAACTCTGTGCACCGGGCGTCGACGTCCTCTCGACCACCACCGAGGCCCGCGGCTCCTACGAGCGCCTCTCGGGCACGTCGATGGCGACCCCGGTGACCTCCGGCGTCGCCGGGCTCACGCTCGCGAAGTGGAACCTCACGAACCAGGAACTTCGATCGCACCTCAAAAACACCGCCGAGGACATCGGACTCTCGGCGAACGAGCAGGGTAGCGGCCAGGTCGACGCGCTCGCAGCCGTCACCACCGATCCAGCCGACGGCGGGGGCGGCGGTGGCGGTGGTGGTGGAGGCGGCGAGACCACGTCGGGCTCCGTCGACGGCAGCCTATCGAGCTACAGGGACGGCGACGACTACACGTGGTCGTGGACGTACTCCTCGCCGAGCCAGGTCGTCGTCGAACTCGATGGACCGACCAACGCCGACTTCGACCTCTACGTCAACACGGGTACGACCCGGAACGCCTCGCCGAACAGCTACGACTACGCCTCCCGGTCGACCAACAGCCAGGAGACGGTCACCATCGACACTCCCGACGACTCGGCGGCCATGCAGATCAACGTCGACTCGTACAGCGGCTCCGGTAACTACACCGTGACGATCACCGAGACGCAGTAAGCGATCGCTGCCGCCGATTTTTCCGCGTCAGGACGGCTGTGTGCGCCGGCTCTCTTCGTTCTGGTCGCTCCAGTAGTAGAACGCGACGTTGGCCGCGAGTCCGAGGACGAACAGTCCGATCGTCGCCCAGAACGACTGATAGAACAGCACGTCCATGTAGACGACCGGGCCATCGACCAGCGGCCAGAGCGGTTCGATCCGGGTCGAGGTGTCGGGTGCCGAAAGCATGTCGGCGAAGACGTGTGCGAGACTCGGCAGACCGACGGCGATTACGCCGAGCGCGGTCGCGTGGTCCGCCGCCTCGCGGGAGAACCACGTCGTCCCACCGAACAGTCGCTTGAGGAGCCAGCCGAGGATCGGCCCGAGGATCGCCGCGAACACGACGGCGGCGAGCACCGTATGAAACACCCCGTGGTGATGGATACCCTGGAAGCTAGAGAGCACGAGATCGACGTCGGGCAACATGCCGAACCAGAACCCCACGCCGACGAACACCGCCGCAGTGCGCCGGTCATCGATGAAGTACCACGCCGGAGCGAGCCAGAGCAATCCCATCCCGAGATGACCGAGAACGTCGACCATGCTCGTTCGGATGGTGATAACAGCAAAAACCTACTGCATGCTCTCGCCAGGAAAATCCCCGCGGAGCGGTCGTCTCGGGCCAAATAGTGGTCAGCCCTCCCACGGTGACTGGAAGTCGTTTCGAGTCCGAGCTTTCGCCGAAACGTCGAAGAACCGAGAACGAGGGCTCCAACCCGAGAAAAGGGTCGTCATCGGCAGGCCGCACACTCAAGTGACGAGGAGCCAAAGCGTAGTCCATGTCCGAGGACGATCCCCACGAGCGCGACGTCACGCTCGCGAAGGAAAAAGACGAGCCGGACGACGACGAGGCCGAGGACGCGGAGCAGGCCCGCGAGGCCGAAGCCGAGCGAAAGCGTGAGGAAGCCGCCGAGGGCGAGGTCGACACCGAATCCGAGAAACGCGAGAACGCCGCCCGCGAGGCCGAAAACCCCGACAACCATCGGGACGAGGAGCCGCACAGCAGCTAACCGACCTTTCGGCCGACCACTCACTCCCCAGCCGCCCGCTGCGCGGCCGCGAGCACTTCCTCGTGAGCCGCGCCGTTCGAAGCGACCAGTCCGCGGCTGTCGTGACGCCACGGCTCGCCATCGAGGTCGGTCACGGTGCCACCGGCGTTGTGGATCATGTGCGCGCCCGCGATCGTGTCCCACGGGTGCATCCGAACGGTGGTGATCGCGGCGTCGAGCGACCCGCTGGCGACCGCCGCGAGCGTCGCCTGAGCGCAGCCGAGCCGGCGGTAGTCGCCGAACCGTTCGGCGAGCACGTCCACTCCGGCGGTGTCCGCTGCGTCGTCGAGCAGGATCGGATCGACCACGAACGCGTCGGGGTCCTCGCGCGAACTCACGCGAACGGGGTCACCGTTCAGCGTGACGCGCTCCGCGCCCGCGAGATACGTGTCCGCAAGCGCCGGGAGGACCGTGGCTGCGGCGACCGGTTCGCCGTCGACGACGCTCGCGACACTCGTTCCCCAGATCCGGAGTCCGCGGACGAAGTTGTTCGTCCCGTCGATCGGGTCGACCACCCACGCCGGCCCCTCCTCGGGGATCGTCTTCGATGCACCTTCCTCTTCACCGATAACGGGGTCGTCGTACTCCTCGTGGATGGTCTCGACGACGCGACGCTGTGCGTCGCGGTCGATCTGGGTCACCACGTCGGTCTTGTCGGCCTTGGTCTCGACCGTGAGTTCCTCACGGAACGATTCGAGCGCGACTCGCGCGCCCGCGTCCGCCGCTCGTGCCACGAGATCGGCTCGTGCCTCGGTGTCGGTCATACGCCACCGTCTCGCCGCGCGGGCAAAAACCGTCGGGCGGATGGCGTTCGGCTGGACGAGTGATGACCGAACGAACCGATAGCGCCGTCGATTCGGTCCTCGTGGTGCTGTTCCGACCGAGCATGGTGGGTTCGTCTGATGGAACTCTGCACTCGTGCGGGACAAATGAGAACCGCAGGCCACGAGCCTCCCCAGCCGACTCCCTCGCTCCGTTCGCTCCGCTCACTCCGCTCAGTCATCCCTCGCGCGAGTCGCACCTTCGGTGCTCCCGCGCGCCAACCACAGCAGCCCACACGAGCCACAACCACCACTACCGCCACGTCATCACACCGAATCACCCTGCAGGATCGGACTCTCGCTCGAACTACCAAACCATTAGGCTGCGGGGGACGACACGCCGGCATGGCACTTCGAGAACCGCCGCTGGCCGCGGCCCACGACGCCCGCGGCGCACAGACGACCGAGTTCGGCGGCTGGGCGATGCCCGTCGAGTTCGATTCGATCCGTACGGAACACGAGAGCGTCCGCGAGTCCGCCGGCAAGTTCGACGTCTCGCACATGGGCGAGATCGAAGTCTCGGGGCCGGATGCCGCTGAACTGCTCGGGCGGCTCACGACCAACGACGTGAGCGCGCTCGATCCCGGCAACGCACAGTACGCGATGATCACCGACACCGAGGGCACGATCCTCGACGACACGGTGATCTACCGACTGCCCGAAACCCACGACGCCGACTTCCTGTTCGTCCCGAATGCGGGCCACGACGAGGAAATGGAAGACCGCTGGACGACCCACCGCGACGAGTGGGGGCTCGACGCGACGGTCGACAACCGCACCGAGGAATACGCGATGTTCGCGGTCCAGGGTCCCGACGCGGTCGATCTCGTCGCAAGCGCGGCCGACGACGCGAATGCAACCGCCGACGCGGACGAACCGCTCGCCGACCTCGGGCGGTTTTCGGCGACCGACGCCACCGTCGCCGATGTCGACTGCCTCGCGGCGCGCACGGGCTACACCGGCGAGGACGGCCTCGAACTGATCGTCCCGTGGGATGGAGCCGAAGCGGTTTGGGAAGCGTTCGACTGCCAGCCGTGTGGGCTCGGCGCGCGCGACACCCTCCGGATCGAGGCGGGATTCCTGCTCTCGGGCCAGGACTTCCACCACGAGGAGAACCCTCGCAACCCCTTCGAGGCCGACGTCGGCTTCGCCGTCGATCTCGACACCGAGTTCGTCGGCCGCGACGCGCTCGCCCAGGTTGCAGAATCGGGCCCCGACGAGCGCTTCGTCGGGTTCGAACTCGAAACCCGCGGCGTGCCTCGCCACGGCTACGACATCACCGACTCCGAGGGGACGACCATCGGCACGGTCACGAGCGGAACGATGAGTCCCACCCTCTCGACCCCGGTCGGGATGGGGTACGTTCCGACCGAGTACGCGGAGCCAGGGACCGCGGTTTCGGTCCGCGTCCGGGGAGAGCCGAAAGAGGCACGTACCCGGGCGCTCCCATTCCTCGAACGATGAGCTTCGAGATCCCCGACGAGTTGCGGTACATGGAGAGCCACGAGTGGGCCGACCGCGAGGACGGCACGGCACGCATCGGCATCTCCGACTTCGCCCAGGACGAACTCGGCGACATCGTGTTCGTGGAGTTCCCCGAGGAGGGCGAGGAAATCACCCACGACGAGGAGTTCGGCGTCGTCGAGTCCATCAAGGCAGTGTCCGATCTCTACTCGCCGGTTTCGGGTACCGTGACCGCGACCAACGACGCACTGCTCGACGCGCCCGAACTCGTCAACGACGACCCCTACGGCGAGGGATGGATGCTCGAAGTCGACCTCGACGACGCCGACGAACTCGACGACCTCCTCGACGCCGACGCGTACCGCGACCAGATCGAGTGATCGGCTCGGCAGTCTACCGTCCACGCGTGGTTTCGTCGCCACCGGCGCGAGATCAGCGCAGTCGATGCACGGTTCCGGCTCGAAACGGTGCAAACGATGGCCTGATATGGCCGCCACCGCAACATTTGTCAATGCCGTTCCAGTCCAGTGGAGGGCGGGTCCGTGAGTAGCGACGAGCACCGAGAGAACGGTCGCGGCAGCCCGTTCGCGCCGCATACGGCGGCCGAAACCACGGCGATGTTGGACGCGGTCGGCGTCGAGAGCGAGGACCACCTGTTCGACATTCCCGAGGAGATCGAGTTCGACGGGAGCTTCGACATCGAACCGCGGAGCGAGCGCGCGATCCGGGAGGAGATCGCGTCGATGCTCGGTCGTAACGAAGACCTCGTGGAGTTCCTCGGCCGGGGCCACTACGACCACTACGTCCCCTCGGCGGTCGACCACCTCGCCGACCGCTCGGAGTTTCTGACCTCCTACACCCAGTACCAGCCCGAGGTCGCCCAGGGGTTCCTCCAGGCACTCTTCGAGTACCAGTCGATGCTGGTCGAACTCACCGGACTGGAGGTGGCGAACTGCTCGATGTACGACGCCGCGACCGCGCTCGGCGAGGCCGCGACGCTCGCGGTCCGAGTGCGCGCGACGAGCGGCGATCGCGTGTTGGTCCCCGAACAGCTCCACGACGGCCGGCGCGCGGTGCTCGACAGCTACCTCGCCGGCACCGACGCCATCGTCGAAACCTACCCGATGGACGATGGGATCGTCGACCGTGACGCGCTCGCCGATGCGATCGACGAGGACTGCGTCATGGTCTACACCGAGAACCCCACCGTTCGCGGCACCATCGAGGAGGGTCTCGGGGCGATCGGCGAACTCACCGACGACCACGACGCACTCTTCTGTCTCGGTAGCGATCCCGTGGCGCTCTCCTTGCTCGAAGAGCCCGCGAGCGTGGGCGCCGACGTCGTGATCGGCGATGCCGCACTCGGGCTCGGTGCGGCCGACGGGATGGGGCTCGGGCTGTTCGCCACTCGCGAGGCGTTCCTCCGCCAGGTCCCCGGACGGCTGGTGGGTACGGGCGAGGACAGCGAGGAGCGGCGGGCGTACACCCTCACGCTCCAGACCAGAGAACAGCACATCCGGCGCGAGCGCGCGACCTCGAACATCTGCACCAACCAGGCGTGGGTCGCGCTCCGGGCCGCGATGCACGTCGCGTGGCTCGGACCCGATGGACTAACTGATCTCGCGAAGGAGAGCGTCACCCGCGCGAACGAGGTCGCCGAGCGGCTCGACGCGATCGACGGCGTCACGGCCCCGATCCACGACCGCCACCACTTCCGGGAGGTCGTCGCCCGCACCGATCGCGAGGCATCGGCCCTGAAAGAGGACCTCGAAGCCGAGGGGTACGCGATCCACGCGATCGACGATCACCTCGTGCAGGTCTGTGTGACTGAGACGAATGCCGACCGGATCGACGATCTCGTGGCGGCCGTGGAGGCGGTCGCATGAAATTTAATCAAGCCCGCTGGACGCGCGAGACACCCGAAGAAGGCGGCGAGGTCTACGAGCCGCTGCTCGTGGAGAAAAGCTCGCGTGCGGTCGAGACCGACGACGCACCGCTGCCCGACGATCTCACGCGGGACGGGATCGAACTCCCCGATCCTGCCGAGCCGGAGCTCGCACGCCACTACACCCGGCTCTCCCAGATGAACTACGGCGTCGAGAACGGTCCGTTCCCGCTCGGGAGCTGTACGATGAAGTACAACCCGTCGTTCACCGAGGACGTGGCGGCGCTTCCCGCGGCCGCCACCCACCCCGACCGATCGACCGACAGCGTTCAGGGGAACCTCGAACTCCGCCACAAACTCGCCGACTCCCTCGCGCGTATCGGCGGGATGGACGCCGTCACCCTCCAGCCGCCTGCCGGAGCCGCCGGCGAGTTCACGGGGATCTTGATCGCGAAGGCCTACCACGAGCAGAACGGCAACGACCGAAACGAGATCGTCGTCCCCGAGAGCGCGCACGGAACGAACTTCGCGAGCGCGGCGCTCGCGGGCTACGAGGTGGTCTCGCTCCCGAGCGCCGACGATGGACGAGTGGATGTCGACGCACTTCGGGCCGCGGTGAGCGACGACACGGCAGCGCTGATGCTCACCAACCCCAATACGTTGGGACTGTTCGAGCGCGACATCGAGGAGATCGCCGACATCGTTCACGACGCCGGTGGGCTGCTCTACTACGACGGCGCGAACCTGAACGCGCTCCTCGGCCGTGCTCGCCCCGGCGACATGGGGTTCGACGTGATGCACTACAACGTCCACAAGACGTTCGCGACGCCCCACGGCGGCGGCGGGCCAGGCGCGGGCCCGGTCGGCGTGGTCGAAGAGCTCGCGCCGTATCTCCCGACGCCCCAGGTCAGCGAGGTCGATTCGGACGAACCGGACGACGAGGAAGCGGCGAGCGACGATGCGAGCTACGAGCGATTCGAACCCGAGCACTCGATCGGGAAGGTCCACGGGTTCGCGGGCAACTGGCTCGTCCTCGTCAAGACCTATGCGTACATCGCGCGGCTCGGCGATCCTGGACTCAGGGACACGAGTGCGAAGGCCGTGCTGAACGCGAACTATCTCGCCAGCCAGATCGACTACGACATCCCCTTCGAACCGTTCCATCACGAATTCGTCGCGAGCGCCGACCGTGACGCAGCGAACGTCGCGAAACGGATGCTCGACTACGGGGTGCATCCGCCGACCACGAAGTGGCCCGAGATCGTCGACGAGGCGCTGATGACCGAACCCACCGAGTCCGAGAGCCGCGCCGCGCTCGATCACCTCGCGCGGGCGTTCGACCGGGCCGCGGCCGACGACGACGCGACCCTCGAAACCGCTCCGGAACGAACGGCAGCGCGCCGGATCGACCAGGCGAGCGCCGCCCGGAACCCGCGGCTGTCGTGGCACGCGCTCGACGACGAGTAGTTCACAATCGAATCGAGTGCGGCCCGATTCGTTGCTAACCTTTAGTATCGGCCCGGTCGTGGATTCACACATGACCGTCGTCAGCGTCTCGATGCCCGAAGAGCTCTTGGATCGGATCGACGAGTTCAGCGACGAACACGGCTACACCGGCCGGAGCGAGGTAGTCCGCGACGCCGCGCGCGAACTCCTCGGCGAGTTCGAGGACGCGCGGCTCGAAGACCGCGATCTCATGGCGGTCGTCACAGTCCTCTTCGACTACGAGACCACGAGCGTCGAGGAGCGGATGATGGGGCTTCGTCACGAGCACGAGGACCTCGTCGCGGCGAACTTCCACAGCCACGTCGGGAGCCACTACTGCATGGAGCTGTTCATCCTCGACGGCTCGCTCGAAGCCATCTCGGCGTTCGTCGGCAAGATCCGCGCGACCCGGGACACCCTCAGCGTGGACTACTCGGTGATGCCGGTCGACGACTTCACCGCGGCGGCTGTCGGGGACTGACGCCCACAGTGGCGGCTGGCTCTGCCGATGGTGGATTCGTCTACCCCGTCTCGTCGCGTAGTTTCCGATCGGTCCGTCGGAGCTCCGCCGGCGTGTTCACGTTGACCAGCCAGCCGTCACACCGGACGGCGGCGATGGTCGCGCCCGCCTCGATCCGGATGCGGATGGCGTCGCTCATCTCGTACTCGCCGCGCGGCGAGCGCTCGACCCGCCGACAGGCATCGAACAGCGCCGGCGTCGCCGTTTGAACGCTCGCGGCCACGAGGCTCGGATCGGGCGGGTCGTCGGGTTTCTGTCGACGCGCAACGATCTCGTCGCGCTCGTTCAGGACACAGACCATTTTCTCGCGCGCCGCTGCGGCCGAGACTTCCTCGACGAGGACGGTGCCGTCGATGCTGGGGTCGCGCTGGCGGTCGACCAGTTCCTTGAGGTCACAGCGAACGACGCTATCGCCGTCCATCAGCACGAACGGTCCGTCGACGTGGGCCTCGGCGGTCAGAAGCGCGTGGGCCATCCCCTCGCGCTCGCGTTGGTGGGTGTACGTGATCGGAACGCCCGCGAACGAATCGCCGTAGCGTTCGATGATGCGCTCGCCCTCGTAGCCGACCACCACGATCAGCGTCTCGACGCCGAGATCGACCAACTGCTCGAAACAGTGTTCGATTATCGGCTTCCCACCGACTTCGAGCACCGCCTTCGGCGTCTCGGCGGTGAGCGGACGGAGTCGCGTCCCCTCGCCCGCTGCGAGCACGACGGCCTTCATACGCCGGCGTGTGTCCGCTGCGGGCAAAGTCGTTGGGGCGAGCGTGATAGACGAGCACAGGCCGATCCGACGGTCGTCGGGGACAGCGTAGCGGTGGCCATCGACCGATCTCGGAACGACCCACGTGGTTGGTGTACCGACACGAGCAGTAATTTTATGTACTCTTAGCCACACCATCTATGGAATGAACTCGTGCCCGATCTGTGACGAGGGCGTTACCGAGGAGCGGCCCCGCCACCAGGTGATCCTCGAAATCGAGGACGAAACGCGCTCGACCAGCCAGTTCATGGGCGACGAGACGGGAATCAAGCGGGTGTCCATCGATCGGCAGCTCTGTGCCGACTGCTGGCAAGACCTCCGCGAGACGCTGTCGACGTAGCGCCCGATCGTCCCGCCCTCGGTCCGCTGCCCGCCGTTTCTTCTCCTTCAGCGCTAGTTTCGAAGCGTAACATCGGTGGCTAGCGCGACGAGCCTCCATCGCTGTTGTAATCGACGCTACTTCGATCGTATCTGGTAAGAACGAAATTACGGTGTCGGCTAACAGTGCTTTCAACGTCCACTGACGGTTGGTTTGTCCCAAATTCTCCCTACATCGTCTTTCTCACCGCTTAATACAGTAATAATATTTTTATTAGTAATATCGAATACCTTCGAAAATATTCATATTGAGTCCGCACATTGTGGGTAGTGTGATGTCCGACAACAACATCGACGTCCGATCCGAGCTCAAGAACCACCCGAAAATCCTCAGCGCGCTGTTCGGCCTGCTGGTCCTGCTGTCACAGGCAGGGACCGTGGCTGCCGGCAACAATGCTGGATGGGCCGGACCCTAATCAAAGATTATCAAAATTCATTCCAGTAGACCATAGTAGTTTCCCGTCCATCTTCACGGGTACGTTTTCGAGATTTAGAAATTCCTGTAGTTCATTTCCTGACAACTCCGAAAAAACAATCCTACCTGGTGACAGATGATATGTATCGTTTTCGATTAGCGGTATGACGATACTCCCGACTCCTCTTCGTGAGGTTGGGTATATTTCCATTTCAACACAGAATAATTCACTATTCCGTTCTATTTCCAGAAGATTCGGGTGAGCACCGGCTGGCTGCGCAATCGCAAGCCCACCATCACCGACCACGAGGTACTCGTCGCCCATGATGCTCTCGCCGCGAGCAATGTTGAGAGCAGACTGAAGCGGGAAGCCAGCATTGAGCAGGCGTGCGAGCGTCCGCCCCATCCGGACCGCCTCGGAGTTGAGTACGTCGGTGAGGGTGGCGATTCCGCCGATGGAGCCTGCCTCGATCAGCGCCATTCCCTGTCGGTAGGACTGGCAGGCGTTGAGCAGGAACGCGTCCACACCGACGGTGTCGAGGGTGTTCACGTCGAGAGCGCCGTTCGCACACTCGAAGCCGCCGTCGTCGACGTGGCCGATGTAATGGAGGAAGTCCGTCCGAGCCGAGAGCACGTCTTCGAGTTCGGCGGTCGTGAGATCGCGGTGAAGTGAGACGTCGAACGGCAGTTCGTCGCGGTCGCCGTAGACGTCCTCGATGAGGTCGCGCTCCTCGGCCATGTCGGCGTCGTTGCAGACCACCGTGATGTCGATGTCGCCGTCGACGGGCGTCCTGTCGAGGCGGTTCCGGTAGGCCTCGACCGAGGCCTTGCTCGCGCCGAGGGGCATCCCCGCCCCGACCCACGCCTCTTCGAGTGAATCGGTGGTCTCGGGACTCACGAACTCGAGGTCAGCGTCGGTGTTTGGGTCCGGGTTCGTGCTCCGCGTGGTGCTTGCAGTCGCGCTCGCTCCCCGAGTGAATCCCGCCTCTCGCCTGGCTGCCTCCACGCCGTCGTCGAACATCAGCGCGTTCGAACGTTCGACGGACTCCGTGCTCGCCGACCGAACAACTGCGAGATCGTCGACGACGAACGGGAGCGTTTCGACGCTCGTCGGCGTGGGTTCGACGTGGGAGGTGAGTTTCCACTCGGGGAGGTACTCCTCGATGGCCGCGAACGGCACGTCGAGGTACGCATCGAGCCGTTCGGCCAGCGGTCGATCGTAGAGCGCGGCGAAATCGAGACCGACGTCGGCCTCGACCGCTTCGCGCTCGTGGAGCGCCACGGGGTAGAGTCCCTCGGTCCGTGCGAGACAGTCGAGGAAGAACGTCTGCTTCAGCGTCCGTTCGACGGTCCGCTCGAAACCGCTTGGGCCGTCGAGCGAGTATTCGAGCCCGTGATCGGTCCGAATGCGGGGCTCGTCGCCGGGGCGAACGCGCGCGCCGAGGTAGTACGCCAGCGGGGCGACTACGAAGATCGAGCGGTACTCCGGCGGCACCTCGATCGTCACCCCCGTTTCGGGCGGTTCGAGCCCCGCGAGATCGAGTTCGTCACCGAGTTCGATCGTGGGTGGATGACCTCGAAGGGTGGGATAGGAGCGCTCGGGCGAGGTCGTCTTGAGCGCGGAGCCGAACGTCGAGATCGCGGCCATCAGGTCCTCGGGGTCGGTCGTGGCCGTGACCGTCGCGGCGGGGCGCTCGTGGTGTGAGCGCGCGCCCACCACGACCTCGGTCGCGTCGTCGAACTCGATCGTCATTCCCTCGATGTCGGCGCGCACCGAGACGGTGCTCTCGACCCGGCAGTAGAGCTTGATCGGCGCGCTCAGCTCGATCGTGTACTTGCCGTGTGGCAGCTCCTCACTCGCGAAGTGCTCGGCCTGGGCCACGATGGCCCCCGACTCGTCACGAGCGTGGACCGAGATCACGCTCGGCAGCGAAATGGCCGACGTCCGGATCGCGACCGCGTTCTCGACCGGGAACCGAAACCGATCGGTGTCGGCCGGTCGCGGCGCGACCGACTCCGGCGTCGTCAGCGCGTACCGATGGCGCTCTATCGAGTCCACCACCGCGATACCCGCGCCGCCGTCGACCGGTTCGAACGACGGGTTCATCCGCGATCCCCGCTCTGGGTCGGGCGTCCGTTGGCCATGTCTACGGTACTATCTATAGCCAACGCGCTCTAAAGTAAAAACCTATGGATGGTAGATCATCATATTTCCCGTCTCTGTATGTCTTCGATTCGCTGGCGGCGATGGGTGTGAAACGGACTGCTCACGACGGCCGAATGGGTCGATGGTGCAGCCGTGGTTGGTGTCGACATGGAACACTAATTAGCCGCTGGGGCTCCGTGCCGACCCATGGACGATCCGAGTACTACCCGTAGATTCGAATCCAAGCGCCGCTAAGCACGCGGCTGCCGACATCACAACCCTGATGGACGATGGTGTCGTACACCAGTTCATGGCACGAGCTTCCATCGTCGGTGCGGGAATGACGAAGTTCGGCGTTCACGAACGGCCGTTGCCGGACCTGTTCGCCGATGCCGCGTTCGACGCGTTCGACGATTCGGGGATCGAGCCGCCCGAAATCGAGGCGCTCTACTTCGGTAACGCGATGGGTGGGATGACCGAAAACGATACTCACCTCGCGCCGACGCTCGCCTCGCACATCGGCTGTACGGGCGTTCCCGCCCAGCGCTTCGAGGACGCGTGTGCCACCTCGGCGACCGCGTTCAAGCACGCGGTCGAGGCGGTCGAGTCCGGCCGTCACGACGTGGTGCTCGCCGGTGGCGTCGAACGCTGCACGCCCGAGACCGGACTCGACACCGGTGCGATGACGAAGGTGTTCGTCAGCGCCGCCCACCGCCAGTACGAACAGCCCGCCGGCCTCACCTTCCCTGGCGTGTTCGCGCTGCTCACGAAACGCCACATGCACGAGTACGGTACTACCGAGGAGCATCTCGCCGAGGTCGCGGTCAAGAACCACTACAACGGGACGCTCAATCCGCGCGCGCATTTCGGCCGCGAGACCAGTGTCGAAAAGGTGCTCGACTCGCCGATCGTCGCCGACCCGTTTCATCTGATGGACTGCTGTCCGTTCTCGGACGGTGCGTCGGCGGTCGTGGTCGCCAGCGAGGAGGCCGCCGAGAGCTTCGAGAACCCGGTCGATGTGGCGGGCGTGGGCCATGCGACCGACGTGGTGCCGCTCGCGGACAAGGACGATCTCCCGGCGACCCAGGCCGCCCGCGATGCGGCGAGCCAGGCGTACGAGCAGGCGAACACGACCGCCGATGCGATCGATTTCGCGGAGATCCACGACTGCTTTACGGGGGCTGAAGTGATGGCGACCGAGGCACTCGGACTCTTCGAGGACGGTGCGGGTGGCCCGGCAGCGGCGGCGGGGCGGACCGCCCTGGATGGCGACGTACCCGTAAACCCCTCCGGTGGACTGAAGGCGAAGGGTCACCCTCTCGGAGCGACCGGCACCGCACAGCTGGTCGAACTCACCGAACAGCTCCGCGGCGAGGCCGGCGATCGCCAGCTCGACGATCCCGAGCGCGCGGTCGCGCACAATCTGGGTGGCGACGCCGCGACCACCGTCGTCACGGTGATGGAGGCACGGCGATGAGCGGTCCCGAACCGAGCGCCGACCGGCTCGATTACGTCGAGTGGGCAGACCGTCTCCGCGACGGCGAACTCCTCGGCCAGGAATGTGCGGAGTGTGGCCACACGACCGCGGCCCCGAAAGCCGCGTGTGCGAAGTGCGGTTCGCGGACGATCGCCACCGTCACGCTGCCGACGACCGGCACCGTCCACTCCGAAACCACGATCGCGGTTGCACCCGAAGGATTCGAGGGCGAGTACCAGGTCGCCGTGGTTCGGCTCGGCGACGCCAAGATCCTCGGCCGGATCGACGGCACGATCGACATCGGCGATCGCGTCTCGTTCACCGACGTCGTGACTGCGGACGACCACCCGGCTCCCGTTTTCACCCCGGTCTGACGGCCAAGCGACGGTTCCACAGCTCGCTGCGTTTTCTGCCGTGTGATGAACTGGAACGGCGAGCGAGTTCAGAGCGTGTAGTCGTGCGTGCCGGTCTCGGTTTCGAGAAACGCCGTCAGAAGCGAGATCGTCGCTTCGATGTCGGCGTGGTGAGCGCTCTCGGTCACGGTGTGGAGATACCGGGTCGGGATCGAGAGCGCGCCGACCGGCGTCGCGCCGTTCGTGTTCTGAAAGCCCGCGGTGTCCGTCCCGCCCGCGGGCAGGATCTCGCGCTGGTGATCGATTCCACGGTCGGCGGCGAGATCCTGGAGTCGTCGGTGGACCTTGGGGGTCGTGATCACGCTCGAATCCTTCAGCTTGATCGCCGTGCCCGCGCCGAGTTCCGTGACGTGTTCGGCCTCGTCGAAGCCTGGGACATCGTTCGCGACGGTGACGTCGAGCGCGACCGCGAGATCGGGATCGAGATCGACGCCGAGGGCCTGCGCGCCACGGATCCCGACCTCCTCCTGGACCGTGGCCGCGAAATGCACGGTGACGTCGGGATCGTCGAGGCGACGGGCGGCTTCGAGCATCGCGAACACGCAGACCCGATCGTCGAGCGCCTTCCCCGTGATGTGCTCGCCGAGGCTCTCGGTCGTCTGCTCCATCGTCACGAGGTCGCCGGGCGTGACGCGTTCGTTCGCCGTCTCGCCGTCGAGACCCAGATCGACGTGGACGTTTTCTACTGTGGGCTCGGATTCGTCGTCGTCCTGCGTGTGGGGGGTGGTCGAGCCAATGACACCACGGAGATCGCCGTTGTCGGTGTGGATCCGGACTCGCTGGGCGCGGAGCACGCGGGGGTCCCAGCCGCCGAGTGCGTCGAGCCGGAGGAACCCGTCGTCGGTGACGTGACGTACCATGAACCCGATCTCGTCCATGTGGGCCGCGATCACCACCGAGTAGTCGCCGTCGCCGACGGTGCCGACGACGTTCCCCATTGCGTCGGTGTGAACTTCGTCGGTCGCGTCGTCGAGTTCACGCTCCACGATCTCTCGAATCGCGTCCTCGTACCCCGGGACGCCGGATTCCTCCGTTAGCTCCGTGAGAAGGTCGAGATCGAAGGCGTAGTCTGGATTCACGCCCACAGCGTGTGGCTCGGTACGCATATACTGTCGGGCAGCGGCAGCCCCGACCGCTCCGACCCCCTCGATCCCAACCGCTATGATCCTCACGACCCTACTCGGAGCACGCGTGAACACCGATCGTGTGGTGCTGGCGACGATGATCTTCGCGGTGCTGTTCGGGCAGGTGGCGCTCTACCCCGGCGTCCCGGAGCTCGTGGCAGCGCTCGGTGCAACCACGACGCTCGACGCGAGCACGTGGTTTCTCGCCGCCGAGTACGCCGGCTTCGTGCTCTTCGCTGGCGTCTGGGGTGCGCTGAGTGACGCCACGGGTCGGCGGGTCCCCTTCATCGTCGCGGGCGCGCTCGGCGGCGTCGTGAGCTACGCGGCGTTGATCGGTCTCGCCGCAGTCGCCGGGATCGGGTTCGGCACGATGCTCGTCCTCCGCTTCGTCGAGGGGAGCTTCACCATCGCGGCGTTCTCGCTCTCGATCACGATGCTGATGGATCTGGAGGGTGGCCACGGCCGGAACATGGGCGCGGCGGGCATCGCCATCGGCTCCGGGACGGCACTCGGCGCACCGCTCGGCGGCCAGCTCTCGTCGATCGGGCCGCTCGTGCCGATCGCCGTCGCCGCCGGCCTCCTCTGTGTCGTTGCGCTGCTGGCGACGCGGGTGACCGACAGAGTTCCCGAGAGCCAGCGCGGCGGTCTCGGGGCCGCGATCACCGGGCTCACCGAACGGCCCGCACTCGGCCTCCCCTACGCCTTCGGCTTCGCCGACCGCTTCACGGCGGGCTTTTTCGCGCTCGTCGGCACGCTCTACTTCCGACAGACGTTCGAGCTCGACGCGGGCGCGGCAGGTCTCGTGCTCGGACTGTTCTTCGCGCCGTTCGCGCTCGGCCAGTACCCGATGGGACGGCTCTCGGACCGCATCGGCCGTCTCCTCCCGGTCGTTGCGGGATCGGTGCTCTATGGGGCTTCGATCCTCGCGGTCTATCTCGCCCCCACGATCGAGATCGCGAGCGCGACGATGATTTTGCTCGGGATCGCCGGCGCGCTCGTCGCTCCGGCCACGATGGCGCTCGTCACGGACCTCGCTCCCGACGACCGGGGGACGGCGATGGGCGGGTTCAACGTCTTCGGCAGTCTCGGCTTCCTCGTGGGCACCGTCGGCGGCGGCGTGATCGCCGACAGCGTCGGCTTCGGCGCGGCCTTTCTCGCCGCCGCCGCGCTCGAAGCCGGGATCGTCCTCGTTGCGCTCCCGCTGCTCGTCCGTCTCGACATCCCCCGAGCGACGCTGTTCGGCGATCGAGAGTCGACCTGACGACGACTTCCACCTGTCGGCGGCTGTCTCGACACCTCGCCGCGAATTTCTCAACACCTGATGTCGGCTCGGTTGCCGATTGATGCATCCATCCGGCATTCATTTCGTCTATTTCGCAGTCATGATGATGGCTGGTGATTTGTTTCGAACCAATGGCGAGCTTCACTGCCGGATCAACGAGACATCAGACAACCGTTCGTTCCACGCGCGCCAGAGCGTCGATTGATTCGGGTGTATCTCGAAACCGAGATCATCGAAACCACTCAGTAGTGAAGCCCAGATTGTCTTTTCTTTGACTTATCATGAAATAATCAACATAGTTTATGTCTGTGGACGTTGTATGACAGGTCGAGATAAGAACATGAGTACAGAATCTAAAACCAATGAGAACAACCTACCAATCACCGAAAGCTGGCGAGTATTAGCAGGCATTGGAGTCCTTGTTTCAGTGTTCGGAATCATCGCGATCTTCTCACCGCTTGTGAGCGGGATTGCACTCTCGCCGATACTCGGTGTGTTGCTCGTCGCTGGTGGAATCGGACATGGCATTCACGTCTTTTCTGCCCGAGAATGGAAGGGCTTCATCTGGCAGGCCCTGCTCGCGGTAATCTATATCGTCAGTGGCGTCACATTGATCGTGAACCCGGTGATTGGACTCTTGACCCTCACGCTCCTCTTGGCAGCGTTCTTCTTCGTTGAGGGTGCCGTCGGGATCGTGATGGCGTTACGACTCCGTCCGGTGTCGGGGTGGGGCTGGCTGCTCGCCAGCGGCGTCATCGGCGTCATTGCTGGCGCACTGGTCTGGACCGGTTGGCCGATAACTGCGCTGTGGGTGGTCGGTCTCGTCTTCGGGATCAAACTACTCAGCACGGGTGCGGCAATGATCATGTTGGCCATCGGTAGCCGCAAAGCCGCACGCGACACCACCTCGTCCGGTAGCACTCCTCGCGGTGCCTGAACTGCGAGCAAGCTTTCAAGTCTTGGAGCGCGTCGGCTGGAAATACTTGATAATGGTTCAAAAGATCTGCTTTTGTATTTTGGAGTCGAATTCTCGCTTTGTCCATGGACGATCCACCTTGGCCCTCGCTCTGATCAAGGGGGGAGGACTGTGGTCGTAATTACCCTTCTCGTGCTCGCAACGCTGATCGGACTGTCCGTGGTCCTCTATTCGAGTCGCGTCCAGAATTCGGGACGCTACCAGGCCATGGTCCTCCCACTCGGCGATATCATGGACATCGGGTTCGTTGCGATGACGCCGATAATCGTGGGCATCACCGGAATCGATTCGCCGCTAACGATGGCCGGTCTCTGCACACTTGGCTACGCAACAGGGTGGGTCATGCGGTACAATATCCGGTATTTCGAGCCCGTTTCTACCGAGAAAGGAATTCTACGTAACTTGTCGAATACTTCTCAGGGAGCATTGATTGTGGCGTCCGTCGTGAACGTTGCCTATTATCTACAGCTAATGGGTGGTGTCGTCATTTTCATCGCCGTCGCCCCGTTTAATTTCGATGGTGGCGCTCTGTCCGGATCGGGAATTGCTGTCGCGGTACTCGTCGCTCTCGGTCTGATCGGCTTTCTCCGCGGTCTGGACAAATTCAACGAGTTGAGTGAGCGGACGACAGCCTTCAACCTCGCAGCTGTCTCTGCGATTATCATTGGATTCGCCGCGTACAACCTACAAGTAGCCGTAGCAGGGAACTGGGTGCTTCCCGACAACAACCCTCCGCTGACCACCCAAGGCGCACGACAGATTCTCGGGTTCTTCGCCCTCGTCCAAGGTTTCGAGGCCTCGCGGTACATCGGTCGAGAATACAGTGCGGAACGGCGTATTCGGACGATGCGAGACGCGCAGATCGTCGCTACGGTCGCATTCGTTCTCTTTCCTGCGGCAGCCCTTCTCCTCTTCGCTCAGGTTCGTCCGAATCTGGGGCCGACCGCGGTCGTTCAGATCGGTGCGGTGGCGAGCCCCGTCCTTCCGTTGCTCATACTGGCCTTAGCGATCGGCAGTCAGGCATCCGCCGCGATTACCACGATTTCCTCGCGCTCCGATGTCCTCTTGGACCTCTCGAACGAGGCGATTCCACGGCGTCTCACCTTCCCGATTCTTGCCGCGGGAGCAATCGCCGTCGTGCTGGTCACCGACGTGCTCACGGCTGTCGCAACCGCTTCACGGGTATTTGCGGTATTCTTCACGCTACAGTGTCTGATCGCGCTGATTCTCGCAAGCCGTCACGAACACTGGAAACAGGCCGTAGGCATCATCCTGGTCGGCTTGGCGATGGTTGTCATCGCGATATTTGGGCTCTCCACCTGAGTTGCGCCTCACGTCTGTTGGATCTCGTTATGAACGTGAGATTAACGTTTATCACTGAAAAATCAGTATTGGATCAGTTGAATCTCGTCGCCGCGCGACATCGAATAATTTAGCATTTTAATCATGTGTCAGAGTCCTCTCAGCCAACATACGATCGTCGAGCGCTTGATTCAGACGCTAATGGTTGCTGTAGAAGACGAGGGCAGCGCGTCAGCGCGTAGCGTTGACAAGCCACTGTCTTCGTTCGACGACAGCGGGCTCCTCGATCACCTCGACTGTTCGAATCCTCATACCAGAATTATTTCAATTTTGGCAAAAGTTATTGTCATTCAAGGTGTGTTATCGATACACTCCCGGGATCGGGGGCAGCGAACCGTGAATGAATGAGCGCTCTATGGTCTGAACGAACACACGACTCGGTTCGAGGCTCGGTCGGCGGGGGCAATGGGGAGCTACAATGGCAGATCAAGAATTTCACGGCCAAATCGGCCGTACGTACAACGAATCCGAACCGTGGTGGCCCGAAGAGACCCGGGCACCTGAAGACGCCCCGAACGTCTTGATGATCGTCCTTGACGACGTTGGATTCGGCCAGCTGGGCTGTTATGGCGGACTGATCGACACGCCGAACATCGACAGATTGGCCGAGAACGGTCTCCAGTACAACAACTTCCACACCACGGCGATCTGCTCACCGACCAGGAGCTGCCTGATGACCGGGCGGAACCACCACTCGAACGGAATGGCCGGAATCACTGAAATCACGACCGGGTTTCCGGGGTACGACGGTCACATTCCCCACGAGAACGGCTTCCTTCCGGAGATGCTCGGTGAACAGGGCTACAGCACCCACGCGCTCGGCAAGTGGCACCTCTCGCCCGTCGAGGCCAACAGCGCCGCCGGTCCGTACGACGAGTGGCCGCTCGGGCGCGGATTCGAGCGCTTCTACGGGTTCCTCGGCGCTGACTCCGACCAGTACACGCCGCCGCTCATCTACGACAATCACCAAGTCGAACCACCGGCGACGCCCGAGGAGGGGTATCACTTCACCGAGGACATCGCCGCCCGTGGCATCGAGTTCATGACCGACGCGAAACAGGTCAACCCGGACAAACCTCTCTTCACGTACTTCTGTCCCGGCGCGTGTCACGCGCCCCACCAGGTCCCACAGGAGTGGGCCGACAAGTACGAGGGCGAGTTCGACATGGGCTGGGACGAAGCCCGTGAGCAGATCCTCGAACGCCAGAAGGAGATGGGTGTGGTGCCGGAAAACACGGATCTCTCGCCACAGAACGAAGACGTTCGAGAGTGGGACTCCCTGTCGGAGGACGAACACCGCCTTTACTCCCGGATGATGGAGGTGTTCGCGGGCTTTCTCGAACACACCGACCACCAGATCGGGAAACTCCTCGACTTCCTCGACGAGCTCGGCGAACTCGACGACACGCTCGTGATGCTCGTCTCGGACAACGGAGCCAGCCCCGAAGGCGGCCCCACGGGATCGCTCAACGAGAATCGCTTCTTCAACAACATCGAGGAGAACGTCGAGGACAATCTCGACGCGATCGACGACCTCGGTGGTCCGGAGTACTACAACCACTACCCGTGGGGATGGACGTGGGCGGGGAACACGCCATTCCGACGCTGGAAGCGCGAGACGTATCGCGGCGGCGCGAGCGACCCGATGGTCGTCCACTGGCCGAACGGCATCGACGCCGAGGGGGAAATGCGCGATCAGTTTGTCCACGCCATCGACCTCGTGCCGACGATCCTGGAATCGATCGGGATCGAGGCCCCCGACGAGATCAAAGGCTACTCGCAGTCGCCCATCGAGGGCACGAGTTTCGCGTACTCGTTCGACGACCCCGACGCGCCGGAACAGCACACCACCCAGTACTTCGAGATGCTCGCGACGCGCGCGATCTACCACGACGGCTGGCGCGCCGTCCATCCCTGGCCGCTGGACGAACCGATCAGCGCGGAGGACCTCTCGGCCAGCAGTCTGGAGGACTCCGGCTGGGAACTGTATCACGTCGCCGAGGACTTCTCGGAAGCCCACGACGTCAGCGACGAACACCCCGAGAAACTGCTCGAACTCATCCAACTGTGGTGGTCTGAAGCCGGAAAGCACAACGTGTTGCCGCTCGACAGCCGCGGCGTGGCACGGCTCGCCGAACCGCGCCCCCAACCCGGCAAGCCCCGCGACAGGTACGTCTACCACCCCAGCGAACAGCACGTCCCCGAGAACGCGGCCGCCAAAGTGCTGAACCGCGACCACAGCATCACCGCCGATCTGTCGATTCCGGCCAGTGGGGCCGAGGGCGTCCTGCTCGCTCACGGCGCTCGCTCGGGTGGCTACTCGCTGTTCATCGAGGACGGTCGGCTCCACTACGTCCACAACTACGTGGGCGTCGAGGAGTACGAGGTCGTCGCCGACGAGCGAGTTCCCGAGGGCGGCGTCTCGGTTAGCATGGAACTCGAGACGACCGGCGAGCCCGATGCCCAGAACGGGAAGGGCGCACCGGCGACAGTCCGCCTCTACTACGGCGACGAACAGGTGGGCGAGGGTGATCTGCCGACGACGATCCCCATCAGCATCAGTATCGTTGCTGGACTGAGCTGTGGACGAGACGCCGTCAACGCCGTCAGCGACGAGTACCGGGACCGATCACCGTTCGCGTTCACCGGCGACATCGATCGCGTGACCGTCGACGTCAGCGGCGAACCGTTCGTCCATCACGAGGCCGAGATGGACCGCATCCTGGCGCGGGAGTGATGCGAACGAGCGTCCGGGAGTCCGCTCGCCCGATGGCCTCCGTGCGCCCCCGTCCGTCGGTCGGGGGGTCAGTCACGGGCTCGACACGAGAGGATTCACCGTGGCGGTAGTCCTCGAATCCCTCGCGCGGCTGTCGGTGCTGGTCTTCGTCGTGACGAGCATGCTTGCGATGGGGCTGAACCTGACGGTTGCACAGATCCTCGCCCCCTTGCGAGACCTGCGCCGAGTCGCGACGGCGCTTTTGGCGAACTTCGTTCTCGTGCCTGTCCTCGCCTACGCCATTCTCGTCGTGATTCCCCTTTCGCAGGCCCAGTCCATCGGACTGATACTGCTGGCGACCGCGGCCGGTGCCCCGTTTCTGCCCAAGCTCGTGGAGACCGCAAAGGGCAACCTCGCCTTCGGCGTCGGGCTGATGGTCCTGTTGATGGTAGTCACCGTCGCGTACGTCCCGGTGGTGCTCCCGCTGTTGCTGCCCGGTGTCGAGGTCGTTCCCCTCGACATCGCGAGTTCGCTCGTGGTCTTGATGCTCATCCCGCTCGCCATCGGTCTGGTTGTCAAGGCTCGCTACTCGGACGTGGCCGACTCCGTCCAGCCTGCAGTCAACCAGACGTCGAGTACGGCGCTGATCCTTCTGGTCGTCCTGATGCTAGTCCTGAACTTTCAGACGGTTCTGAGCGTGATCGGGACCGGCGTGATCCTCGCCCTGCTGTTGTTCATCGTCGCCTCGTTCGCCATCGGGTGGGCGCTGGGTGGGACGGAGGTCGACAATCGGTCGGTGATGAGTCTCGGGACGGCCCAACGCAACGTCTCGGCCGCGCTGGTCGTCGGCGCGCAGAACTTTGCTGACCCGAACGTGCTCGTCGTGCTGATCGTCGGCGCAATGTTGATGCTGGTCGTCCTGTTACCGCTCGGTGGCGAACTCGGCCGACGCACTGCTCCGAGCACCGAGAGCCCGGAGCGTGAGAGAATGACTGTCGAAGACTGAACCGACTGACCACACGACTGTTCGTTGTTCGGTCTTGTCGCTCCAATCCTTCTCGTGGTTCAGCGAGAGTCCCGTCGTTCACGGCACAGGGGATCTCACGATTCGAAAGCGAAAACCTGGTTCCAGTCGTCTTTCATGCTCGCAACGATCCAATCTTTCTCCTCGGCCGTTTCCATCAGCGACGGGGGAAATGCGCCGAGCATGGGGTCCGCCAGTCCTTTGGCCGAACCGTACGCATACTCGCGCTCGTCGTCGTCGTGGAACAGCAACATCATCAACCGCGGACCGCTGCCCGCACCGGTCCATTCGAGCATCTCGCGGTCTCCGGTGGAGTTACCGAACGCCGCGATCGGCCGCCTGCCGATGAACTTGTGGATGCCGATCGGCTTGCCGGCCTCGTCGTCGATGAAATCGATCTCGGGCAAGCGCATCAACACCGGTTCGCCGTCGCGGACCTCATAGCGGGTCTCGATCGTCGATCCCACCACTTCCTCGGGTGGAACCCCGTAGGCCGCCTCGGTCATCGGCCGCATGAACTCGACGCCACCGCCGGAGAAAATGTATGTCTTGAACTCGTTGGCCCGCAAAAACGCGAGCAGCTCGACCATCGGCTGATAGACCAATTCGGTGTAGCGCCGCTCGAAGCGTGGATGGCGCGCCTCGTCCTGCCAGTCGGTCACGATCTCCTCGAACTCGGCCGTGCTCATGCCAGCGTGCGAGGCCACGATCAGTTCGATCAGTCCTTTCTTCCCCCCCGCCGCCAACGCCTCGAGATCGTCGTCAAGCACCGCTTTGAATGGCTGTGTGGTCTTCCACTCCGGGTGCTGGGGTGCCAGCGCTTTGATCCGGTCCATCGCGAAGGCGAGTTGGGTGTACGTCGGCTGCTCCACCCACAGCGTGCCGTCGTTGTCGAACGTGGCGATGCGTTCGGCGGGCGGCACGAAATCGGGGGAGTCCGTCGTCGTCACCTTCTCCACGAACGTGAGGATGGACTGTTTGGCTTCGCTGTCATTCCAAGACGGAAGCGGACGTGTAGACTGATCGTTCATCTCGTTCGGTTACTGGTTCCGAAAGTTAATAATCACGCTCGATTTGTTTCGAACTAGTTATGGTGGAATGAAATACTTCTGATTCGGATTCGATACGTGGATCAGCACCCTTTCACGCCTCATCGCTGATATTGTACACTAGATAATTGTTCCACCGAACACACTAAGCCTCAACACAGTCATGGGTATTGGTACAGTATGGCGTCCGACCAAATCACTCTCAGCGAGGCACTCTCGATGGCCATTGGTGGAATGGTCGGCGGTGGGATCTTCGCTGTGCTCGGGGTCGTAGCTGTCGAAGCTGGTACCGCTACGTGGATCGCGTTCGTCGCGTCGGGCGTCGTCGCCATCTGTGCTGGCTACTCGGCGTTACGGCTCAACGCGCGATCAGAAGGCCAGTTGAACCCGATCGCCTATATCGAGCAATTCACCGGTAGCACGACGCTCGCGGGCATGACCGGCTGGACGTTCATCGCCGGATACGTCGGAACGATGTCGCTGTACGCCTACTCGTTCGGAGGATATTTCGCCGAACTGATCGGTGCGGACGCGGTCGCAGGCCTTCCGCTCCAACCGGTCATCACGCTGCTCGTTATCGTCGTGTTCGTCGGTCTCAACCTCGGCGGGGCACACGCGTCGGGACGCACCGAAAACATACTCGTCGGTCTCAAAGTGCTCATTCTGCTCGTTTTCGGTTTCGGCGGGCTCTATTATGGGTTCCAGCGAGGACTGATCAGTTCCGGTCTCGAGGACCTGCAAGTGAGCACGCTGCTGGCTGCCAGCATCGGCTTCGTCGCGTTCGAAGGCTGGGAGCTCCTGTTGTTCGACCAGGAAAACATCGAAAACCCCCAGGAGACGATCACGAAGGCGATCTACGGCTCGATCGTGTTCGTGACCGCACTCTACGTGATCGTGGCCGTCGTGACGACGAACCTCGTGAGCACGGAGGTCATTCAACGAAACGCAGAAACCGCGCTCGCGGTTGCTGCGGAACCGTTCCTCGGCCAGTTCGGCTTCGTGTTGATCTCGATCGCGGCACTGTTCTCGACCGGGAGTGCGCTCAACGCGACGCTGTTCAGTGCGTCCCGACTGACGCGGATGCTCGTTGCGGACGATCTGCTCCCGAGCCAACTCCGTGGCGTCGACGACGACCCGACCCGTCCGCTGCTCGTTCTCGGCGTACTGACGGCGTTGCTGAGCGGTCTCGGTGGTCTCGACGGGATCAGTTCGTTCGCCTCACTGTCGTTCATCACGATCTTCGGCGGATTTAGCCTGCTGGCGTTCCTCGAACGGACATCGTTCGTGTCGGCACTAATCCCCGCGATCGGCTGTCTGGGTGCGATCGCCACCATCGTCGGGCTACTGTATAACCTCGTCACAACCGAACCGGAGGTGTTCGTGGCAGTGGTCGGGATCTCGATTGCAGCCGTCGCCATGGAACTGCTGTATTTCGACCGGGAGCCGATTCTTGCTGAAGCACGGAATGTCAAGCAGCGACTCTGAGCGAGGTGCTGTTCTTCGGCAGGGTAGTTGCCCGCTATCCGTCGAAACACTCCAAACGGCACTATAACTGGCGTCTGTATGTGGTCTTGCTCCGTGCCATGGTGAAGAAGGCGACCACGTATGGAGCATCATTGATGACCCATGGAGAATCCACCGATGCGCTGCCAGCCGCCCCACCTATCCCAGAAGGCCGTTCAGGATGCTGGCGACGAAAAAGAGGATGACTACCTCGCTGACGATCCACGAGTTCGTGTTCATCCAGTCTCGAATCTTTGGGAGGATGGCTTCCGCGCGTTCTCCGAGCACTACCATACCGAGTGACGGAGACGCCAGCAACACCAGCGTGACGAGAACGAACGGAATGGCGTCCGTCAGCGGAAAGTCGTGGGCGGCGAGATAGGAGCCGACGGTGACGGAGGTGATGATGTCGGTTGGAAAGAATCCGAGCAGCAAGAAGCCGAGCCGGAACGAGAACTGCGGTGTGGCCGCCTGGAGTCGCCCCATCCACTTCGGGGGTTCCGATTGCCCACGCCCTAGGAACGTGCGGACCATGGCGATCAGGAGGAGCACCAAGATGATGACGTTGAGTGTTCCCCCCGACAGCCCCTGACCGGTAGCGCCGACCCCCAAGAAGAACGTAGCAGCGACCACGAGTGATATCGAGAGCGCTGCACCTAAGACGAACGCGCCGGAATTGCGCTGCCATCCCTCACTCGTGGCGAGGAAGATGGCGCTCAGAATCTGTGGGCCGGCAATCATCACGACCGCCAATGGGAGAACCGTGAGGAAGCTCACGACGGTACTCCCTCCTCGCGTCGCCACCGATCGATGGTCGACGCGATCGTCTCGTCCTCGCGGACGCCACCGAGTTCCTCGTTCAAGCCGACGGCATTTAGCATTTCCACGACCTGTTCGTTCGCACCCGCGATGCGGAGGTCGATCCCTTGGGAAGCGAGATCGCTCCGGAGATCGCCGAAGAACTCTGCGGCCGCGTAGTCCACGATCGGCGAGGAGAAGAGATCGAAGACGACGAGATCGACTGGCGAGTCGTGTGCTTCGATGCGCGCTTCGAGGTCGTTCTGTACGACGTTCGTGTTCGCGTAGAACAACTCGGCGTCGACGCGGTAGACGAGCACGCCGGAATCCTCGACCGCTTCGGGATGTCTCTTCGGGTTGATGAAGTGGTTGCTGTCCGGAAATCGACCGAGAGCCTCCGTCTTTGGGTTGCTGACGAGCGAGATCATGTGAAGCAGTGACAGACCGACGCCGATGAACACGCCCCAGACCATCCCCAGCGCGAGCACCCCCAACAGCGTCGCAGACGCGATGGCGAACTCGCTCCGGGTGACCTGTTGGAGTCGCTTCATCTCCGCAACGTCGATGAGACCGAGGACGGCGACGGTGACGACCGCTGCCAGAGTGGCGTCCGGGAGTGTCGTGAACACTCCCGTGAGAAACAGGAGAACGACGACGAGGACGGCGGCGACCACCGCGCTGACGACCTGGGATTTTCCGCCCATGGAGTCGTTGAGCGCCGACCGAGACATACTCCCGCCGACGGCGAACCCACCGAACAGGCCGGCGGCGACGTTCGCGGCACCGTCGGCCAGGAGTTCCTGATCGGGGTCAGCTCTGTACCCGTTCCGACGGGCAAACGTCTGGACGGCACCGATGCCCTGCACGTACGAGAGGATGAAGAGCGCGAACGCCACCGGAGTGAGTGCCCCCACGACCCCGACCTCGGGGACGGGCGGGACCGTGAGCGCCGGAAGCCCGCTCTGTAGGTCCCCGACGACGGCGACACCCTGTGCCTGAAGATCGAGCACCGACGACGTGACGATAGCCAGGATGACGACGACCAGGGCGGTGGGTACTCGCTGGAATCGTTCTCCCAGGAGCAAAAGGCCAATCGAGAGGAGGCCGACGATGACCGTCGTGGACTGTGCCTCGTTCAGGTGGCTGAGAATGAACCAGAATCGCTCGAAGAAAGTACCGTCAGCGCCCTCGATGCCGAAGAGTTTCCCGAGTTGTGTGGAGATGATGTACAGCGCCGCACCCGTCGAAAACCCGGTGAGCACTGACCCGGAGATGAAGTTGACGAGGTGACCGAGCCGGAAGACCCATGCGGCGATGCTGATGATGCCGACGAGGAGAGTCGTCACAGCGACGGCGGCGGGGTACGTGATCCCGTTCGACGCTGCGATGGGGCCGACGCCGGCCAGGAGGAGGATGGCGAGCGCCGAGGTCGGACCGACGATCACTTGCCGGGACGAAGCGAGGAAAACGTACGTTATGGCCCCCAGCAATGCGGCGTACAGTCCTGTCTGAGGAGGCAATCCCGCCAGTGAGGCGTACGCCAAACTCTCCGGAATGACCGCAGCCGCGACCGTGATTCCCGCCACGATGTCGAGTCGGATCCAGGACTGATCGTATTCCGGAAGCCACTCCATCATCGGGAGTGCCGACTCCACGGAGTGCTTCATTCGCTCCGGAAGACTATCGGTTGTCATGAGTCGAATCGAGCAACGAATCCGGTCGCCAGCCAACGCTAACTCGCGTGCCACGGTTTACGCCCTCATCGAAGAGTTTGTACCGTTCCCGCTCTCGGTCACGGCCGCTTGGCCCTTCGTGGAAGCCGCGGTCTCGTCTCATTCGATTCAGTATCTGAACCATACGAAGTGGTACGTCTTCCTAGCTGATCTATCCGTATCACTAGATTCATGAAATTCCAAATAGCGATAATTTCACTGCCGAACGGTTGAGCGGGCTGGATCGAGCAGTCACTCCTCGACTGGGGCGACACATCGGAATCCGACGTGGCTGGTCGAGGTATCGATTGGTTCCGGATACCGGGCGGCGGGTCGGTATCGGAAGCAGTAGTTCGGCGCACAGAGGTGCGAGCCACCTTTCAGCACTTTCCGAGGGATTTCGGACGGGTCTCTCGGATCGACACTCTGCTCCTCGGTGACGGTACGGAGATCAGCCGGCGTGCAGCACGATGCCTCGGGCTCACTGGTGGGAGGATCGGCACTGTACCAGTCTTGGGTCCAGTCCCAGACGTTCCCTGCCATGTCATACAGTCCGAATTCGTTCGCCGGAAACGATCCGACGGGCGAGGTGCGCTCGTAGCCGTCGAGTGCTTTGTTCTCGTGTGGGAACTCGCCCTGCCAGGTGTTCGCCATCAGCTGTCCATCGGGAACGTGTTCGTCACCCCAGACGAATCGCGTCCCCTCCAGCCTTCCACGAGCGGCACGTTCCCACTGGGCCTCCGTCGGGAGGGTCTTGCCAGCCCACTCGGCGAACGCCTCCGCGTCCTCGTAGGCGACGTGAACCACCGGATGGTCCATTCTGTCCTCGATGTCGCTGTCCGGTCCGAGCGGATGTCGCCAATCCGCACCCGGAACGTGCTCCCACCACTGGCTCGGGTCGCGACGGTTCACCGGTCCACCAGGCTGTCGGAACACCGCTGACCCCGCAACGAGGGCGTCCGGGTCTGCCCCGGGATAGTTCTCGGGGTTGGGATCGCGCTCGGCGACCGTCGTGTAGCCAGTGTCGTTGACGAACGCGGTGAACTCCCGGTTCGTGGTCGGCGTGCGATTCATCCAGAAGCCGTCGACCGAGGCCTCCCGGATCGGCCGTTCCTCCGGGTAGAACTCCTCGGAACCCATCAGAACGGTTCCGCCGGGTATCCACTCCATCTCCGGTTCCGGCGGCTCTCCCGGTGGCGTTTCGTCTGTTGCCGTTTTCGTTCGTGTGTCCGAATCGTGTGTCATCCTCGTCCTGTTCGTTTCGAACCAGCTTCAAGTTTTTCGCTGTCACGAATGTGTAACCCGTACGACCGCTGTCAGAGATACTGTGACAGCAACATCATCCCGATATGGGCCGGGATTCCGAGTGATCGCGGATCAGTAGTCTCAATCATACTTCGACTGAACACTACGAAGTTCCAAATCGACCGCGTTGGCACGCCGTATTCGGGGTTCTTCGACATATTCCGCGGTTGGGATGTTACAGCACTGATTCTTGTTCGAAACCTCGGGTCGAATCCGCTGGCGAATCACCGACCAGCCAGTCGATCAGCGATGCGTCGGACGGACGATTTTCGAGCTCGTTTCGTATTGCTTCATACGATTTATTAGGTGGATGCTGGCCCAACAATGTCCATTCGATCGTTCGCTCACCGAGCTGCGCGCTCGTCGTGTGTCGGCGCAACTGCCTCGGGCGGTTGTGGAGGAAACTACCGACCCAGCACTTCGACGGCCGAACCCTGGATCGATCCGATTACTTGCTTGTTCAATACGGATGGCGTCCGAGGAATGACAGGAAGAGGAGTGCCTGCTACGCTGTCGCGCTGGAGTCGACGTCGTCGCCGATGGTGACGAAACTGTACTCACAGTCCGGACAGCGCCACTTCACTTTCTCGCCGAGCCGGACCATCGTGCTCGCGGCGCGATAGAACGTTCGCTCCTCGTCACAGGTCGGGCAGTCGTGGTCGCGTTCGAGACTCATGAGGCCGGTTTGGGAACCATCCCCCCTCAATGTACTGGTTCGCCGGCCACTCACCGCGATACACTCCATTCTGATATACTGAACAGGTGGCGGCGTACGGTGAACCACAGTACTCAATTGGGTGTACGATGTGGGTGGTGACAATGGTCTCGGACGATCTCGCCGGCGCGCTCGACCGGGTGAACCAGCGATTCGACCTCAACGAGTACGAGACCGACGCCTATCTCGTGGTGCTCGAACACGGTCGATTGACCGCCTCGGAGATCGCCGACCGAACCGATATCCCCCAACCACGGGTGTACGACACCGTTCGGAGCCTCGGCGAGCGCGGTCTCGTCGAACTCCGGGAGTCTCGCCCCATCGAGGTGCTCGCGGTCGATCCCCAGACGGCGTTCGGGGGAGTCCACGACTCCCTCGACGCGCTCATCGACGACCTCCGGACCCACTACACCGCGCCCGCCCGTGACGCCGAGGCCGCCTCGCTCATCAAATCCCGCTCGACCATCCTCCGACACATCGAGAGCGTGATCGAGGAGGCCGAGTACGAACTCATCCTCTCACTGACGCCCGATCTCGTCGGCCGATTCGAGGATCGACTCGCCGCCCGACAGCGCGCGAACGTCGCCACCGAACTCCTCGTCACCCCCACTGCCGACGCCCCAGCTGCCGAAGAGTACGATTACGCGTCGATCGCCACCACCGTCCGGGCACGCGAGGGCGTCACGACCCCGGTGATCGCGGTCGGCGACGGCGAACACGCGGTCTACGCCACCCAGGACGCGATCGCGTGGAACCGCGAGCGGTACGGCGTGGTGTTCGACCGCTCGGAGCTCGGCTTCCTGGTCTCGGGGTTTTTCAACACGCTCCTCTGGACCACCGCCGAGCCCGTGCTCGACGACGGCGACGACCGGACGTTCCCCCGCCGATACGCCTCGATCCGGCGGTGTGTGGCGGATCTCGACGATGGCGAGGGACCGTTCACCGTGTCGGTTGAGGGCCGGGACACCGCTACCGGCGAGCCACGGACGGTGTCCGGAACAGTGCGCGAGGTCGCCCGCGACGAGACCGGCCTGACCGCCACCCTCACCATCGACACCGACGACGGCACGGTGACGGTCGGCGGTCGGGTCGCTGCCTTCGAGGACGTCGAGGCCCACGAACTTCGTGTCGAACAGGATTGATGGACGCAAGCTCTCCGCGTCGAACATTCGAATTCCTGATAGGATGTGGATCTCACGTTAGCTTCTGAAAATCGGTGCCTCTCCGCGACATATCGCGATAGTCTGTAGAGACGTTCGAAACTATCGTTCGACTGGAATGAATATTCCCCTGACCCGACCTCGACATAACCCGGGACCATCCACGACCATCGAACACGAACAATGTTGTTCGTGTAAGTTATTTGTGCCCATCAATAATGTTCACAAAAACACATAGAATTTATATGCCCCAGATCGGTGGTGTATCGGGAAATGCTCACAGGACTACCGCTGATACTGTTGCTGCTCGCAGCAGTTGCGTTCATCGTTTTCGCAACGGCGAAACTCAATCTCCACGCCTTCCTCACGCTCCTCGTCGCTGCGTACGCGACCGGCCTCATCGCTGGCCTCGATCCGACGAACGCGGCCACGCTCGTCACTGACGGCTTCGGTAACGTTCTCGGGTATATCGGGATCGTCATCCTCGCCGGCACCATCATCGGAAAGGCACTCGAACGCTCCGGTGCGGCGATCGTCATCGCGGACACCATCCTCGGTCTCATCGGCGAGGACAACACCGCCGAGGTCATGGCGGTTACCGGCAGCCTCGTCAGCATCCCCGTTTTCTGTGACTCGGGGTACGTCATCCTCTCCGGTCTGGGGCGATCGCTCGCGGAGCGCTCGAAGCTCTCGCTCGCGACCATCAGTGTCGCCCTCGCCAGTGGTCTGTACGTCACTCACGTGTTCGTTCCACCGACGCCCGGCCCCATCGCCGCCGCCGGCATTCTCGGTGCCGACGTCGGCCTCGTCATGCTCGCTGGGATCGCCGTGAGCGTCCCCATCACGTTCGTCGGGGCGAAGTGGGCGACGACCGTCGCTTCTCGCTACCACATCGATCCGGATCCGGACATGACGATGGACGACGTCAAGGAGGAGTACGGCACCCTTCCGTCGCCGGCGCGATCGTTCACCCCCATTCTCCTGCCCATCGTCCTCATCACGATCGGTAGTATCGCTTCGTACCCCAGCGCTGACGATCCCGCCTTCGTCGCCGGAGCGCTCCAGGACTGGTTGCTGTTCTTCGGCGACCCGGCCGTCGCGCTCATCATCGGTGCCTTCGCGAGCTTCGCAGTCGTCCCCGAGATCACCGACGAAGTCACGACGAGTGGGTGAGTGACGGTCTGACCGACGCTGCCGTCATCGTCGCGGTCACCGGCGCTGGCGGAGCCTTCGGCAACGTGCTCTCGGCGCTCCCGCTCGAGAGTTTCATCAGCAACACGTTCGGCGGACTCGGTATCGGTCTCTTCGCCGCGTTCGTCACCGCCGCCGCCCTCAAAACCGCGCTCGGATCGTCGACGGTCGCCATCCTCACCACTGCGGGTCTCGTCGCGCCACTCCTCGGTTCGCTCGGCCTCGCGTCTCAGTGGGGACGCGTCTTCGCCGTCCTCGCCATCGGTGCCGGTAGCATGACGGTCAGCCACGCCAACGACTCGTACTTCTGGATCATCACCGAGTTCTCCGACATGGAAACCGCGACCGCTTACCAGGCCTGGACGGCCGGAACGCTCGTCCTCGGTCTCTCGAGTATCGTCTGGATCGTCGTCCTCCAGAACATCGTCGGCATGCTCGGCTGATCGCCACTCGGGTACGGTAGGGCCAGGCGAACGGCCGTCACGAACTCGACTCAGTTCGTCGCATCGGTATCGTCGACGACGAGTACCCGCAGATCGTTCACGTTCGTTCCTGTCGGACCGGTTTCGACGAGCGCATCGGCAGCCTCGAGAAACGGGGCGGCCTCGTTCGAAGCCAGCGCTGCCCGTGCTTCTTTCGTCGTTTCATCGACTGTCTTCGCGTCGATGATGGCACCGGCCGCGTCGGACGCACCGTCGATCCCGTCCGTGTCGACGCTCCCGACGACGATACCATCGGCGTCGAGTTCGATCGCCGCACTGAGCGCGAACTCCTGGTTCGGCCCGCCGGCACCGCTTCCGGTGGACAGCGTCACCGTGGTCTCACCGCCCGAGAGGACGACCGCTGGTGGGTCGAGCGGGGTTCCCGTCGCGCGGATCTCCTCTGCGATCCCGACGTGGGTTTTGGCCGCCTCGTGTGCCTCGCCGCGCACGCGCGAACTGAGAACGAGCGGCGTGTAGCCGTGGTCGGCGGCCGTATCGGCGGCAGCCCGGAGTGCCGTGAGCCCGTTCGCGAGGACGTGTGTCTCCACCCGCACGAAAGCGTCGGCGTCGGGCGTTGGGGTCTCGGCGAGATCGGCCTCGGTGCCGCGTTCGAGGTGACGTTCCGCACGAGGTGGTAGTGTCACGTCGTAGCGATCGATGACGTCGAGCGCGTCGGCGTACGTGGAGCTATCCGGGACCAACGGACCGCTCGCGATGACGTCGAGATCGTCGCCAACGACGTCGCTGAGCAGGAGTCCCACGACGGTCGCCGGTGCCGCAGCCGCCGCGAGTCGGCCGCCCTTGATCGCTGAGAGATGCTTCCGTACGGCGTTGATCTCGTGAATCGTCGCACCGGTCCCGAGCAAGTCGTCCGTGACCGTTTGGAGGTCGGCGAGCGTGACGTCGCCGGCCGGTGCCGGAAGCAGCGCACTCCCACCGCCCGTGATGACGCCGAGAACGAGCGTGTCAGCCGTCGCGCCGGTGGCGTGAGCGAGAACTCGCTCCGCACCGGCGACTCCACGTTCGTTCGGCGTCGGGTGGCTGCCGGTGACGACATCGATCGTCGACAGCGGTTCCGGGACGTCGGTCACGACGACACCACCCGTTAGTCGGTCACCGAGTATCGATTCGAGCGCGGCGGCGACCTTTCCGGCGGCGTTTCCGCCGCCGAGAACGAGGACGTCGTCGTACGAGGCGAGATCGTAGACCGCCCCGTCGATCTCGAGGCCGTCTTCGGTGAGTGAAACAGCGTCTTCGACGACCGTCGCCGGGTGCGCCGCTTCGACTCCGGCGTCGATACACGACCGTGCGACCGCTCGTGGCGTGGCAGCTTCGATCGGGGCGTCATCACGAGTCATACCGCTGTAGTCCGACGGAATTCCTAAAGACGCTCCGACTCGATTCGCCCGTCACCGACCCCGCCTCCGGAAGCACCTCGTGGCAGCGCTGCTTCGTCGAGTTCTGGTAGTCGTGTGCGTTTTCACGCCACTCGGCGACTCTCGGCCCAACGTTGGGCCGAGAGAGTGCAGCCGTGGTCTGTGAGAACGGCGACTGTCGGCACGTCCTTCGTCGATCGATCTCCCTGGTGGTGGGACGTGTCGATGCGTGGGGTTCATCCGATGGCATCACGTACCTCGCTTCGAGTGTAGAAACGTCCGGAGAACCATGCATACAACGAAAATCGTCTGTACGCTCGGTCCCGCCTCGGAGTCGCGCGAAACCGTCGCGGCGCTCGCCGACGCCGGCATGGCGCTCGCGCGGTTCAACGCCAGCCACGGCTCGACCGACGACCGAGCGACCCTCATCGAGCGGGTCCGCGACGTCGACGCGACGAGCGACGCGTCGGTCGCCACGCTGCTCGATCTCCCCGGTCCCGAGATCCGGACCGCGCCGCTCGACGAATCGATCGAGCTCGCGACGGGATCGGAGATTCGGTTCGTCCCGGGCGAGACCGCGACCCCCGAAGAAGTCGGTCTCTCGACGCCGATCGCGGGCGTCGAGCCCGGCGATCGGGTGTTGCTCGACGACGGACGGATCGAGACCACCGTCGCGGAAAGCGAGGGGACCGCAGTGCGTGCGCGCGTCGATTCGGGCGGGCCACTCGGCGGGCGCGCGGGCGTCAACGTCCCCGGCGTGGATCTCGGGCTCGACGTTCCCACCGAGGACGACCGGCGCGAACTCGATCTCGCCGCCGACGCCAACGTCGATTTCGTCGCCGCGAGTTTCGTCCGGAGCGCCGACGACGTGTACGCCGTGAACGAGGCGCTCGAAGCACGCGACGCCGAGATCCCGGTAATCGCGAAGATCGAGCGCGCGGACGCGGTCGCGAATCTCGATGGGGTCGTCGAGGCGGCCGACGGCGTGATGGTCGCCCGCGGCGATCTCGGTGTGGAGTGCCCCCTCGAAGAAGTGCCGCTGATCCAAAAGCGGATCATCCGCCGGTGTCACGACGCTGGAGTGCCGGTCATCACCGCGACCGAGATGCTCGATTCGATGACGCACGCGCGCCGCCCGACCCGCGCCGAGGCCTCCGACGTCGCGAACGCGGTGCTCGACGGCACCGATGCGGTGATGCTCTCGGGTGAGACCGCGGTCGGCGACCATCCCGTGCGGGTCGTGGAAGCGATGGAGGGGCTGGTCGGCGAGATCGAAGGCAGCGCCGAGTACGCCGAGGGCGTCGAGCGGATGGTGCCCAAACCCGGCGACTCCCGGACCGGCGCGCTCGCACGATCCGCACGGTATCTCGCCCGCGACATCGACGCCGCGGCGGTGGTGGCGGCCACCGAGTCGGGCTATACGGCACGAAAGGCCGCGAAGTACCGCCCCGACGTGCCGGTGGTCGCGGTGACGCCCGACGATCAGGTACGTCGACGGCTCGGCCTCGTGGCAGGGGTGATCCCGCGGCACGCGCCGCTGACGGGACCGAACGAAAGCGTGGACGCCGTGATCCGCAATGCGGTCCAGACCGCACTCGACGCGGGCGTCGCCGATGCGGGCGACACGGTGGTGGTGCTCGCCGGGATGATGACCGATCTCGAAGGCGCGAACACCACCAACACGCTCAAGGTCCACGTCGCGGCCGAGATCCTCGCGACGGGCCGTTCGGTGGTCGATGGCCGGGTCTCCGGACCGCTCTCTCGTACTGTGGACGGCGATCTCACCGGGCTTTCCGAAGGGACGATCCTGTCCCTCTCCGCCGACTTCGACGACGAGTTCGACGGCGACCCCACCCGGCTCGGGGGGATCGTCAGCGCCCACGAGGGCGTCACGGGCTATCCGGCGATCGTCGCGCGCGAGGCCGGTCTCCCGATGGTCTCGAACGTCTCACTGTCCGACGTCGACGAGGGCGATCACGTTACGCTCGATGCTGGCCGCGGCGTCGTCTACGAGGGGAGCGTCGGCGGATAACTGCTCGTTCGTCGCGCAACACCGTTCGCCCGATCACTACGCTGCACGCGACCGTTCATCATGACACACGATACGACACATCTCACATTCGCTCGTACCGACCGACGACCGCCCGCCAGGGACGATCCCTCTCGCGGTGAACGATGATCGACGGCTCACTCGACGAGCTGTTCGACGGGTTCACCGCACGCGACTGGCGGTCGGACGCGTCTGGGACTGTGCGATTCGCGATGATCGGCCTCGGGTGGTGGACGAAGGAGATGGCGATGCCCGCCGTCACCGACTCCGAACTCTGTGAGACAACGGTCGTCGTCAGCAGCTCGAAGGAGCGCGCAACCGACCTCGCCGAGACCCACGAAACCGTCGAGCACGGCCTGACCTACGACGAGTTCCACGACGGCGCGGCGAGCGAAGCCTACGACGCGGTGTACATCGCCACGCCGAACGCGCTCCATCTCCAGTACGCAGAGACCGCGGCCGCCCTCGACAAAGCGATCCTGTGTGAGAAACCGATGGAAGCCACCGTCGAGCGCGCCGAGGAGTTGGTCGCGGCCTGCGAAGACGCCACGCTGATGATCGCCTACCGGATGCACACCGAGCCGGCGGTTCGGCGGGCGCGCGAACTCGTCAGATCGGGGTTCATCGGCGACGTCGTCGGGGTCCACGGCGCGATGACCCAGCGGCTCCTCGACATGTTCGACGACCCGAACCACTGGCGGCTCGATCCAGACCTCGCGGGCTACGGTGCGAGCGTGATGGACCTCGGGATCTACCCGCTCAACACCGCACGATTCGTCCTCGACGCCGATCCCGTTTCGGTGAGCGCGCGGATGCACTCGGCTCACGACGCGTTCGCGGATGTCCCCGACGAGCGCGCGAGCTTCCGGCTGGATTTCGGCGATGGCGTGACGGCGTCGTGTACCGCGAGCCAGAACGCTGCGCGATCGAGCCACCTCCAGATCACCGGGACCCAGGGCGAGCTCCGACTCGATCCCGTCTTCTTCCCCGACGAACCCCGCCGGCTCCGGATCCGCCGGGGCGACCTCGACGCCACCCTCGACTTCGACCAGCGCGACCAGATGACCGAGGAGTTTACCTACTTCGCCGATCGGGTGCTCGCGGGCGAGGAACCCCATCCCGACGGCGAACACGGCCTGGCCGACATGAAGATCCTGCGCGCGATCTACGAAGCGGGTGAAACCGGCGACGTCGTCGACGTGGCTGGCGAGCACTGATAGGGTTGGTGTAACTGGTCGGCCCCAACTCGAAACCGTCGGTACTTCACGAACTGATGTAGGTTACAACTCGTCGTGTGGTAGCCCCAACGGCGGCTACGCTGACACCAATTCCGAAGGCAAGAGCAAGGAGTGTGGGTACGAAACCAAACCCGGCTGGGTCATAACTCGGAACGAGATCAAAATAGAGCCAGATACCCAGTGAGAACTCCAGCCCGATTACGGCCATAACTGGCACCAATGCACTCACGAGAAGACCGTCGTTGAGGTAGGCAGTGACTAGCGCCACAGCGCCTGCTAACAGCGGAATAGAAGGCACAATCAACAGAAACGTGAACGGAAGACCTTCATATACCGGAAAACCCGTGTACACCACAAGACTTGCAAAGAAAGTAACCGCAGCGAGGACGAGAACCTGTCGGGTACGGTGCTGGTTGCGACCGAAGAGGATGGGGGCGTTGGCATAACTCATAGTAGCTCATTTACGCTCTTTCTATAAATAACTTGACCACCAATTCTAACGGGTTCTGCGGCGCGACCAACTGGTTACCGGTAGCCGCCGACTTTGTGTCGACGGCATACCGATATGACGTACAACGATTCCTATGAGCGTCCCGCCCGTTACCACTCCGCGACGCTGCCGTCGTCGTGCCGCCAGACGGGGTTGTGCCAGTCGTCGACTGCGTCGGCCTGCTCACGGACGTGCTCCTCGTCGATCTCGATGCCGAGACCTGGCTCCGCGGGGAGGTCGACGTACCCGTCGCTATACTCGAACACCGACGGGTCAGCGAGGTAATCGAGTACGTCGCTGCCCTCGTTGTAGTGGATCCCGAGGCTCTGTTCCTGGATGAGCGCGTTGTGCGAACAGGCGTCGACCTGGAGACAGGACGCGAGCGCGATCGGACCGAGCGGGCAGTGGGGTGCGAGTGCGACGTCGTGGGCCGCGGCCATCGACGCGATCTTCCGACACTCGGTGATCCCGCCGGCGTGGGAGAGGTCGGGCTGGATCACGTCGACGCCGCTGGCTTCGAGCACGGGGCGGAAGTCCTCGCGGGTGTAGTGCCGTTCGCCGGTCGCGATCGGGATCGTGGTGTGATCGGCGATCTCGGGGAGGTGATCGTCGTGTTCCGGCAGCACCGGCTCCTCGACGAACATCGGTTCGTGCGGTTCGAGCGCGCTCACGAGCCGTTTGGCCATCGGTTTCGCGACCCGGCCGTGGAAGTCGACGCCGATCCCGACCTCGGGACCGACGGCTTCACGCACCGCGGCGAGTCGGTCGCCCGCGGCCGCGACCGCAGCCGGCGTCTCGATCCGGCGGAACTCGGCGGTGGCGTTCATCTTGAGCGCGTCGAGGCCCGACTCGACTCGTTCGCGTGCGGCGTCGGCCACATCGGAGGGACGATCGCCGCCGATCCAGCCGTACACCTGCATCCGATCCCGGACCGGGCCGCCGAGGAGTTCGTACACCGGCGCGCCGAGTTGCTTGCCCTTGAGATCCCAGAGTGCTTGGTCGACGCCCGCGATCGCGCTCATGAGTATGGGTCCGCCGCGATAGAATCCGCCGCGGTACATCGCCTGCCAGTGATCCTCGATCGGGGCGGGATCCGCGCCGAGTAGGTGCTGCTCGAACAGTTCCTCGACGGCCGTTTCGACCGTGCGCACCCGTCCCTCGACGACGGGTTCGCCCCAGCCGACCCGGCCGTCGCTGGTCTCGACTCGCAAAAATAGCCAGCGTGGCGGGACGGCAAACAGTTCGTAGTCGGTGATTTCGCTCACGTTCGCCGATCGTGGCGACCGGGGAAAAAGCCGACTGTCGCGGCTCAGAGCTGCGGTTCGACCGTTTCGACGTCGTCGAGTTTCCGGTTGCGGAGCGCCTCGCCGGTCTCGGCGTCGAAGAGATGGATCGCGTCCTCGGAGAGTCGTGCGATCGCGGGCTGACCCGCCTCGACACGCCGGAGCCCGCCGATGGTCGCCACGAACGTGCGGGACTCGTCCATGTCGAGTTCGGACGCCTCCTCGGCGTTGTCCTCGAACGCGAGGTAGATGTTGTTGCCGCTGCCGACCGGTTCGACCACGTCGACCACCGTTCGGAAGTCGTGATCGCTCTCAGCCGTATCGACGAGTTCGATGTCCTCGGGCCGCACGCCGAGCGTCACGCGGTCGGAATCGCCGATCGAATCCTGGGTCTCCTCGGAAAGGGGGTACTCGAACCCGTCGCCGACCAACTGACCGTTCTCGACGGTGGTCTCGAAGAAGTTCATCGATGGCTCGCCGATGAACCCCGCGACGAACTGGTTCGCGGGTTCGTGGTAGGCCTCCAGGGGAGTGGCGACCTGCTGGAGCCGGCCGTCGTCGAGGATCGCGATCCGGTCGCCCATCGTCATCGCCTCGGTCTGGTCGTGGGTGACGTAGACGGTGGTGACGCCGAGATCCTCCTGGATGCGCTGGAGCTCGGTCCGCATCTGCGAGCGCAGCTTCGCATCGAGGTTCGAGAGGGGTTCGTCCATCAGGAAGACGGCGGGATCGCGGACGATCGCCCGGCCGAGCGCGACCCGCTGTTGCTGGCCACCCGAGAGCTCGCCTGGCTTACGATCGAGCAGGCGACCGATCCCCATCATCTCAGCGGAGGACTCGACGCGCTCTTCGATCTCGTCGCCGGGCATGTCCGTACTCTCTTCGAGCCCGAAGCTCATGTTCTCGCGCACGGTCATGTGTGGGTAGAGCGCGTAGCTCTGGAACACCATCGCGATGTCCCGATCGGCGGGCTGGCGGTCGTTGATCGCCTGGCCGTCGAGGGTGATCGCCCCCTCCGTGACGGTTTCCAGCCCCGCGATCATGCGGAGCGTGGTCGACTTGCCACAGCCCGACGGCCCGACGAGGACGATGAACTCGCCGTCGTCGATGTCGGCCGAGACGTCGTCGACCGCGACGATATCGCCGCCACCGTCCGCGAAGCGTTTCGTCACGTGATCGAGCGTGAGTTCAGCCATCCGTCGCCAACCTCCAGTCGATGTCGTGTGTCATGAGTGTCGTGAGTCGTGATCGCGTCATGTTCCGCCCCCGGCGACGCCGCGGGCAAACTGATCGCCGAAGATGATGAACACCAGCAGCGTCGGCAACGCGGTCAGGAACGCGCCGGCCATCCGGAGGCCGAAGTCGATGCCTTCGAGGCTCGCGCCCAATCCGACGAGCGAGAGCGTCACCGGGGCGGCCGGCGAGCCCGCACCGCCGATCAGGATCAGCGCGAACAGCAGCTCGTTCCAGATCTGGGTGAACTGATAGATCAGCGTCACCGCGAACATCGGGGCCGACAGCGGCAGCACGACCCGGCGGTAGATCCCGAACGCGCTCGCGCCGTCGAGCCGGGCCGCCTCGATCATCTCTTCGGAGAGCCCGACGTAGTATCCCCGAAATAGCACGGTACAGATCGGGATGCCGTAGGCCGTGTGGGTGACGATCAGCTCGATGAGGTCGGTCTGGTAGGGGTGGAAGAAGGGCAGCGCCCACAGCGGCGACAGCAGCTCTTCGAGCGGGATCATCGACCAGAACTGCGAGAGCGGCACCAACACCGCCTGGTAGGGGATGAACACGCCGGCGACGAACAGCGCGAGGATCGGGATCTGGCCGCGCCAGCTGATCTGGGTCAGCCCGTAGGCCGCGAGGCTGCCGAACAGCGCGCCGAGCACCGTCGCCGGCACAGTCATAATGAGACTGTTGACGAGGCCAGGCGCGAGCGCGTCGAACGCCCCCGCCCAGTTGTCGAGCGTGAACCCGCCCGGTCCCGGTGGCGCGTACGGCGCGGTCCGGATGACCGAGTCGCCGGTCTTGAACGACGTGACCAATCCTGCTTCGATCGGGATGAGGAAGTACACGCCGATCACCGCGAGCGCGGCGTAGAGCGCGATCCGCCACCAGCTGATGGAATCGCGCACGTTCGCGAGCGTCGAGTCACCCGTTGCCGTGCCACCGTCGGTCATCGCTGTTCCGTTTCCATCGTTTCGATCGGTCATAGCTCACCTCGCCGGTACTGACTGTAGAGATACGGGATCACGACCAGCAACGCGAGCACGTAGAGCACGATCGCGATCGCCGAGCCGTACGCCCAGTTCTGGTTCGAGTACGCTTCCCGAACCATGAACGTCGCGAGGATGTCAGCCCCCGCCGCCGGCCGGTACTGGCCGAACAGCGCGTAGAGGAAGTCAAAGGCCTTGAGCGCGGCGATCATCAACACGACGAGCGCGCTGATCACCGAGCCACGGAGCTGGGGGACGATCACCCGCCAGTACATTTTGACGGTGCTCGCGCCGTCGATGCGTGCGGCCTCGAAATGCTCGTCCGGGATGGTCTGGAGTCCCGCGAGGAAGACCACCATCGTGTACCCGCTGAACTGCCAGACCAGCGCGAAGATCACGGCTCCGAGCACCAGTTGGGGGTTGCCGATCCAGTCGGGTTGGAGCCCCACGATGCCCAGGATCGAGTTGATGATCCCGTTTTCGATGTCGTACATCCACGACCAGAGCTGGGCCGTCACCACGAAGGAGAGGCTGAACGGCAGGAGGTACAGCGTCCGGAACGTGTTCTGAAAGCGGATCGTCCGATCGAGCAGGATCGCGAGCACGAGTCCGAGCACGATACACAGGATCGTGAACGCGACGAGCAGCACGAACGTGTTGCGCGCGGCGTCGATGAACGTCTGGCTCGCGAACAGCTCGGTGTACTGCTCGAAATCCAGCGAGGTGTACTCGGGATCGCCGAACCCCTCCATGTCGGTGAGTGAGATGAGGAAGTTCCACCCGATCGCGCCGTAGACGAACAGCCCCATCAGGAGGAACGGCGGGAGCCAGAACGGCAGCGAACTGACGAACCCGCTCTTTCGGAGCGATCGGAGCCAGCCCGTCTGGCTCGTGGCGGTCGAACTGGAGCCGCCGCTCACGGTCGCACCGCCGTCGGTGCGCACCGCGTGCGCGTCGTCGTCGCTTGATCGGTCATCGGAGCCGGGGGTGAGCCGCTCGCCGAACCCACGAAGCCTCGATCGCACCGATCGATCGTCGTCAGTTCGATCCGGAGACGGCATCGAGCATCCCCTGAGTTGCGGCGTCGAGGTCTCCCGAGCCGAGGAAGGAATCGGTGATCACGCCGTCGATCTCGCTGTGGACGTCCGGCAGCACCGCGAGACCGTGAGCGATCGTCGGCGGCTTGTTCGAGACGTTGTTGTAGTCCTCGATGGTCTGGGTGAGGTAGGGATCGAACTCGTCGGTCGGCACGTCGGTCCGCGGCGGGATCGACCCCTTGAACTGGTTGAAGCGGACCTGCGCGTCGGGCGTGCCGACGTACGAGAGCCACGCCTGTGCGGCCCCGGAATCGCCCGCGCTGGCTGCCATCGGGAACGAGTCGAGATGCAGCCCGTACATGTCGTCGGTGCCGGGGAAGGAGACGTTGTTCCAGTCGGACTCGTACTCGAAGCCGTCCTGGTTGCGGTACGCACCGGCCACCCAGTTGCCCTGGTGCATGAACGCGGCCTCGCCGTTCATGATCAGCTGGTTCGCCTGGGTGAACCCGACGCTGGAGGCGTTCTGGTTGATGTGATCGAAGTAGTTGTTGACCATCTCGAACGCCGAGCGCACGGCCTGTTCGTCACCCTCGCCGTTGATGTAGTCCATGAACGGCTGGTAGCCCGCCTGGCCCTGCATGACGACCTCCCAGAGCTGGAGCGTGGTGAAGGGGGCTTGGAGACCTTGGGCCATCCCGACCGCGTCGGTCTCCTCTTCGACGGTCTTCATCGCCGCGAGGAGGTCCGCCGGCTCGGAGAAGCTCGTGGGGTCGACGCCGGCTTCTTCGACCACCGAGACGTTGTAGAACAGGTCGTTCATCCGGTGGGAGCCGATCGGGACCGCGACGTAGGGACCGCTCCCGATCGAGCCGGCTTCCTCGCCGACCTGGGAGTAGGTTTTGGCTTCCTGGGAGTAGTTGTTCCGGAGATCGTCGGTCCAGACGTTCTCGCCGACGTCAGCGAGGAGTCCGGCCTCGGTGAACGGAACGAGGTTGAGCCCCGGCCAGTCCGCCCACGACGTGGGGAGGTTTTCGTTCTGGGCGCGGTTGGAGATCGTGGTATCGAGGTTGGTGTTGCCACCGCCGCCGATCGCCTGGAAGTTCGCGCTGACGTCGGGGTTGGCTTCCTCGAACCCTTCGACGAGGTTTTCGAGGGCCGTCGCGCCGTCACCGCCGGTCCAGCCGTGCAACACGGTGAGGCTTCCGCTACTGCCGCCACTACTGCTTCCATTGGAGCTACTGCCGTTCCCACCGCTGCCGTTCCCGCTGCTTCCGCTCCCGCTGCTGGCGTTGTCACCGCCACTACCGTTGCCACCGCTCCCGTTGTCATCGCCGCCACCGCCGCCCGTACAGCCGGCGAGACCGGCCATGCCGACGGTGCTTGCTAGCGCTGCGCGCTTCAGGTACGACCGCCGTGACTGTCCCGGGTCCGAATCCTTCATCATCGTAAATCCGTACCATCGTCCGTAACAGAAGTGTAAAACGCTTTCGCAAGCTTTACTCACGCACGAGTTTACTCGCAAAAATCGCTCGACACGAGCCGTATCGCTGTCGATGCTCAGTGGAGCGATGGCGACTTTCCTCAGTAATCTACCAGAAATTCACAGAACTGACTGAGTCCGTTCGTCCTCCCGGAACTGATCGAGGATTCGATAGTTCGACCTCGCTTCGCTCAGTCGAACGTCGTGGAACGATGTTCCACGAGCTCGATGCGGCTACGCCGCATCGAACAGGGCAAATCGGAGATTTGCTGGCTCGACGAAGCTACGCTTCGTCGAACAGCTCCTCACCGTCGATCATGTGTGCTTCGACCGCATCGAGATCGAGCGTCAGCCCGAGGCCTGGCTTCTCGGGCACGTCGATCGAACCGTCCTCGATCACGGTCTCCTCGACGAGGTCCTCCCACCAGCCGAGCTGGTAGGAGTGGTACTCGACCGCGAGCGAGTTGGGGATCGCCGCGCCGACGTGCGCGCTCGCCATCGTCGCCACCGGCGAAGAGACGTTGTGCATCGCCACCGGGACGTAGTAGGTGTCGGCCATATCGGCGATCTTTCTGGTTTCGCGCATCCCGCCCACCTTGGGGAGGTCTGGCGCGATCACGTCGACGGCCTGTTCTTCGAGGAGGCGGCGGTGGCCGTGCTTGCGGTAGACGTTCTCGCCGGCGGTGATCGGGACGGTCGTGGACTGGCTGACCTCGCGCTGGACATCGTGGTTCTCCGGCGGCACTGGATCTTCGAGCCACCAGACGTCGTAGTCCTCGACCGCGCGCGCGATGCGCTTCGCGCTCCCGCCGGAGAAGGACCAGTGGCAGTCGAAGGCGGCGTCGGCCCGGCCGTCGAGGCGTTCGGTCACCGCACGGACGATCTCGGCTTTGTGGTCGATCTCGGCGTTCCGGAGGTGGCGGTTCGCCTTGTCCTTCTCGTGGCCCGAGGGCACGTCGAGGTCGAACTTCAGCGCGTCGTAGCCCAACTCCTCGACGACGCGTTCGGCCTCGTCGGCGTTCGCCTCGGGATCCGCTTCCTCGCCGGCGTGACAGTCGCAGTACACCCGGACCTCGTCGCGGTACTTCCCGCCGAGGAGCTGATAGGCCGGAACCTCGAGGATCTTGCCCGCGAGGTCGTGGAGCGCGATCTCGATCCCCGAGATCGCGGTGACGACCGTGCCCTCGATCGAGCCCTCGCCCGACATCTTCTGGACGAGGTGCTCGTACAGCCGATCGAGGTCGAGCGGGTTCTCGCCCACCACGAACGGCGTCATCCGCTCGATGACTTCCGGAACGCCCGCCCCCCAGTAGGCCTCGCCAGTGCCGACGATCCCCGCGTCGGTGTACACCCGCACCAGGGTCCACGGGAAGTTGCCGTCGACCATCGTGGTCTGCACGTCCGTGATCTCGACGTCTCGTCCGCCGCCGCGCTTCGCACGGACACCCATCGTTCCGGCCGAGAGATCGCGCATCGTGTACTCGGCGTTCGGATCGTGGAGCTGTGTGTAATCGACCGGCATACCTCAGCCTTTACTCGCATCCTAATAAATCGTGAGGGGACGGCACGCGAACAGTTATCGTTCGCTGTCGGGAACCACAACGACTTTGCCGAACCCTTCGCGCTCTTCGAGCATCTCGTGGGCACGGGCGGCCTCGCTCATCGGGAGCGTCTCGCGGATCTTCGGCTCGAACGTGCCGTCCCACACCAACGAGAGCACGTCGTCGACCTCGCCCAGCGAGGCCATCGTGGAGCCGAGGATATCGACCTGCTTCCAGAACACTCGGTTGATGTTGGTCTCGGCTTTCGGCCCGGTGGTCGCGCCGCAGGTCACGAGTCGGCCACCCTTGGCGAGACATTTGATCGAGTCCTCCCACGTCGCCGGTCCCACATAATCGACCACCACGTCGACCCCGCGGCCGTCGGTGGCCTCGCGCATCGCGGCTGCGAAATCGGTTTCTTCGTAGTTGACGGTGTGATCCGCACCGCACTCGCGCGCGTACTCGAGTTTCTCGTCGGTACTCGCGGTGGCGTACACCTCCGCGCCGATGTACTCCGCGATCTGGACTGCGGCGTGGCCCACGCCGCCCGACGCACCGAGCACGAGGATCGACTCGCCGGGACCGAGGTCCGCCCGCGTGACCAGCATTCGCCACGCGGTCTGGAAGACCAGCGGCGCGGCGGCCGCGGTTTCCCAGTCGATTCCTTCGGGGACCGGCACGAGGTTCTCGGCGGGGACGGCCGCCTGCTCGGAGTGCACGCCCTGAACGTGCTCACCGATGATGTGGTAACTCTCACAGAGCGAGTGTTCGCCGTGGCGGCAGAACTCGCATTCGCCACACGACCGGCCGGCGGTGACCGCAACCCGGTCGCCCGGTTCGACCCGGGTGACGTCCTCGCCGACCGCCTCGACCACGCCGGCGGCGTCGGAGCCGGGAACGTGCGGCATATCGAGATCGACGCCCGGCAGTCCGCCGCGGGTGAACACGTCGAGGTGGTTCAGCGCGCCGGCTTTCACGTCGACGAGCGCCTCGTTCCGATCGGGTTCGGGATCGGGATACTCGCCGTACTCGATGACGTCGCGGTCGCCGTGCTCGGTGAACTGGACGGCCTGCATGGGGCGTGGTGGGCGCGACGCCCGGATAGCGGTTTCGATGGCGGAGATCGACGACCACGACCGCCACGCGCCAGCGACCGCCACGCGGCCGCTGCCGATCGCCGATTCCGTGAGCAACGTACCCATGCGGAGAGTCCGGGCGGTAGCCTCAATCGGTTCCGCCGGCAGGGTTCACCCGCGATCGAGGTGACCCATGTCAGACTGCCCGATCTGCAAGACGACCGAGAACGTCCGGCCGAGCTGGACCACCGGCTACCAGCGCCGGTGCAACGAGTGTGGGGTCCTGTTCAACGAGCATAGTACGAGAGCCACGCTGTAACGCCGCCCCGTCGCTCCCGTCGTCACCCCGCCTGTTTTCAGGGAGCGTTCGCTGACCGACGAGGCGACCGACACGACTGCGCTGCGGCCGCGCGATCCGCCCGTTCATCCGCCGTCCTGACAGCTGCAGCGACGAAATCAGTACGGCTCGGGGTTCAGGTGGTCGGGAACGAACCAGCGCCGGACTGTGACCCCGATCGTGCCGCCGATCAAACCGGCGAAGGCGTACACCGGCGCGAGCAGACAGACAGCGAACAGCGCGAAAAACGGCGAGTAGAACAGGAAGGCGGTCCCGCTCGCGGCGAACCAGACCACGAACGAGGTGATCCCGAGTAGGAGCGCGAGCACGGCGATCCCGTAGCAGCCGGCCCGGAGCCCCGCCGACGCGCCGTCGTAGACGTTGGTGCCGAGGACGAACCCGGCGGCGAACCCGCCGGCAGCGCCGCCGAGATGACCGGCGGCACCGAGATCGATTCCCTGGCTGCCGGCGTAGAGCATCGCGAGCGCGTACACCGTCGTCGTGATCGCTCCGGCCGCAGCGACCCACCACGGCCGACCCACGAGGTTCGTCGCGATCTCGTGTCGCGTGTGCCGCCAGTTCATGTGATACTGTCGACATCGGGGCGTAATAAAACCTCGCGACCATCACGCGGCTGAACTAACGTCGGCGACGGACGAACGGAGCTACCGGATGGGTCGGGATCGTCCGCTCACAGCGTCAAGACGACCGCCGCTGCGAGCGACCCGGTGAGGAGAACGCCGCTCCAGAGCGCGACCCGCGTGGCGAACTGGCGACTCGGGCCGGCGGCAGTCAACGCGGCCTTGACGCCGATGCTCGACGCCGTGGCGAGCAACACGGCGATCACCGCGGTCTCGTAGCCGAGACTCCCCGTCCGATAGAGTGAGACGGTTGAGGCGGTCGCGCCGGCCGACGAGACCAGCCCCGAGAGGACGGCAGTGACGTAAAAGCCGACCTCGCCGAACTGGGCCTGGGCGAACCCGCCGGCGAGGACCACCACCGCGAACATCGCGCCGAACGCGAGCACGTTCCGGAGCGAGAAGGGGCTGTCGAGGTCCATACTCACCTGTTCGTTCCAGTCGGCGGTGATGGCCGCGATCGCGACGCTCCCAACGACCACGATCGCGAGCGGGACGACCGCGCCGACGAGCACGTTCGGGAGGGTGAACGCGAGCACGATCGCGAGGTTCCGGAGCGCCATCGCCGCGTCTGCGAGCAACACGGCGGCGACGGCGTAGGAGGTCATGTTCGGGCGCTGCCGAACCGAATCCAGCATCGTCCCGACCACGGCGGTCGAGGAGGCCAACCCCCCGAAAAAGCCCGTGACGGCGATCCCCCGCCCGCCGTACGTTCTGACGATGGCGTAGTTCACGATCCCGATGGCGGCGACCGCGACCACCATCAGCCACACCACTCGGGGTTCGATCGCGACCGCGAGTTCGCCGGAGCCGATCGTGACGTCGCCGGTCGGCAAGAGCGGGTAGATCACGAACGCGAGGATGGCGAACTCGGTGGTCGAGCGGAGTTCTTCGCGCGTGAGCCCGCCCGCGAACGTGTGGAGTTCGCGCTTCAGCACGAGGAGGAGCGAGGACAGGACGGCGACGGTCACGCCCTCGATGACGTACCCGGCGGCGGTCAGCGCACCGACGCCGTAGGCGACCAGCATCGATACCGAGGTGGTGAGCGAGAGTCCGAGGTCCTCGTCCCGGAGGCCCTGAACCGCGAGCACCGTGCCCTGAACGATGACGAGCAGGCCGCCGACCGCCAGCAACCCATCGCGATCGAGGACGGTGAACACCGCACCGAGAAGCGTGATAAGCGAGAAGGTCCGGATCCCCGCGGGCTTGTCCGACCACTCGCGTTCGAGTCCGAGGAACAGCCCGAGTGCGCCCGCGAGCGCGATCCTCGCGACGGGGCTGTCGAGCGAGACGGCCACTTGAGCGACGGGGGTCACGTCTCGGCGTTCCTCCGCCGACGTATAAACCTCCGTCGTCCTGTCGCTCGGATACAGTATCATCGCGATCATCGCTGCACCGCCGCTCGTCCACGATAGCCGCCACGCTTATCACTCGGTAGTATAATCTAGTTATCGATGGCACGAGCCCGAACGCAGCTTCGATCCGCCCGCGAGGGCACGATCACACCGGCGATGGAGCGGGTGGCCGAGCGCGAGAACCGCGACCCCGAGTTCGTCCGCGAGCAGGTGGCCGCGGGCGAGGCGGTGATCCCGGCGAACCACGCCCACGACAGCCTCGATCCGATGATCATCGGGCGCGAGTTCGCCACGAAGGTCAACGCCAACATCGGCAACAGCGAGACCACGAGCGACCGGACCGAGGAGCTCAGAAAACTCCACGCGGCGGTCCACTACGGCGCGGACACGGTGATGGACCTGAGCACCGGTGAGGACCTCGACACGATCCGCGAGGCGAACGTCGATCACTCGCCAGTGCCGATCGGCACGGTGCCGATCTACGAGGCAGTCAAGCGCGCGGAGAGCCCCGAGGCAATCACCCACGAACTCCTGCTCGACGTGATCGAAAAGCAGGCCGAGCAGGGTGTCGATTACATGACGATCCACGCGGGCGTCCTGATGGAGCACCTCCCGCTGACCGACGGCCGAGTGACGGGGATCGTCTCGCGCGGCGGCTCGATTCTCGCCCAGTGGATGGAGGAGAACGCGATGCAGAACCCCCTCTACACCGAGTTCGAGGCGATCTGTGAGATCTTCGCCGAGCACGACGTCACGTTCAGCCTCGGCGACGGGCTCCGACCGGGGAGCCTCGCGGACGCGAGCGACGAGGCCCAGTTCGCCGAACTCGACACGCTCGGCGAGCTCACTCGAACCGCCCAAGAGCACGGCGTCCAGGTCATGGTCGAGGGGCCGGGCCACGTCCCGATGGATCAGATTCGGGACAACGTCGAGCGCCAGCAGGAGGTCTGTGACGGCGCGCCGTTCTACGTCCTCGGGCCGCTGGTGACCGACGTCGCGCCGGGCTACGACCACATCACGAGCGCGATCGGCGCGACCGAGGCCGCCCGTGCGGGCGCGGCGATGCTCTGTTACGTCACGCCGAAGGAGCATCTCGGGCTGCCCGACGCCGAGGACGTCCGGGAGGGGCTCGCGGCCTACCGGATCGCGGCCCACGCCGGCGACGTGGCGAACGGGCTGCCCGGCGCGCGCGACTGGGACGACGCGCTCTCACAGGCCCGGTACAACTTCGACTGGCGCGAGCAGTTCGACCTCGCGCTCGATCCCGACCGCGCCCGCGACTCACACGACCAGACGCTGCCGGGTGACAACTACAAGGACGCCCGATTCTGCTCGATGTGTGGCGTCGAGTTCTGTTCGATGCGGATCGATCAGGACGCCCGCGACGCCGACGGCGAGATGGACGCGCTCGATGCGGGCGTGGACCTCGACGCCTCGCCCGCTGCGGCGGTCAATCTCCCACCGGTGGGGACTCACGATACGAGCGCGGTGCCGGAGCTTCCCGATCTCGGTGGAGAGGTCCATAGCGACGGCGAGCCGGCGGACGACTGACTGTTCCGTTTCGGTTCTCGGCCCGAGTCGCCGGGGATGCCGTGTCGATCGCTTCGATTGGCTATAAGTCGCTGCCGGGCGGAGGTCGTCCATGACGATCTACACGGGCCGGGGCGACGAGGGCCAGACCGATCTCCGGACGATGGACCGGGTCTCGAAAGCGAGTCCGCGGATCGAAGCCTATGGAACTGTCGACGAGGTGAATGCGACTGTCGGGCGGGTCCGGCCGACGGGCTACGACGACGTTGACGACCAGCTCCGCGCGATCCAGAACCACCTCCACATCGTCCAGGCCGATCTCGCGAACCCCGATCCGGACGCCGAGGACCCGCAGATGACCGACGAGCGCACCGAGCGCCTGGAGGAGTGGATGGACGCCTACGACGACGAACTCGACCCGCTCCAGTCGTTCATTCTCCCTGGCGGTGGCGACGCGGGCGCGCGCCTCCACCACGCCCGGGCGGTCTGCCGGCGGGCCGAGCGCCGCGCGGTCGCGCTCGCGAGCGAGGAGGAGGTGAACGAGGCGGCGGTGGTCTACCTGAACCGGCTCTCGGACGCGCTGTTCACCCTGGCGCGCGTGGTGAACCAGCGCGACGGGGTGGCGGAGGAAGCGCCCGACTACTGAAGACAACGTTTATACTTCGAGGTCGGGAATTAGGGGTGCGGGTCGGTGATCTAGGCCGGTTATGATACCTCCTTCACACGGAGGAAGTCGGCGGTTCAAATCCGCCCCGACCCATTTTCGCGCCGCAACACCGCGAGCGAAGCGAGCGGCCAGCGGCGCGAAAGTTGTCACGAAGGATTTGAGCCCAGAGGACGAGCGGAGCGAAGTCCTCGCGGTTCAAATCCGCCCCGACCCATGCGCTCGCTTACTGCCTGCAAATTAGCATACGAGAGAAGGAGTACTTACAAACTATTGATGTATACTGGTAGCTATTGGAGGAAGTTACTTACTCAATCAACGGATCCGATCGTTGTACTGACAGAAATGTAGTGCCACCAATAAATTTCCCAAACTGAGAATACATATCACGAACTGCGCTATCGACGGAAGATAGAGTAAATTTAATTATAATAAATAAACTAAATATCCAATGGCGACACACTGTTACTTAGCCATAAGGTGCTCCTGTTGGCCAGAGTTCTCAAGATGCTGTGTGACTTCTATAATATATGGATCCAGAAACCAGTAATATAGAATACGCCAGAACTCAACTGGAAGAGGCGCGTCGTCGTTTGGACTCTGTTCATGATAGGATAACCGAGGCGGAAGAACGATTAGTACAGAGAAAATCTGCTAAAGATGCAGTTGAGAATGGTGTGGTGGAAATGAGAGGAACAGTCATTGATGAAACTGAAGACACAATAACGACTGAGATAACTGAGGATGTGGATGTAGTGCAGATCGATGATCACATCCAGAATATTATAATTGACTGCCAGATGGTCATCGAATTATCTGTCAAGTCAATGTTCAAGAGTGTAGGTCAGAAATTCGATAAAGCCCATGATATTGGATTCGAATCGCACAATACCCAGGGTTTCAACAGTAAAATCCCGGCAGATTTCCACAGAAAGGAAGAGGTCATCCGGGCTATCTTTCTAACTCAACTCTGGGAGAAATTCTACGAGGTTGCGAAATATGGTGCGCCAGAATTGAACGTGGGGCCTTCAGTGATCTTTGAGAATGAGGATGGTGAAAGAGCACTCACTGATGCGACCTTCTGTGTAGAGTTAGCAGAGGAACTCATTGAGTATGTTGACGAATAGAGTTATGCGCATATGATAAACACATCCCGACTATGCGTCACTGCTTGTAGTTCCGAAGTCGCGATGGCTATACCGCTGCCGCGAACGCGCAGGTCCAATAACCTAATTTTGTTCATATTATTCTGGCTAGTCCGAGGACTTATATTATGGGGAGAACATCAAAACTAATCAATCAAAGTCGGTATCTTCTGGTACCTTGTCACTGTCTAAGCGAATCAACGCCGATTTTCGTAACCCCCTTACGCGATCCAATTGCCACCTCAGGTAATTATGTTCAGTAGACAAGAGTTCTCTATCGCTTAGTTCAGACTCCTGTGCCGCAGCGATCATATCGTTCAGAATTGTGACATTACTGTAATAGTTTACAACTGATTCGCGCTCTCTACTGTCAAGTAAACCTAATTCGAATGAATGGCTATTGTATAAGGAGGTGGCTGCTGCCAAGCCAGATGGGACTGGTGGTCTTTCATCCCCTTTCGGACCTTGGCCGTCGTTGTCAACATATGATGATATATGTTCTAGTCGCTCTGCCGACTCTATCTCTGTTCTGATTGCAGACCGAAGAGCATTTTCTTTGTCAGTTTGTTTCTTTGAATACAACGCATAACTTCCGACTAATGCAAGTATCGCTGGAAGAAACAGAGAAAAGAACTGAAGGAGCAACTCAGTTGTCGTTAGCCCTTGGACCATGTGTGGTGTGTTTTGTTCTACACAGATAATAATTTTTTAGCTTTCGTTACAACTGACAGAAGCACGAAACTACAGACGAACCTATCTCAAAGTGGCGTTTCGTCGACTTCCTCACCGGATTTGTACGGATCGACTACACCACGGTTGCGCTCCGCATGCCACGGCTCCCAGCTATCGTGCCACTCGCTGGTCGCATTGAGACCCTTGCCCCATGGCCATGTCCCTTCGCCCGATACGTCGTGCTCCAGTGCGACTTCAGTTGTCGGGACTACGACGAGGAGACTCCCGACTCCTCGATTCGCTCCTCGTATTTCTCCAGGCTGGCGTCGAGCGCTTCGCTGGCGTCGATGCCGGCCGATTTCCCCATCTGAAGGGCCGTGAAGAGGACGTCCCCGAACTCGTCGCGAGTCACGGTTATCTCGCCCGGTGAATCGTCGTATTCGGCGGATTCGATGGCGTCCTCGCCGATCTCGCCGATCTCCTCGACTAGGTTCTGGAGTCGGAATTCGGTACTCCTGTCGAGATCGTGTTCGTCCACGAACTCGGCGACTTTCTGCTGTTCGTCCATGGAGCCCTCGTCAGCGGCGATTGACAAGAACCCAGGGAGTTCGAGCCTGTATTTGGGGCAGACCGATTCTTAAACGGAGACCTCATCACCGTTTGAGAGGCCGTCTCCACGCTGCTTCTGGAAATGCGAGTAGCTGGGTTACAGCAACTCTTCGACGTTGTCGGCCACTTCCTCGGGCGTGTCGCCGACCGGGACGCCAGCCTCGCTGAGCGCTTCGATCTTGCTCTCGGCGGTGCCGGCCCCCGACCCGCTCACGATGGCTCCGGCGTGACCCATCCGCTTTCCGGGGGGTGCGGTCCGGCCCGCGATGAACCCCGCGACGGGGGTAGTCATGTTCGCGTCGATGTACTCGGCGGCCTCCTCCTCGTCAGTGCCGCCGATCTCGCCGCACATCACGATCGCGTCGGTCGCGGGATCGTCCTCGAACAGCGAGAGGGCGTCCACGAAATCCGTCCCGATGATGGGATCGCCGCCGATGCCGATGGCGGTGGTCTGGCCCAGCCCGCGGTCGGTGAGGTTGTCGACCACCTGGTAGGTCAGGGTGCCCGAGCGAGAGATCAGGCCGACGTTGCCTGACGAGAAGATGTTGCCGGGCAGAATCCCCAGTTTGGCCTCGCCAGGCGTGATGACGCCCGGGCAGTTCGGCCCGATGAGGTGGGTGTCGGTCTCGCCGAGGCGCTTGTACACCCGCGCCATGTCCTGGGCCGGAATGCCCTCGGTGATCGCGACCACGAGATCGACGGGCGAATCGAGCGCCTCGAAGAGGGCGTCGGCCGCGAACGCGGGCGGGACGAGCACCACGGAGGCGTCGGCGTTCTCGGCCTCTGCGGCCCGACTCACCGTATCGTACACCGGCACGCCGTGGACCTCCTCGCCGCCGCGTCCGGGGACCGCGCCGGCCACCACGTTCGTGCCGTACTCGATCATCTGGCCCGCGTGGAACTCGCCCTCCCCACCCGTAATTCCCTGGACCACCACGCGCGTGTCGTCGTCGACGAGCACACTCATTGGCTCTCACCTCCGGCGTGCTCGACGGCTCTCTGTACTGCGCCTTCGAGCGTCTCCTCCACGTCGAGCGCGTCAGTGTTCAGGATCTCCATGCCTTCCTCCGCGTTGGTGCCCGCCAGCCGCACCACGATCGGTTTCGGAAGCTCGTCGAACTGGGCGATCGCGTCGTTGATCCCCTGGGCGACCTCGTCGCCGCGGGTGATCCCGCCGAAGATGTTGAACACCACGCTGTCGACGTTCTCGTCGGCAAAGACCATGTCGAGTGCGTTCGCCACGCGCTCGGCCTTCGCGCCGCCGCCGATGTCGAGGAAGTTCGCGGGCGCTCCTCCATAATAGTCCACGAGGTCGAGCGTGGTCATCACGAGGCCCGCGCCGTTGCCGATGATCCCCACGTTGCCCTCCAGACGGACGTAGTCGAACCCGTACTCGTTGGCCTTCGCTTCGAGATCGTCCTCGGCGGCCGCCTCCTCCATCTCCGCGAGATCGGAGTGGCGAAAGAGCGCGTCGTCGTCGATGTTCATCACCGCGTCCGCACACACGACCTCGCGGTCGCTCGTCACCATCACGGGGTTCACTTCGGTGTCCTCCGCATCGCTGTCCGCCCAGAGGTCGTAGAGCGTCGAGAGCACGCCCGCGACGTCGCCCGCGACATCGCTTTCGACGCCGGCGTCGTAGACCGCACGCCGGGCCTGGTAGGGATGCATCCCGAACGCGGGATCGACGTGTTCGCGCGCGATCGCCTCGGGGTTCTCCTCGGCGACTTCCTCGATGTTCACCCCGCCCTCCGAGGAGACCATCGCGACGGGCTTGCCCTCGCCGCGGTCCATCGTCACGCCGACGTAGAGCTCGTCGACGAAATCGACCGCTGCCTCGACCAGCACGCGATCGACGGTGTAGCCCTTGAGATCCATCCCGAGGATCGAATCGGCGGCCTCGCGGACCTCGTCGTCGCTGTCGGCGATCTCGATGCCGCCGGCCTTGCCGCGGCCGCCGACGTGGACCTGGGCCTTGACCGCGACGGGATACCCGATCGAGTCGGCCGCCGCGAGCACCTCGTCAGTGCTCTCGGCCAACTCCGCATCCGGGGTCGGCAGTCCGGCCTCGGCGAAGACCTCCTTTGCCTGGTACTCGTGAAGTCGCATCGCTTCGAGAGGGGGGTGCCGGCCGCTTAAATCCCGTCGATTCGACTGCCGGTCGGCGGCACATGCCATCGGATTCCGAACGATCGCATCGCTGTCTCTCGACGGCGGAATCCCGTCATACGCCGCTGCCGACCGATAGTATCACTCCGCGATGTCGGCGTACAGCCGAATCAGCCCGCATTCTGGACAGAGATGGGCAGCAGTATCGGTGTGCTCGTCGATCCCGACTCGATCGAGCAGCCCGCCGTCCCGGTCAGTTTTCACGAACACGTCGTACTGGCCGCCAGCGGTGAGTTCGGTTTCCGTCATCGACACATCACAGTCCGGACAGCGACGCTCGCTCATGACGAACGCTTCTTCCCGTCGATAGGTAAAAGCCGGCGTCAGAGAACGTCCGGCGAGTCGGCGATCACGCCGTCGACGCCCGCCTGTCGGAGGCGTTCGATGGCGATCGAGGTGTCGATCGTCCAGACGTTCACGTCCATCCCCGCGTCGTGGGCACGCTCGATCGCGTCGGTCATGAGCCAGTGGCCCCAGTGGGGGTGGATGTACGAGCAGTCGAGCGCGAGCGCATCATCGAAGTCGTCGTCGGGCCGCAGCCCGATGAGACAGGCGAGTTCGACAGTTGGATCGTCGGTTTCGAGCGCATCGAGCGTCGGCGCGTCGAACGAGGAGACGATCACCTCGTTGTCGACGGTGGAGGCCGCCGCGGCCGCCTCGGTGGCGATACCGTGTTCCTTGCAGTCGATCACGATTCCCGTGTCCGCAGGGATCGCGCCGGCGGCCTCTGCGAGCGTCGGCACGCCGGTTCCCGTGTCGAGCACGTCGAAATCGGCGAGGTCGTCCGCCGAGAGCTCGTCGACCCGGCCGGTGACGTCGGTGACTCGGTCGACGGTCTCATCGTGGATCACGACGAGCTCGCCCGAGCCACACCGCCGGACGTCGAGTTCGATCATGTCCGCGTCCGAGGCCGCGCGCTCGATCGCTACGAGCGTGTTCTCGGGATGACGATCCGCAAAACCCCGGTGGGCGATCAGCCGCATCGGTTCCCGATCGGGGTGCGGGAGCCAAAGACCTGCCGAAGGAAGGCGGGCGACGGCAGCGGATCGCTCGGAGGTAGTTTTTTGCTGTGTGTCGCCGATTGCCACGTATGCGCGCCGTTCGTTTCCACGAGCACGGCGGTCCCGACGTACTGACAGTCGACGAAATCGACCGACCCGATCCGGCAGGCCATGAGATACTGGTCGAGGTTCGGGCTGCCGGCGTCAACCCCGTCGACACCTACTTCCGCGAGGGTTCGTACGACCCGTTCGAGCTGCCGATGACGCCCGGGGTCGATCTCGCTGGCGAAGTCGCTGCCATCGGCGACGGTGTCGAGAGCTTCGCCGCAGGTGACCGGGTCTACGCCACCGGTCTCGGTCGGAATCACCACGGCGGCTACGCCGAATACGCGACCGTTCCCGAGGATCGGATCGTCCGTCTTCCCGACGGGGCGGACGCGACCGCGGCTGGCGGCGCGGGCGTCGCCGTCGTCACCGCGTGGCGCGCGCTGGTCGACCACGCAACCCTCGAACCCGGTGAGACCTGTCTCGTCCACGGCGGGTCGGGCGGCGTGGGCCACGCCGCGATCCAGATCGCCGCCGCGACCGGGGCGCACGTCGTCACGACTGCCGCGCCGGAGTACCACGACCGCCTCCACGAGCTCGGCGCTGACGCGGTGTTCGATTACTCGCGCGACGATCTCGCCGCCGCCGTCTGCGAAGCGAGCACCGCCCGTGCCGGCGCTGCCGGCGAGGGTGTCGACGTGATCCTCGACCACCGCCTTGACGACTACCTCCAGTTCGACGCCGAGGTGGCCGCGACGGGCGCGCGGGTGGTCGGCATCGGCGAACACGATCCCGCGGTGGGGTTCGAGAACGACGGCGTCGCCCGGAGCAAGGACGTCAGATACCAGTTCATGAGCATGTTCAACACTCCGGATCTCCGGGTCCCGCTGCGCCGGCTGGCCTATCTCATGGAGCAGGGCGACCTGACCATCGACGTGGCCCGCGAGTACGGGCTGGACGAGGCGGGCGAGGCCCAGCGCGCGGTACTGGAGGACAGCTTCCTCGGGAAACTCGTGCTCGTTCCCTGAACCGGGACTGCGTTTATACCCTTCGCCCGCGTCCATCGAGCCATGTCGACCGACTTCGACGTCGACGATCGGGTCGTGCTCGTCACGGGCGCGAGCGGCGCGCTCGGCAGCGGGATCTGCGAGCGCTTCCAGGCCGCTGGCGCGACCGTCTGTGCGACCGATCTCGTCGCGCCCGACGACGATGACTCGCTGCTCGATGCCGACGGCGTGGAGTTCTACGAGGCCGACTTCACCGACGAGGCCGACGTCGAGCGCGTCGTCGAGGCGGTCGTCGACGATCACGGAAGACTCGACGCGCTGTGTAACATCGCGGGCACGTGGCGCGGCGGCCAGCCGATCGAGGAGACCGACGCCGACGAGTTCGGGATGCTGTTCGATGTCAACCTCAGAACGATGTTCCTCGGCTCGAAACACGCGATCCCCTACCTCCGGGAGAGCGATGGCGCGATCGTCTCGGTGTCGGCGAAGTCGTCGCTCGAAGGCGGCGAGGGCGATGGCCCCTATCGGGCGGCGAAGGCGGGCGTCCGGCTGTTGACCGAGACCATCGCCGAGGAGAACCGGGGCGAGCTGCGCGCGAACGCGATCATGCCGAAGGTGATCGACACGCCCGCGAACCGCGAGATGATGTCCGACGCCGACCACGAAAGCTGGCCCACGCCGGCCGAAATCGCCGAGGTCGTGCTCTTCCTGTGTAGCGACGCGGCCGGCGTCACGAGCGGTGCGGCGGTCCCGGTGTACGGGGAAGCCTAACGAGTCACACGGTTTCGCGCGTGATTCGCGGAGTTTTTGAACCGGGACGCGAAATCCCGCCAGTCATGGCAGAACGCGAAACGTGGGCGACGAGACTCGGCTTCCTCCTCGCGGCGATCGGTAGCGCGGTGGGGTTGGGGAACATCTGGCGCTTTCCGTTCATCACTTCCGAAAACGGCGGGGCGGCCTTCCTGGTCGTCTACCTCCTCGCGGTGTTGGTCATCGGGCTGCCGGCGATCCTCGCGGAGTTCGTGATCGGCCGGCGGGCGAACACCAGCGCGATCGGTGCCTTCCGCAAACTCGGCCGGCCAGGGTGGTGGTTCGTCGGCGCGGTCGGCGTGATCGCGGCCTTCTGGACCCTCTCGTACTACAGCGTGATCGGCGGCTGGGTGCTTCGATACATCGGCGGTAGCGTCACCGGCAACGCGCTCGCCGCGCCCGAGGGGTATTTCGGGGCGATCTCCGTGGGCCTGTCCTCGATCGGTACCCACGCAGTCTTCATGCTCATCACGATCGGGATCGTCGCGCTCGGGATCGAGGACGGGATCGAGCTCGCGACGAAGGTGATGGTCCCCGCAGTCGTCGTGATGCTCGTCGGGCTCGCGGTGTTCGCGGCGACGCTGCCCGGTGCGAGTGAGGGCTACGCCTTTTTCCTCAATCCCGACTTCGACGTCATCGTCTCGAACTTCGGGAGCGTGCTTCCCGCAGCGTTCGGCCAGGCACTCTTCAGCCTCTCGCTCGGGTTCAGCGTGATGATCACCTACGCCTCCTATCTCGGCGAGGACGACAGCCTCCCGGTCGACGGGTTCTCGATCGCGGTCTCGAACACCGCCATCGGCGTGCTCGCCGGACTCGTGGTGCTTCCGCTGCTGTTCGCTCAGGGTATCGAAGCCGGCGGGGGCGGTCCCGGTGCGGTGTTCGTCGCGATCCCGACCGCACTCGCGGAGCTGCCCGGCGGCGAGCTGGTGGGCCAGGCGGTCGGGATCGTCTTCTTTGGCGTCATCCTGATCGCGGCGCTCTCGTCGGCGATCAGCCTGCTCGAAGCCGCCGTCGCCTTCCTCGTCGACAACTACGGGTTCTCGCGGCTCCCGACCGCAGCGGGGCTCGGCGCGGTCGTCTTCGCGCTCGGGATCCCCTCGGCGTACGACACCGCGTGGCTCAACTGGTTCGACGGGATCGGCGTCACTCTCCTCCTCCCGCTCGCCGTCCTGCTCGTGGTGCTGTTCGTCGGGTGGGTGCTCGGCCGCGATGCGATCGACGAGCTCCGGACGGGATCGACGAGCGGCTCGCTCGCATCGATCTGGCTCTGGTGGCTCCGGACGGTGGTCCTCGCGGTGGTCGTGATCGTGGTCGCGCTCAACCTCTGGGACCTCTTCGCCACACCCGATACGGGCTATTACTTCATCCCTAGCCCGCTTCGATAGGTCGACCCGCACACTGCGACCACCCCGCATCCTCCACCGGAATCCCTTTTCGGGAGCCCTGCCACCGCCCGGTATGCACGGTGCCGAGGGCGTGAAACCATGACCGACGATCACGACGATCCCATCGAGGAGCTCCGGGCGCGAAAGCGCGCCGCCGAACTCGGCGGCGGCGAGGAGCGCATCGAGTCCCAGCACGAGAAGGGGAAGATGACCGCGCGCGAGCGCGTCGACTACTTCCTCGACGACGACACCTTCCACGAGTTCGATCAGCTTCGAACGCACCGCTCGACCAACTTCGACATGGACGAGCGCGAGATTCCGGGCGACGGCGTCGTGACGGGCTACGGCGACGTCGACGGCCGCACGGTGTTCGTCTTCGCCCACGACTTCACAGTGTTCGGGGGATCCCTGGGAGAAGTGTTCGCTCAGAAGGTCTGTAAGGTGATGGACGAGGCGATGGAAGTCGGCGCACCCATCATCGGCCTCAACGACTCCGCTGGCGCACGCATTCAGGAGGGGATCGACTCACTGGCTGGGTACGCCGAGGTCTTTCATCGGAATCAGCAGGCGTCGGGCGTCGTCCCGCAGATCTCGGCGATCATGGGTCCCTGCGCCGGCGGTGCGGTCTACTCACCCGCCATCACGGATTTCATCTTCATGGTCGAGGACACCTCGCATATGTTCATCACCGGCCCGGACGTCATCGAGACCGTCACGGGCGAGGAGGTCTCCTTCGAGGAGTTGGGCGGTGCGTCGACTCACACCGGCGAGAGCGGCGTCGCGCACTTTTCGGAGGCCGACGAGAAGCAAGCGCTCGACGACATCCGACGACTGCTCTCCTATCTCCCCCAGAACAACGTCGAGGACCCCCCAAGAGTCGACCCGTGGGACGATCCCGACCGCCAGGACGACGAACTCAAAGACCTCGTTCCCGACGCGCCCCGGAAACCCTACGACATCACGGCGGTCATCGAGCGGATCGTCGACGAGGGCTCGTTCTTCACGGTCGCGGATTCCTACGCCCGCAACCTCGTGACCGCGTTCGCCCGGCTCGATGGCCGGCCGGTGGGCGTGGTCGCCAACCAGCCCCGCGTGAACGCCGGCACGCTCGACATCGACGCCTCGCTCAAGGGCTCGCGGTTCGTCCGCTTTTGCGACGCGTTCAACATCCCGCTCGTGACGTTCGTCGACGTCCCTGGCTTCATGCCCGGCACCGATCAGGAAAAAGGCGGCATCATCAAACACGGCGCGAAGCTCCTGTATGCGTACTCCGAGGCCACGGTCCCCCTCTTGACTGTTATCACCAGAAAGGCCTACGGCGGCGCGTACGACGTGATGGCGTCGAAACATATCGATGCCGACGTGAACTACGCGTGGCCCACCGCGGAGATCGCGGTGATGGGCCCCCAGGGTGCGGTCAACGTGCTCTACGACGACGAACTCGACGCGGCCGACGACACCGAGGCTCGCCGCGAGGAGCTGATCGACGAGTACCGAGACACCTTCGCGAACCCCTACACGGCGGCCGAGCGCGGCTTCGTCGACGACGTGATCGAACCACACACCACCCGCCCGATCCTGATCGACGACCTCGAAATGCTCTCGAACAAGCGCAAATCCGGCCCCGACCGGAAACACGGGAACATTCCGCTGTAATGACGACCGATCAACCCGCCGACGGCCAGGATCGGATGGACGCACTCGCGGCTGCGATCCCCGACGATGCCGACTCGGGCGAGGCCGCCGCGATCGCCGCGGCGCTCGGGGCGCATCTCCGTGACCAAGCTGCGGCGGCCGCCGAGGCAGCGGTGGACGAGGAACCATCGTGGGAGGGGGATCGATGGCGGTTCGCCGGGCGCGTCTCGCAGTTGCAGCACCGTGACGTGCGCGTTCCGCTCGACGCGCCGACCGATCCGTGGGCCGCCGCCGGGCGAACCGACCGACTGTAGTGTGGTCGGACGCGGTCAGTTCCGACAGACGGCGAGGATGTGCTCCGAGAAGTCCACGGCGACCGGGTCCTCTCGAAGCGTCCGCACGACCTCGCGAACGTCCTCGATCGCCTCCCCGTCGGCCCCTGAGAGTTCGTGCTTCATCCGGGCGGCGACGCCTTCGAGGCCGACCAACTGCTCGACAGCGAACCCCGCCTGCTCCAGTTCGGCCTCGAACTCGGCGGCGCGGAAGAAGTGACACTCGGCCCATCCCTCGCCGTCACCGCGTTCGGCGACGAGGTCGGCGGTGTAGTCGCCGGTTTCCGCGATAGGGCCGAGCAGCCCGTGACTCCCATCGAGGTTGAACTTGATGATGTCCTGGAGGGCGGCGAGACGGCCGATGACCGAGACGAAGACGGGTGCGTCGGTGCGGGCGACCCGTCGGAGTTCGGCCATCGCGCACGCGCGCTCGTCGGCGTCGACGACGTGACTCAGCGGGCCGCCGAGACAGCACACCGCGTCGAAGGTGTCGTCGGCGAACGGGAGGGCGCGCATGTCGCCCTGTTCGGCCGTAACGTGGTCGGCGAGCCCTCGCTCGGTGGCGTTTTCGCGAGCGAGTGCGACCTGTGTGGCAGAGAGATCGACGAGCGACACGTCGTGGCCACGCTCGGCGAGCCAGACGGTGTATCGACCCGCTGCACCACCCACATCGAGAACGTGGCTACTGGCACGTCCATCCGCACCCGATCGCTCGCGATCCGACTCGGGCAGGTCGCGAGCCAGGTACGCCGTCGTGTTCGCGAACTCCATGCGGGTCACTGGATCGCGGTCGAGACGCTCCCACTCGCCCTCGGCGAGTTCGTCGTAGTAGCTCTCTGGGTCCATGTCGCTCATCGGCGATGCTCCGTTCGGGATCGGTCGCGGTCGGTGTCTCGTGGTTGAGTGTACATCCGTATCGAATCGCGTGTCGGTCGTCGAACGAATAGGGACAGTGCGTCGGGTTTCACCCCGACCGGCACGATCCGTGCGAGGCTCCACCTGACGAAAAGTTAGGACTGCGGTCCATTGCCACGAGCGCCGACACCGGGTGGAGTAGGTGTCACGAATTCGATCTCACTGCCGTCCAAGAAAGCTCTTTCGTTGAACCGACTGGCGGGACGCTCCGCATGGTTTATCACCCGACTCCCAGTAGCCACCGCCAGGAATGTTCGAGAAGGTTCTCGTCGCCAATCGAGGGGAGATCGCGATTCGGGTAATGCGCGCGTGTGAGGAACTCGGCGTCGACACCGTGGCGGTCTACTCCGAGGCCGACTCCGAGGCGGGACACGTCCGGTACGCCGACGAAGCCTACAACATCGGCCCTGCCCGCGCGGCCGACTCCTACAACGACGGCGAGGCGGTCATCGGGGCGGCCGAGAAGGCCGATGCCGACGCGATCCACCCGGGATACGGGTTCATGGCAGAGAACGCCGACTTCGCCGCCCGCGTCGAGGAGACCGAGGGTGTCACCTGGATCGGCCCGTCCAGCGGCGCGATGGAGCGCCTCGGCGAGAAGACCCACGCCCGGCAAGTGATGGGCGAGGCCGATGTTCCGATCGTCCCCGGAACCACCGAAGCCGTCGAGGAGCCCGAACAGGTCCGCGAGTTCGGCGAGGAACACGGCTTTCCCGTCCTCATCAAGGCCGAGGGCGGCGGTGGTGGGATGGGCCAGAAGGTCGTCCACGGTCCCGACGAGGCCGAAGAACAGCTCGAAACGGCGAAACGCGAGGGAGAGGCGTACTTCTCGAACGATTCGGTCTATCTGGAGCGGTTTCTCGACAACGCCCGTCACGTCGAGATCCAGATCCTCGCCGACCAGCACGGCAACGTCCGCCACCTCGGCGAACGGGACTGTTCGCTCCAGCGACGCCAGCAGAAGGTCATCGAGGAGGGCCCCAGTCCCGCGCTCACCGACGATCTCAGGGAGAAAATCGCCGAGGCCGCCCGACGAGGTGCCGACGCCGGCGACTACTACAACGCCGGGACGTTCGAGTTCCTCGTCGAGGACGAGGATCGCAACGACGACGGACTGCTCGACGCCGACACCGACTTCTACTTCCTCGAAGTCAACACGCGGATCCAGGTCGAACACACCGTCACGGAGGAACTCACCGGCATCGACATCGTGAAGTGGCAGCTCCGGGTCGCCGCCGGCGAGGAACTCACCTTCGCCCAGGACGACGTCGAACTCGAGGGTCACGCGATGGAGTTCCGGATCAACGCCGAGAACGCCGCGGACGACTTCTCGCCCGCCACCGGCGGGGCGTTCGATATCTACGACCCGCCGGGCGGCATCGGCGTCCGGGTCGACGACGCCCCCCGGCAGGGTGACGACCTCGTGACCGCCTACGATTCGATGGTCGCGAAGCTCATCACGTGGGGCGCAGACCGCGAGGAGTGCGTCGCCCGCGGGAAGCGCGCGCTCGCGGACTACACGATCGAGGGCTTCCCGACGATCGTCCCCTTCCATCGTCTGATGCTCACCGATGACGAGTTCCTCGACGGCAGACACACCACGAAGTACCTCGACGACGGCCTCGATCCCGAGCGGATCGACGCCGCCCAGGAGAAGTGGGGACTCGAAGACTCCTCCGCGGACACGGGCGAAGAAGAGGTCACGCGGCGCGAGTTCGTGGTCGAGGTCAACGGCAAGCGCTTCGAGGTCGATCTCGAAGAGCACGGCGCGCCGCCGATCCAGGCGGGCGGCTCCGGTGGCGGTGGCAGCACCCAACAGCTCGACGCCGCGGGGCCGAGCGACGGCGGCAGCGATGACGGCGGCAGCGCGAGCACCGCCGAGGGCGAGCAGGTCACCGCCGAGATGCAGGGGACGATTCTGGACGTGAACGTCGAGGTCGGCGACGAAGTGTCGGCGGGCGACGTGCTCTGTGTGCTCGAAGCCATGAAGATGGAAAACGACGTGGTCGCCTCCCGTGGCGGCACCGTCGCCGAGGTCGCCGCGAGCGAAGGCGAGTCGGTCGACATGGGCGACGTGCTCGTCGTTCTCAACTGAGGGCCACTTTTTTACTTCGTCGGGTGCGCTCGCTCGCCCACCACTCTCTGCTCACGGGTGCGAAGCACCCGTTCGCACGGTACGAGGGACACGAAGCGTCCCTCGCTATCGCCGGCGCGAAGCGCCGGCTGTAAGAGGTTCCGAAGGAACCTCTCTCCTCGCAAAAACCTGTCTTGCTGAGCGTAGCGAAGTCCTTCGAAACGGCTTCGCCGTTTCGTGATGACGAAAATCGAAGACTTCGAACCACAAGGCTCGGAAGACGAGCGGTGAGAGGCGCGACCGACAGGAGCGCCTCAATGCGAACGGCGAGGAACGAGCCGTGAGCGAAGCGAGTCTTCCGGTGGACTAAAAACACCCGCTCACTCGGCCTCCGGAAGAGCGGAGCTCTTCCGTGCTCTCGTTCGCCTCCGGCTCACGAGAACTTCGGCCTCGTTCACGGTTCAGATGCTGGTGCCGACCGCAACCGCGCCCACACCGCGACCGCCGAAGCCCTCGCGCCCGTCAGGGCGCTCGCCCTTCATCCGCTGTCAGAGAAATCTCCGACAAGCCTCGTGCTCGTTTCACTCACACGAGACGCCAGGAGAGCAAAGCTCTCCTGAGCTCTGGCTCGCTGTGCTCGTCAGGACGCCAGGACCGCACCGCTCCGCGGACAAAAACCGATCCCACGCAGACGGTTCGTGTCACACTGATTTATGTCCCGACGACCGTACTCGCCAGTATGCAGGAGACGCGCCGCGAAGTCCTCGACGCCATCGCCGACGGGCCGATTTCGGGCCCCGATCTCGCCGCCAGGCTCGACGTCTCGCGCGCAGCGATCTGGAAACACGTCGAGGCGCTCCGCGAGGCCGGTTTCGCGGTCGAGAGCGACGACACCGGCTACCGTCTGGCTGGCGTCCCCGAGTACGGCGGCCCGGCCATCGAGTTCGGCCTTGACGCGCCCTTCACGGTCGAATACCACGACAGCCTCCCGAGCACGAACGCCCGTGCACGCAAACTCGCCACCGAGGGTGCGACCGACGTCGCGGTGGTCGCCGACGAGCAGACCGGCGGTCGGGGACGACTCGATCGGGGCTGGGTCTCACCACCCGGCGGGATCTGGCTGAGCGTGCTCTGCCGGCCCGATCTGCCGCCGGCCCACGCCCCGATCCTGACGCTCGCGGCGGCGGTCGCAGCGACCGAAACCGCCCGCGAAGCCGGCGTCGACGCCCGGATCAAGTGGCCGAACGATCTCCTCGTTCCCGGGACGGACGGCGACCAGAAACTCGCGGGGATTCTCACCGAGATGGAGGGCGAGGCCGATCGAGTCTCGTGGGTTGTTATCGGTATCGGGATCAACGTCGGTGTGGAGGACCTCCCCGAGGGCGCGACCGGCCTGCTCGCCCACACCGAAAGCGTGGATCGACGACGGTTCGTCCAGCGCCTCCTCGAACGGTTCGACGCGCTCCGGACCGATCCCGAGCGGGTCATCGGGGCGTGGCGCGAGCACGCGCTCACGATCGGGCAGCGAGTACGGGTCGAGACCCCGGCCGACGAGATCGTGGGCGAGGCCGTCGACGTCGAGTTCCCCGGCAGCTTGGTCGTCGAGACCGACGACGGCCCGATCCGTGTTCACGCCGGCGACTGCGAACATCTCCGTCCGGCGTGAAAACCGTCGTCTACGATCCGCTCGCCGGTTCGTCGGTCACGTCGTCCGTCGAGGACTCGTCCGTTTGTTCTCCATTGACCCGCACCGTGAGAACGGGCACCGACGAGGTACGAACGACCCGCTCGGCGACGCTTCCCAGCAGGAGACGGTTGATGCCGCCGCGGCCGTGGGTTCCCATCACGATCAGGTCACACTCCTCGCTCTCCGCGTACTCGACGATCTCCGAGCTCGGTGCGCCGTCGGCGAGCACGCGCTCGAACGGGACGTCATCGACCCATCCCGCGGCCCGATCGAGCGCCGCCTCGCCCTGCTCGTTCAACATCGATCCGAGGCCCTCGATCGCGGTGTCGGCCGGTAGCCCGGCGTAGCCCGCGGTGTTGACCACGTAGATCGCGTGGAGCTCGGCGTCGTGGATCACCGCCAGTTCGGCGGCGTGATCGACCACGCGATCCGCTCCGGGCGAGCCGTCGGTCGGGACGAGGATGCGATCGTACACGCCCCGACGTTCGCACCGGGTCGTGTTAATTCTTCTCGCCCATGGGGAAAAGTGGCGAACGCGAGCGACGCTGCCGACCTACCCGACGTTGACGATCTGATAGCCGTCTTCGACCAGTCCTGCGATGTCCGGCCCGTGTTCGTCAGCGCCGCCGTCGAGCGCGATGCCGGCTGCCTCGACCTCGTCGTCGACCTCGAAGAAGTTCGCACAGAACCCACACGCCCGGCGCTCTTCAGCCCGGAACCGATCCGTTCGCCGCTCCGCTCGGCAGCACCACGCGCTCGACGTCGCCGACCCCCGCCCGGCGGACGACCGCCCGAATGGGGTCGCGTGCGCCGTGGAGGTTGTTCGAGTCGCCGTCGAGCACGAGCACGCGCGCCTCGCGGCCAGGCTCGATAATTCCACAGTCGAGATCCAGGATCTCGGCCCCGTTGATCGTCGCCATCCGGAGCACCTCGCGGGCCGACACGTCCGTGAGCTTCGCGGTGAACTCCATCTCGCGGAACATCGAGGGGCTGTCGAGCATCGCGTTGTCGGTCCCGAGTGCGACCGTCGTCCGGTCGGTGAGATCGTGGACTGGCGGAACGCCGACTCCGGTCACGAGGTTCGAGCGTGGGCAGATTACCACTGGCCGGGCCTCGCGCTCGACGCGATCGAGGTGGTCGGGTTCGGCGTGGACCATGTGGACCAAAAAGTCGGGATCGAGGTCAAGCGCGGGGGCGATGTCGTGAGGGTCGCGCTCGCCGGCGTGGATCCCGAACAGTTTGCCCGCCTCGTGGGTCGTTTCGCGCTCGCGGGCGAACTCGTCGTCGCGCGCGCCGCTCGCGCCGTAGCCGTCGCTCGCCTCCATCGCCGCGACCGAGCCGCGGCCGAGCACTGTCGCATCCAGATCGGAGTCGGCGAGCGCATCCTCGATCGCATGCACCCCCTCCACGTCGCCCTCGCGGAACTCGCAGAACGCGCCCGTCCCGGTCTCGCGCATGAACGTGATCGTCCGGCGCATGGCCGCGACGAGTTCCTCGTGACTTGCTTCCCGGAGCAACTGGTGTTTCAGCCCATCGGGCGGTGCGACGAGATCGTCGAGCGAGAGACCACCACCGGCCTCCTTCGCGATCGAGTCGCCGATGTGGGTGTGGGCGTTGATGAACGCCGGTAGGACGACGTTCGCGGAATCGACGGCGGTCTCTTCGACTGCGACGATTTCGCCGTCCTCGATCACGACCCGGCCCTCGATCGGTTCGAGTTCCCGTCCGCGGAGAATCGTGCCCTCGATGTTCATGCTCGCGCTCGGTCGGCGGCGGCCTTGAATCACACTGTCGGCTATGAACCCGGTCCATCACCGGCGGTGGCGCGCGGGAGCGCCGAAGGCGCGACTCGCGCGAGGGATGAGCGAGCGAAGCGAGCGAATCGGTTGGGGAGGGCGTGGCCCACGGTCTCTCATTTGTATCGCGATTCGTCGTAAAACGATCTGCTTCCGTCACCGGGTTCTGCAGCAAGTCGCTCGGCCATCTTCCGGCCAAGAATCCGTCTTCCGTCGTCACTTGGTCGCAAACTCGTCGAGCGTCGCGTGAATGCCTGGCCGGACGTCCGAGACGAGCGTGCCGTCGATGTCGAGCCCGAGCACCGAAACGGCAGCCGTTCCAACCCGCTCGGTGAGGTCGCCTGGCGCGTACACGCCGAGCCGCCACTGGTCGCGCTGGGTAGTGTTGAGCGCCTCGACCAAGGTCGACTGGCGGCCCAGCGGCCGGATCTCGCTGCTCACCACGACCCGCGAGGAGGACTCGGTCATGCTCGGGCGCGCGGGCACGTCGAGGATCACGTCGCCGGCATCGACCCCGGCGCTGTCGGCGATCTCTGCCTCCCACCCGCGGACGGTCGCGTGATCTGCGTCCACGATCTCGTCGGGCGTATCGCGGAGTTCGGCCCAGACTGCGCGTTTGTAGAGATCCCGTCGACCGAGTCGTGCGGCGTCCGTCGCGGTCCGGTCGTGGCTCCGGAGTGCCACGAGGAGGTCGTGGTCGTCCATCCGGCGGAGATCCTCGGCGTCGATCGCCTCGTCGCCGCGTTCGTTTTCCCCATCGCTGTCGCCGTCGAGCAGCCGCTCGGCCGCGCGCCGGAGCATCGCCTTGCCGATCCGCGCGACGGGGTGGCTGTACACTGTCGGGTTCATCAGCGCCCGCGCGAGCAGCAGCGATTCGGCGGTCTGGACGTTGCCCTCCGCCAGCGCGAGTTCGCCGTCGACGAACCGGAGCTCCCGGACGAGCCGGCCGTGGTCTACAGTCCCATAGGGAACGCCGGTGTGGTGGGCGTCTCGCACCAGGTAGTCCATCCGGTCGACATCGAGTTCTCCAGAAACGAGCTGGCCGAGCCGGCCCTCGCCCGCCACGAGGCCCGCGATCCGGTCGGGATCAAGGTCGTGGGTCGCGAGGATCGTGGCGACCTCCCCGGTCGCGAGGAGCTCGTCGACGTCGTCGTGGAACTTCCCGGTACGGCGGTGAACGAGGGCTTCGAGGTTGTGGCTGTAGGGACCGTGGCCGACGTCGTGGAGCAGCGCGGCCGCCCGGACGCGTTCGGCCTGGCGACCCTCGATGCCGAGATGGGAGAGGGCACGGTCGGCGAGGTGGTAGACGCCGAGGCTGTGTTCGAAGCGAGTGTGGTTGGCGGAGGGGTAGACGAGATCGACAGTACCAAGCTGGCGGACGTGGCGGAGGCGCTGGACGGCGGAGGTGTCGAGGAGGTCCCGCGCGACGCCCGCGACCTCGATGTGGTCGTGGACACTGTCCTTGATCGTCTTCATCGGCGGAGGCTTCGGCGCGTTCGGTGAAAAGGTTACGTGCCCAACCCGTCGCTGTCGTGCCGGTCGCGGTGCGCTCGCTCAGTCGATGTTTTCGATTGCCTCGTCGATATCGAACGACTCGGTGGTTTCGGTGCCGTCCTCGCCGCGTTCGACGGCCTCCTGCTCCTCGTCGATCTCGACTTCCGGGCCTTCCTCGTCGGTGAACTCCGTGTGGACGCCCCAGGGCATCTCACTGCCACCCCGCTGGCACGGACGTCGGTTCTCGCCCCGTCGTGAATCGTTGCGGGAGTTTCTGGTTCATGATCTGGTCACTGGGACGTTACGGTAATCGACGTAGCGATTTATACCCATCGAGACCCCTGACGCTGAGACTGTCGCTGCTCGTGGAAGCTATCGCGGTGGTTCGTTCGCTATCGTCGTCTGGCGTTTATTCGGACACCTCCGCCCCTCGCACAGCCTTATGTCCGGGCCACACTGTACGGGAGTATGTCCGACGTGGCTGCCCCGGATCTCGACGGTCGCACGGCGTTCATCACCGGGACGACACGGGGAATCGGCAAGGCGATCGCCCTCTCTCTCGCCGATCGTGGTTGCAACGTCGTCTCGACAGGCAAGACCGTCGACGACACGGATTCAGATCTCGACGGGACGATCCACGAAACCGCCGACGAGTGCGAGGCGCGCGGCGTCGCTTCCCACGCCATCCAGCTCGATCTCCGCGACGCCGAGGCGGTCGCCGCGGCCGCCACGGAAGCGATCGACGTCTTCGGCGAGATCGACATCGTCATCAACAACGCCAGCGCGATCGAGATCGCGAACATCGAGTCGATGCCCGCGAACCGCTTCGACCTCATGACGGCGGTCAACGTCCGCGGGACGTATCTCACGTCCCGCGCGTTCGTCCCGCACCTGCGCGAGATCGGCGGTGGACGCATCCTGACGAACGCGCCGCCGGTGGCGATGGATCGCGGGCCGGGGAAGGCCGCCTACGCATGGTCGAAAATGGGGATGACGTTCGTCACGCTCTCGCTCGCGGGCGAACTCGAAGCCGACGGGATCGCGGCCAACGCGTTCTGGCCGGTGACCGCGATCGACACCCGCGCGACGCGGTACTTCGGCATGGGCACCGAGGACGACTGGCGCTCGCCCGCCATCGTCGCGGACACGGTGCTCGAACTCCTCGATCGCGACACCGAATACACCGGCAACGCGGTCTACGACGAGGAGATCCTCCGCGAGGCCGGCGTCGACGATTTCGCCGAGTACAACCTCACCGAGGGCGATCCGGCACCGTTGTCCGCGCAGATGTTCGATTCCGACTACGAACGACCCGTGTAGCGAATCGCTCCCCGAATCTTCGAACGCTCGTCTCGGCAGTCCGCACGACGGGACGAGCACAAGCGTTTACTCCGCCCACGGCTCACGCCGAGCTATGGTGACGTTTCTCTCCGGGGGCACGGGAACACCGAAGCTGCTCCCCGGAGCCGAGTCGGTCTTCGATCCTGCCGACACCACAGTTGTCTGCAACACCGGCGACGATGTCGAGATCGCGGGCCATCTCGTCTGTCCGGATCTCGACACCGTGCTGTTCGAGCGCGGCGGCGTCCTCGACCGCGAACGGTGGTGGGGGATCGAGGGCGACACAACCGAAACCCACGACGAACTCCGCGCGCTCTCCGAGGAATCAGGGTTCGACACCGGCCCGCGCTACCTGCCCGACGAGCGCCAGACCGACGGACGCGATCTCGCGCGCTGGCGACGCTTCTCGGGCGTGGGGGAGTTCATGACGATCGGCGACCGCGATCGGGCCGTCCATCTCCTCCGAACGAGCCTGCTTGACGAGGGCCACACGCTCACCGAAACCACCCGATTGCTCGCCGACGCATTCTCACTCGACGTCTCACTACTCCCGATGAGCGACGATCCGGTGGCGACGATGATCCACACTCCCGAGGGGCCGATGCACTTTCAAGAGTTCTGGGTCGCCCACGGTGGCGAGCCGGCGGTCGAGGATGTCGAGTTTCGCGGGGCGGACGGAGGGGAACACGGCAGCCGGAACGGCGATGCAGCCCCGACGGCCGCGGTACGCGACGCGCTCGCCGAACCGGTAGTGATCGGCCCCTCGAACCCAGTGACGAGTCTCGGGCCGTTGCTCGCGCTCGACGGCGTACCCGAAGCGCTCGCAGAAACCACCGTGGTCGCGGTCTCGCCGTTCGTCGGCGAAGAGCTCTTCTCGGGACCGGCCGCGAAGCTGATGGCGGCGGTCGGCGTCGAGCCGAGTACCGCCGGCGTCGCCGAGTCCTACCCGTTCGCCGACGCGTTCGTGATCGACGACGCCGATCCCACGGCTCTCGGCCGGCCAACCGTGACGACCGACATCACGATCGACGATTCGAAGGACTCGACGCGCGTCGCGCACGCGGTCGAGGAAGCCCTCGAACTCGGTCGGGGGGCGCCCTGATGTTCGAGCCCCGACTCGCGCTGGCGAGCCTGAGCGGCGAGTCCGACGCCGCGTGGGCACGGGCGGTCGAAGAACACGTCGGCGCGGCTTTTCTCGGCGGGATCGCGCTCGACGAACCTTCTCGGCGGGCGGCGCGTCAGCTCGTCGCCCGCGACCGCACCGAGTTCCTGCCTGACGACCCGGTCGCGTTTGTCGACGCTCAACTCGCTTCCCTCGACGACGCACCGCTCCGTTCGGGGATCAACGTCCGGAGCGCGTCGCGCGCGCCCATCCACGAGGTCGCGGAAGTCTGCGCCGACCACGACGCCCTCGTCGAGATCAACGCCCACTGCCGTCAGGACGAGCTGTGCGCGGTCGGCTGTGGCGAGACCCTGCTCCGGGACGCCCACCGACTGTGCGAGTACGTCGAGACCGCCGTAGAGGCGGGCGCGACGGTGAGCGTGAAAGTCCGGACCGAGGTGCCAGGCGTCTCGCTCCCCGACACGGCGCGATGGGTCGAGGGGGCGGGAGCCGATGTCGTCCACGTCGACGCGATGGATTCAGAGCCGGTGATCGCCGACGTCGCGAGCGCGACCGATGCGTTCGTGATCGCCAACAACGGCGTCCGCGATGCCGCGACAGCCCACGAATACCTCGATCACGGGGCTGACGCCGTGAGCGTGGGGCGGCCGAGCGACCGACCGGCGGTGCTGGAGCGCGTGCGGAGCGCGACCGACGAGTGGTTCGTGGAGCCGGAGAACGGGATTGAACGAGTCGAGTCGGGTGCGAGCGGATGAGGACGTCGGCCGCAAACGCCCAGCTCGCGCTCCTGCTCGAAGTCACCGCGACGCCCAAGCCGGGCAACGTCGACCGCGCGCGCGAGTACCCCGACCTCCGGTTCGAGCACTTCATGGCCGGCGCGGTCGGCGCGAGCCAGGGACTCCGGATGGCCGCAGCGGGCGATCCTGTCGGAGAATCGTTCGAACGCGCTGTCGAGGGGATGGCCGATCAGCGCGGTGGTAACACCCAGTTCGGCGCGTTGCTGTTACTCACGCCGCTGATTCGGACGGCGAGCGGTGGAAGCGGGTCGCCGTCCGACAACGAGGAACTGACGCCGGAGCGCGCCGCGCGCGTTACGGAAGCCACGACGGTCGCCGACGCCGCCGGGTTCTACCGGGCGTTCGAGCACGTCGATGTCGCGGTCGACGACCCGCCGGCGGACATGGAAGCCCTCGACGTCCGGCGGGGAGCCGACGCCGTGCCGGCGGTCGAGGAGCGGAAACTAACGCTGCATGATATATTCGAACGGAGCGCCGACCGCGACGGCGTCGCCCGCGAGTGGGTGTCGGGGTTCCCACGGACGTTCGCCGCGGCCGATCGCATCGCCGCGCTCGACGGCCCGGTTCCGGAGCGCGCGGCGCGGGTCTTCCTCGAACTGCTCGCGGACGAACCCGATACGTTCGTCGTCACGAAGCACGGCGAATCCACCGCACAGGAGGTCTCGGCGGCCGCCCAGACGGCGCTCGACGGCGACCTCGACCCCGAAACTCTCGCCGACGATCTCGTCGAGCGCGGCGTGAACCCGGGAACGACCGCCGATCTCGTCGCCGCCGGGCTGTTCGTCGCGCTCGAACGCGGGCTCGACGTATGACCGAGTCGAACGAATCCGCGACCGAGAACGAGGCCGAGTGGCCCGTCGCGCTCCGGGGCGTGACCGAGTCCGTGGTGGCGACGCTCGGTCCCAACGGACTGTGGAACTTCGCGGCGCTCGGGCTCCACGCCGGCGATCCCGTGACCGCGCGCACGTGGGGCGCAACGCGGACCCGGCGCAACTTCCGCGAGGAGGGCGAAGGCGTCGTCCAGTTCCTCGCAGATCCGGTGGTGTTCGCCGAAAGCGCGCTCTCGATTCTCGAACGCTCTTCGTCCATCCATCCCGCGGCCGACGCGTGGGTCAGGGTCGCAGTCGAGCGGGTCGACGGGGGCGAATCAGGGGGAACGTCGTGGGCGGAGTGGGAGATCACCCCTACCGAGTCGCGCGTCGAAACCAAGCGTGTGCCGACCACTAACCGGGGCTACGGGGCGGTGATCGAAGCCACGGTCGCGGCCTCGCGCCTCGACGTCGATGCCTACGACACCGACGAACTCCGCGACCGTCTCGACTACTTTTCGGCAGTGGTCGACACCTGTGGCGGCGAGCGCGAGCGCGAGGCGATGCGGAGGGTTCGTGAGTATACTGATGAGCTTTGAGCCAGATAACCATTCGAATGAAGATTACTGGACATCTCGAAGGAGTTTTTCGTAGACGTTTTTTCTGGCAGGGGCGGTCATAAACATCGCCTGGTCGTATGTTCTTAGATAACGACAGCGTGTCATAGAACGGTTGGCACAGTATTCGGATCTCGTCCGAGAGGCCTGCTCCCGCTGGTTCTGAATAACGACACTATTCGGTTCCGTATCAGATACTGTTTCTCAGCCTGCTATTGAGCTGTGTGACGAATTCTATGACACGCTCAACGATGCAATTCTGTAAGATACTGCTGATGATTCTGATCTGATATTGGGTTGTCTACGCTTTGTGAAATGAGATATTGACGAAATGCTGTTGCATACATTCTGGCTATCTCATCTTGATTCACCGCAAGAGATAAATATGTTTCAAGAAAACCACTAGTTACGTATGATTTAAATGAGGTTGGGATTTGCTGGCACATCAATATAGATTTGTGGCTCATCACCAGTGCCCATATGGCTGCTTTTATGATATCATTTTCATATTCAGTATTTGGTTTCGATATTGCAGTTCGCACCTCCGTGTTGGGGTCTATGACTAACTCTATAATATGTTCGAGCATATTCATGATCTCGTTAAGTAAATATGAATAATCATTTGGAAATTCTGCGCTCGGATTGGACTGTGGACCTAATTCGTAGTTACGACAGATGTCTTCTGAAAATGTTCCTATATAATGGAAGAAGAGATGGTGGTTTAATCCCTGCTCCAGGGCGGCCGCAGCCATGATGTTGTATACGCGGACTCCTACGTATATACGATCTCGGAAGATTACACCAGGATTGCCTAGCTGAAATGCACCATCTCTGTTGACGTATGGATCATCACTACTCTTGTTGAGATCGTCTAACTGCGTCCGTACCTCCCTCCTAATCGGATTCCATATGGCCAAATCCTTCGCAATCTCACAGTTTGAGAAAAGCGAATTAAGTAGGCGGTTTGCCGTAGGGAGTTGATATGGACCATACTCGCCATTTCGGTTATTTTCTATTTCATGGTATAATAAACTAGATTTGTCGTCAAAAAGCCCATTTAGATATTTCGTAGTGAACTCACGTCTATCAAAGGGTGCTTTTGTATCTTCGATAATTTTAAAGGCTAGTGATGGATCAAGTTGACTGTAATATGGTACTATTCTTTCATCTGTTAACACGCCTTCTGTAACTGATTTCGATTCTGGATACTGTTGGCTATTTACGTTTTTTATTAGGTTTCTATAATTACCCGATATTACTGAAACGAGTGTGTCAAAGTCGCGCTTTGAGAACAATTGTCGGAGAACCGCAGCAGTTTCCCCGTCGTCTTTTATATCTGATTGGTTTTTTACCAACTTCCAGATGCCGTATCCGGAAACGGAGGCAGCGATGAAAATCTGTCCTGCTTCGATCCAAAATGTGGCAGGGATACAGATATTACCACAAAAGTATCTAAAATCAGGATTCGCTGATTCTATGTATACGCCAGTAAGGTATATTAACAATACTATAATCGATGAGATTGTGGCTACTAACCAGAAACACGTTGAAAATGCAAATCTAATTCGGAGTTTTTTATGATCAGGGAGAATCGAATACACTCCGACAAATGCTGCGACAATAGTAAATATATAAAGCTCAGCCATAATGACATATTTTCGTCGGGCTATGTAGCTACGAAACGATTAGAAACAAGGATTAATAAAAACACTCGTTTTTACAATCTGAGAAGCGCCATTCTCTGTAGAGCCAGAACGCGCCGTTTATACGCCACGCGAAGAAGACGAAGACATGGCGATCAAACCGGCCTACATCAAGAAAACCGGCACACAGCTACTCGAACGGTATCCCGAGGCGTTCTCGACCGACTTCGAGCACAACAAGGAGAGCGTGACCGCGCTCACCAACGTCACCTCGAAGAACGTCCGCAACCGCATCGCGGGCTACGTCACCCGCAAGCAACAGAGCAACGCCGCGGCCTGAGTCGGGACTGAAACCCGGAACGCCCACCCGACACCGACCGCGATACCGATCCCCACCCGACGCCGATACCGACGACACCGACGCGTTCTTACACGGTCGAACGGCGGTGTTTGTGCCGACCAGAACGGTTTTCACCCGCGCTTTCCCTACCCTCGGCAATGTCTTCCACACGCGTCGGCGTTCTCGGAGCCACCGGGGCCGTCGGACAGCGGCTGATCCAGCTCCTCGATCCCCACCCCGAGTTCGAGATCGCGACCCTGACCGCGAGCGACGACAGCGCCGGCAAGTCCTACCGCGAGGCGGCGAAGTGGCGGATCGAGACACCGATCCCCGACGCCGTCGCAGATCTCGTCGTAGAAAAGACCGATCCCGACGCCGTCCCCGACGACGTCGATCTCCTCTTCTCGTCGTTGCCCTCGTCGGTCGGCGAACGAGTCGAACCAGGCTTCTGCGAGGCGGGCTACGTCGTCTCGTCGAACTCCTCGAACGCACGGATGGACAGTGATGTTCCGCTGACGATCCCGGAGGTCAACCACGACCATCTCGATCTCCTCGAGGTCCAGCGCGACGAGCGCGGCTGGGATGGGGCGCTCGTGAAGAACCCCAACTGCTCGACGATCACGATGGTCCCGACGCTCGCGGCGCTCGACGAGTTCGGCCTCTCGACTGTCCACGTCGCCACGATGCAGGCAGTCTCGGGCGCGGGCTACGCCGGCGTGAGTTCGATGGAGATCCTCGACAACGTACTCCCGCATATCGGCGGCGAGGAGGAGAAAATGGAGACCGAGACCCGCAAACTCCTCGGTTCGTTCGACGGTGCGGCGATCGACGACCACGATGTCGACGTCGCGGCCTCGTGCAATCGGGTGCCGACGCTTGACGGTCACCTCGAAAACGCGTGGGCCGAAACCAGCGAAACCATCACCGCCGACGACGCAATGGCCGCGATGCGCGAGGCCCCCTCGCTCTCCCTCCACAGCTCGCCCGATCAGCTCATCGAGGTCTTCGAGGACCCCAACCGTCCGCAGCCCCGCCTCGATCGGATGGTGGGCGGAGGGATGAGCGTCGCGGCGGGCGGCGTCCGCGAGACCAGCGATGGAGTGCAGTACAACTGTCTCGCGCACAACACCCTCCGTGGGGCGGCCGGCGCGAGCGTTCTCAACGGCGAGCTTCTCGTTGAAGACGGCTGGATCTGAGCCGGCGACGACGGTCGGAACCGTTTTCAGACCACCTGATTCTTCAGCCCCTCGTACTCACCCGTGTCCTCGACTCGCCGGATGTTCTCGGTCACGATGTCCGCGAGTCGCTCGTAGTATTCGGGTGTGTGACCCGCGTTGTGTGGCGTGATGAGCACGTTCTCGAACCCCCACAGCGGATGGTCTTCCGGGAGGGGTTCGGGGTCGGTGACGTCGAGCCCTGCGCCGCCGATGGCGTTCGAACGCAGCGCCGACACGAGGGCGTCGGTGTCAATCACGGGTCCGCGCGCGACGTTCACCACGAACGCGTCGGGCGAGAGAGTGTCGAACTCCGCCGCACCGATCATCCCCTCGGTTTCGTCCGTCAGTGGGACCGCGAGGACGAGATAATCGGCGCGGGCGAGCGCGTCGTGGAGGTCGTCGGTGCCGAGGACCTCGTCGGTCGGCCCGCCCTTCTCTGGAGAGTGACGAACGCCGATGGTGTCGACATCGAACCCAGCGAGGCGCTCGACGACGCCGCCGCCGAGCGCGCCCAGGCCGACGATCGTGACCGTCGAGCCGGCGAGCTCGCGGGTCGGGTAGGCCCGCCACTCACGGCGTTGCTGGCGACGCCATCCCTCGTGGTGACGACGACAGAAGGTGAGGAGGAAGCCGAGGACGTGCTCGGCGATGTTCGTGCGGTGGACCCCGGAAGCGGTGGTTACGCTCACACCGTGCTCTTCGAACGCCGCCATCGGGAGATGGCCGTAGCCGGCGTACAGGCACGCAAACAGCCGGAGATTCGTGGCGTGATCGAGCATGGACGGGTCCACGGTCGAGCCGGTGACGACCGTCGCGCGGGCGAGCAGATCACGCTCTTCGTCGGGCGTCGCGGCGCGTCGAACGTCGTACCCCGGCAGGCGCTCGCGGAGCGCCGCCGCGTACTCCGCCATCGGCATCCCGTGGACGCCCCGCCGGAGCACGGCGATGTCGGGGTTCGAATCAGCCACGATACCCGCCTCGTTGTCGATCGTCTCGGCACATGTGGTCCCATTCGACGGCACCTCGTATAAGTCCACTCGGGCTGGCGAGCACCGTCCCGACGCCTTCGTCGCGGGCGAAAAACGGGCAGACCTTTATTCCCCGCGGTGTCCCGGTTTTTATGGAGCGGATCGACGTGGCGGTGGTCGGCGGAGGCCCGGCGGGGACGGCGGCGGCGTGGACGGCCGCGAGGCAGGGTGCCGACGCGGTCGTCTTCGAGAAGGGCGTCCCGCGGGCCGACCGCGAGGGTCCAGGCCCCGACTCGACCGACGCCGCCGGCATGTTGGACTACTGGGTCGACCTGATGGATCTCCCCGAAGCGATCCCCGACGAGGTGATCCTGCGTGACCTCGACGGCGCGACCTTTGCGGGACCGAACGAACGTATGACGATCCGCGACACCGGAGTGGATGCGTCGTACCCCGAGTTCGGGTTCACCTTCCATCGCGCGCGCTTCGACGACTGGCTCCGCGGACGGGCCGAGAGCGCCGGTGCAGGCTACCGGGTCGGCACCGCGATCAAGGACGTCGCGATCGACCCGCGGGACGGCCATACGCTCACCCTGCGCGACGGCCACGAGATCGAAGCCGAGTATCTGATCCTCGCCGACGGACCACAGCGGACGATCACGCGCGGCGTTCTCTCCGAGTTCGTCGCTGAGCAACGCCTCGAAGACCTCGCCTCGAACCGCGCGAACCACATCGCCTACCAGGAGTATCGGGAGTTCCCATCCGAACTGTTCGACGACAACCACATCAAATTCTGGTGGGGGGCGATGCCTGGCCACACCGCGTACCCGTGGGTGTTCCCGAACGACGGCACGGTGGCCCGTGTGGGGCTGACGATGCCGATCGGACTCGATCTCGACGACGTAAAAAACCGAGAGGCGTACCGACTCCTCCGACCCGACGACACGACCGTCCCCTCCGGCAAGGAGTACGTCCAACGACTCCTCGAAACCGAGTATCCCGACTACGACCTCGAAGACTTCCCGCTGGTCGAGGATCGCGGCAAGCGCGGCGGCGTCGAGTCCTACCCCATCTCCTCGACTCGACCGATCGACTCGCCCGTGGGCGCGAACGTCGCGATCGTCGGCGGCGCGATGGGCGCGACCTCGGCGTTCCACGAGGGCGGCGATCACGTCGCGGTTCGGACTGGGAAGATCGCGGGCGCGCTCGCGGGAGCGGGCGCACTCGGGGCGTACAACCGCGAGTGGAAGCGCGCGATCGGCGAGGAGGTCCGCCGGAACGTCGCGATGGCCGACGTCGTCCGCGGGTTCGAGCCCGACGACTGGGATCGGACGTTTCGGTCGATCGGTCGGATGCTCAAGGACGGTCGGTACAGCACGTACAGGACGCCACTGCTTGGCTCCGGCGGTTTCTCGGTGTTCACGCGCTACCAGCGCGCGAAGCTCGGCTACCGGAACGGTGGGTACGTCCAGCTCACCGAATCGGAGTACGCGATCTGAATCGAGCGCAGACGCCGACCGTGTCGTGTGGCGACAGACTGTTGTTTTTCCCGCTCGAATCGGCTGTATGAGCAGCGAGACGTTCGTCTCGGAGAGCCGGGTGTCGGGCAACCAGGCCTCGATTCCGGCCCCGATCCGCCGCGAGCTCGGCATCGACGACGGTGATCTCGTGCGTTGGATCCACGAGGAGGACACCGTTCGCATCGAGGTCGTTCGCGAGACCGAGGGAACGTTCGCCGATTTCGAGGGCTACGAGGGCGAACCGACGAACGCTCCCGCCGAACGTGATGGCTGGGGCATCGAGTGACGCGCGCCTGTTCGATTCGTCGGTGCTGTTCGGTGCGGTCAACGCACGCGATGCGAACCACGATGTCGCGCTTCGTCTGGTGAAAGGCGTCGACGGCGGAACGCTCCCGGACGCCGTCGTCATCGAAAGCGTACTCGCGGAGACACTCAACGGGATCCACGGCCGTGTCTCCCACGAGGCGGCCGTCGATTTCCTCGACCGACTCGAAGTCAACGCTCGCTTTCACGTCGAACGCTCGAACGCCGAGATGATCGCCAGCGCGAAGGCGCTATTCCGCACGAGAGAACGGCTGTCGTTCGTCGACGTGCTGATCGTTGCTGCCGCACGAACGGCCGATATCGAGTACGTGTACTCGTTCGACGACGATTTCGACGGGATCGACGGCGTGACGCGACTCGACACGCCCGCGAACCCGTACGATCCCGAGGAGTAAGGTGTTAGTTCGTCCCGCCCGTAGCACTCGTGCGTGCCGTAGTCCCCGCCCGAGTACGTCCACGAGGACGCGATGACCGTGCGGCGAACCCCGGCGCGCAACACGGGTCGTGCTCTGCACGACCGAACGTGGAGTCGGCACGAGCCGACGACACGGGTTGCGCTACGCGCAACCGACTGCGAGGCCGGCACCGCCGGCCGAGGATGGTCACCCACGACCCGCCCGGCATAGGGTTTACCGGCCGAGACGGCGCACTGCCTGCAATGACGCCGGCTGTTAGTGTTCCGGGCGACACCTTCATTCCCACGAGCAGCGTAGCGTCGCCTGAATGGATCGCAGCCGGTTCGTGTCACTCTCCGCTCTCGCATTCGGATTGATCTTGGTGAGTTTCGTGATCCTCGGTTTCAGCCGGCTCGTCCTCCCCTTCCGGACCGCGCGCCTGCTCGCCGGCCCCGTCGGCCTCGTCGCGTTCGGCCTCGTGTGTTATCTCCTCGTGCGAGCGGTGCTTTCGGCGCTCGGCCTCGTCGAGATCGAGGAGTGAGACCCCAAACCGTTTTCGCGCCGGCCGCAAACGCCCGGTATGGACGCCAACGCCGTCGCGGAGCTCGCGCCCGACGAGCGCCGCGCGCTGTTCGATCGCGACGCCGGGATCGCGGCGATCGAGTCCGACGTGGCCGACATCGTCGATCGCGTGCGCGAGGAGGGCGACGTCGCGCTCCGAGAGTACGCCGAGGAGTTCGACGATACCACTGTGGGCTCGCTCGACGTGACCGATGCGGCCGAACGCGCGTACGACGAGATCGACGACGATCTCCGGGACGCGATCGAGACCGCCGCTGCCAACATCCGAGAGTTTCACGAGCGGCAGATCCCTGCGGACTGGCGCGAGTCGTTCGACGGGCGCGAACTCGGCCGGCGCTACCGTCCGATCGAGCGGGTCGGCGCGTACGTCCCAGGTGGGTCGGCGGCGTACCCCTCCAGCGCGCTGATGACCGTCGTTCCGGCGAAGGTCGCGGGCGTCGAACAGGTCGCGGTGGCGACGCCGCCCGCCGATGAAATCAACCCCGCGACGCTCGCGGCGCTCCACGTCGCGGGCGCGGACGCGATCTATCAGGCCGGCGGCGCGCAGGCGATCGCGGCGCTCGCGTACGGCACAGAGACCGTTCCCCGAGTCCAGAAAATCGTCGGCCCCGGCAATCGGTGGGTGACGGCCGCGAAAGCCGCCGTCAGGAACGACTGTGAGATCGACTTTCTCGCGGGCCCGAGCGAGATCTGTGTGCTCGCTGACGAGACCGCCGACCCACGGTTCGTCGCGAGCGACCTGCTCGCCCAGGCCGAACACGACCCGAACGCGTCGGTCGTCGTGGTCACCGACGACGAAGCGCTCGCGGGGCGGATCGTCGCCGAGGTCGAGGATCGTCTCGCGGGCCGCGAGCGCGAGGACACCATCCGTGAGGCGCTCGAAAACGACGCCAGCGGCGTGTTCCACGCGCGCTCGATGTCCGAGGCCGTGCTGTTCTGTGAGGAGTACGCCGCCGAGCATCTCTCGATCCAGGCCGCCGAGGACGAGGCGCTGCTCGATCGCATCCCGAGCGCGGGGAGTGCGTTTCTCGGCCCTCACTCACCGGTGGCGGCCGGCGATTACGCCGCCGGGCCGAACCACGTCCTCCCGACGGGCGGCCACGCGAAGGTCGCCGGCGGCCTCTCGGTCGACAGCTTCCTCCGCTCGACGACGGTTCAGCGGCTCGATTCGGATGCACTCGACGCGATCGGCGACACCGTGACGACGCTCGCTGCGGCGGAAGGGCTGGAGGCACACGCCGAGAGTGTCGCGCTCAGGCTCCGCGAGTCCGAGAACGCCGCCCGAGACCCCGATCAGCTTCGTGAATAGCTGACCACCACGAATCCGCAAGGCGTACGGTTAGATAGCTGCGCTTCGTACGTTCATACGTGTCGAACGAAGAACGAATACAGGTGGCTGTCAGTCCCGAAACCGCCGACAAACTCGCGGTTCTCGCCGAACAACACGATTTCGAGACGCGTGGCGACGCCGTCGGCTACGCGGTCAACCGCATCCTCATCGACGACGAGATCGACTACTGACCCGGGCAGCCATCGCGGCACGCCCCACACCGGCGCTTCGATTCGGTTCGATCGACGATCGGCTCTTTCTCCCGGTCTTCGATGGTGCGGTTGGCGCGCGGGAGTGCGCCGGAGGCGCGCGACCCGCGCGAGGGATGACTGAGCGAACGGAGTGAGCGAAGGAGCGAGTGGGTGTTTTCAGTCCACCGGAAGACGCGAAGCGTCTTCCGAGCTCTGTCTCGTGGTTCGAGAGAGCGGAGCGCCTCGGGCCGTTCGCGCGGCTCTGCCGCGCGAAGAAGCCGTCTCATAGCACAGTAAAAAGTGGTGGGTCAGCGGCCAGCGCTGACGTACGCCATCGGCGCGATCATCAGGAGTCCGATGCCGAGGTAGAGATAGGTGCCCGGTCCGTCGATGCTCGGGACCAGCATGAACAGGAGCCCAAAGGTCATGGTTTGGAGCGCGATGATCTTCAGCGACCGCTGGGTGAGCGCGGCGAGGGTCGCAAGCACGAAAACGAGCAGCAACACCTGGCCCAGATTGTACTGGAGCAGGAAGTTATCGATCACCTGCAGCGGGAGCGCGAACATCCTCAGCAAAACGTCGGCGGGTCGCCGGCTTCAAGCTTACGAGTCGGGGCGAGCGTTGGCGGGTCGCCGAGCGGCGCCGGAGATGGCTATCCGGCCGGCCCCGAAAGATCGAGCGGCCGAATCCAGCGATACCAGACCACGAGCGCCATCGTGAGGTAGCCGACGGCCCAAACGACCATGCCGGCCGTGTCGAACCCGGCGGTCGAAAGCGCGTAGTCAGCCACCCCGGGAACGACCACGCCGGCGGCGAGCACAGCCCCGAGCAGCACGCGTTCGTCGACCGTCATGGACGGAACGTCCTCGCTCGGCGGCATCGGTGATCGATCATGCGCTCGGCTACGGTCTCGACCGGCCTCAATGACTCGGTTCGGCGCATGTCGTTGTCGACACCCGGTCGAAACCCAGCCCAGTTCGACGCCGGCTTCCGTCCGACCGATACCCGTGGTCAATATATCCCAGTAGTGTGTCCACACAAAGCTTATTATCGCGTGGGACAGAGTAACAGACGGAGCGAGGCGAGCTCCACGGAACAGCAGGGTCCGTTGCGTGGCATCACCTGTAACCTATCCCTGCTGTCTTTTTCCGACGGACTGGCTGGCGAGCTGCGGCTCGCAAAGCAGGAAGTCGCTCGTCAACCACTACCAACTGTCGTTTCACGAGGCACTATATCGCATGCTTCGCCGTCAAAAAACCCATCCAAGCGGGTTTGAACCGGAGTCAGACGTTCCGACTCACTCCGTTCGTCGATTCGCGCACGAAAATGGGCCAACGCGGATTTGAACCGCGGACCTCCCGGTTATCAGCCGAGCGCTCAACCTAACTGAGCTATTGGCCCGGACATTCCGGAGTTGCGCCGTACTGCATGTAAGGGTTTCTCTTCGCGACGCGCCGAAACCTCAGCGAAACTACTCGTGGCCCGGTTCGGGATCGTCGCGCCCGCCATCGACGTCGTAGATGTCAGAATCGTCGGTGTCGGTCCCGCCGGGAAATCCACCGACGTAGACGCCACCGGAGGCCATGCCGCCGGTTTTGCGATCGATGTAGGGGACGACGAGCCAGCGTTTGATCGCCGAGCGGATCGGCCAGCGCGTCACCGGCACGGTGAGGAGGAGTCCCACGGCGTCGGTGACGAGCCCCGGCGTGAGCAAGAACGCGCCGGCGGCGATCAGGAGGCCGCCGTCGAGGAGCTCGTCGCCGGGAAGCTGGCCATGCTCAACCCGTTGTTGTATCTTCCGGGCCGTGTGGCGACCTTCGGCGCGCACGAGGAGCATCCCGATCAGCGCCGTGAGCACCACCAGCGCCACGGTCTGGATCGCGCCGATCCATCCCGCCACCGCGACGAGCAACACGGCGTCGAACAGGGGGATGAGGAGAAGCAGCCCGATGATCCGGAGCACCATACCCTGACTACCTGTTCCGCACGCAAAACCCTTTATCCTCCGACGGGTTCGGAGTCCGAAGCGCTTTGGCCGGTCCGCCGAAGGGAAGACATGGACGCTGGCGCAGTCGATACGCTGGTCGAGTGGCGCGAGTGGGGCGACGCGGCGTTCGCCGAGGCCCGCGAGCGCGACGCGCCGATTCTCTGCAACCTGCGCGCCCACTGGTGTCGGGAGTGCCGCGAGATGGACCGGACCGCGTACGCCTCGCCGACCGTGGCGGCCAATCTGAACGACGGGTTCGTTCCGGTTCGCGTCGACGTCGATCGACGGCCCCGGATTCGGGACCGCTACAACATGGGCGGGTTCCCCTCGACGGTGTTCCTCACTCCCGCTGGAGAGCTCATCACAGGGGCGACGTATCTCGGCACTGACGGGCTCCGTCAGGTGCTCGAACGCGTGCGGACGGCGTGGAACGAGAACGGCGAGGAATCGGGACGGATCCCGCGCGAACTCCGCGACGCCGACCCACCGGCGGGCGAGCTCACCTCGGCGATCGAGGCCCACATGGAACGCGAGATCGAAGCGGCGTTCGACGAGGAGTTCGGCGGGTGGGGCACGGGACCGAAGTTCCCGCTCGCACCCGCGATCGAGTTCGCGCTCGGCCGCGATCCCGACCGGGCGTTCCGGACGCTCGAAGCGATCCGGACCCACCTCCACGACACCTACGCCGGCGGCTTCTTTCGGTACGCGGTCGAACGCGACTGGGGCGAGCGCCAGACCGAGAAGACCCTCGACACCAACGCCGGGCTCTGCCGAGCGTTCGCCGCGGCGGCACGCTACGACGACGAGTACGCCGCACCCGCCGAGCGTACGGCGGAGTTCCTCACGACGACTCTCGCGAGCGGCGACGGGTTCGCGACGAGTCAGGCGGGCGACGAGGCGTACTACGGCCTCCCACCGAGCGACCGCGAGGCCGCAGACGCACCCCCAATCGACGACACCGTGCTCGCCGGGGCGAACGGGCTCGCGATCGACGCACTCCTCGAAACGCACGCCGTCACCGGCCACGAAGGCGCGCGTCACGGGGCCGAGCGCGCGCTCGAACACCTCCTCGATAGCCTCGTCGACGATGGTCGAGTGTGCCACTACCGCGACGGCGACACGGCCGGTCCCCACGGACTGCTCGCCGATCAGGCCCGCGTCCTCGGCGCACTCACGAGTGCCGTTCAGGTGCTCGACGACGACTGGCTCGCACCCGCAGAGCGGATCGCGGAGTACACGATCACGGAACGCCGTGAGGGTGATTCGTTTCTCGACGGGCCCGAAGACGGAGCGGGCCTGCTCTCGCGCCCGCTGCGGCCGCTCGGGACGAACGTCGCGATCGCGGACGCGCTGTACGAGCTGGGCGTGCTGACCGGTGAGGACCGCTACCAGCGGGTTGCGCGCGAGACGCTCGCGGCCTTCGCGGGCGCACACGATCGCCTCGGAATCGAGGTCGCGGGCTACGCGTCCACCGCAGCGCGGCTGCTCTCGGGAACGACGATAAAGGTCGCCGCAGCCGTCGACTCCCCACTCCACCGCGCCGCCCTCGACGTCCCGGACCACGAGGCAGTCGTGGTCCCCGACGCCGACGGCGAGTCGGACACCGCACGAGTCACCATCGACGGTGAATCGACGGTCGTCTCCACTCCATCGGCGCTTCGTGAGTACGTCGCCGGCGAGTGATTCGGTACTATCGAGTCAGGACGACGACTGCTCGTCGAGGATCGTTTCGCTTCCCGCCCACTCGTCGGCGAGGAGGCCGTAGTGCTCCGTGTCGCGGTGCTCGCCCTTTCGGAAAACGTGCTCGCGGTAGGTACCCTCGTGAGAGAAGCCGAGTCGATCGAGGAGTGCCTGGGAGTCCTCGTTGTAGTCGATAGTCCACGCGACGAGGTGGTTGAGCCCGAGCGTGTCGAAGGCGTGATCGATCACGAGCGCGACGGCTTCGGTCGCGTAGCCCTCGCCGTGGAACTCTGGTAGAAGCCAGTACGCGAGCGTAGCGTTTTCTCGGTGGACATCGAAGAGAGTCACTGTGCCGACCGGTTCCTCGTCTACACAGACGAAAAGCAGGGCGGTGTCGTCATTGTCCTCTACGGGCTCTTCGATGAACTCCTCGACCTGCCCCCGAGTCGACGGGGAGCGAAACAACAGCCCTTCGCGGAGGTCGGGGTCGTTGCGCGCCCGCTGGAGGAGGTCAATGTCTTCATCTTCGTTTTCGACGGTGCGGAGGGTCACGCGTTCGCCGCGGAGAAAGACTTTGCCGGGCATGGGCAAGGGGTCGCCGTCCCGACACAAATGACTGCTGGCTATCCAGCGCTCACGGCCGTCACGACCGCGAGAGCAGCGTTTTCAGGCTCTCTGGCGAGAACAGCGTCGTTGGCTTGTCCATATGAACGCCGATCTTCCCGGAAAGAGCAGAGAGACCGGCGTTCTGGAGAGATTTCGGGAGCGAGTACGCCCGACGAACCCAGTGCCCGAGCCGGATTTCACGCGCGAGGTCGTCGCGCCACGCCGTCTCGTAGTCGGCGAGCGACCCCGGACTTCGGGGATCGATCTCGCGGGCGGCGTGGTCGGCCGCGGTCATCCCATACACGATGCCGCCGCCGGTGAACGGTTTGGTCTGGGCGGCGGCGTCGCCGATCAGGAACGACCGATAGCCGGTGACGCGGTCGGGTGGCCCGATCGGGATCATCCCGGCACACGTCTCGCCGGTCTCGATTCCATAGTCCGCGGTGAACGTCTCGAAAAGTCCGGTGGCGTTCTCGCCGGGCGCGGCCGCGAGACCGTACTCGACCCCCGCCTCGGCTCGGGGAATGCGCCACGCGAAGAACTCGGGTACTGAAAGGTGGACATCGACGTGTGCGCCGGGATCGTTTTCGTCGGAGAACGCGAGCACGCCCTGGAGTTTCTCGCCGGGTTCGGGCAGGTCGAGTTCGCGTCGAACCCGCGACACCGGGCCGTCACAGCCCGCCACCATCCGCGCGTCGAAGGTTTGCTTGCCGTCGGGCGTTCTGGCGGTTACCGCGACACGATCGGCGTGCTCCTCGACGCCGATCACGCTGTGATGCTCTCTGAGATCGGCACCCGCCTCGCGGGCCGCCCGCGCGAGCGTCCGGTCGAGTTCGACCCGGTCGATGACATTTGAAATAGTTTCGTCCTTGTAGAACCGATGTGCGCGCTCGCCGGGGCCGCCGGCGTGAAAGCGTGCACCCGAGATCTCGTTCTGGAGGAGGTCCGCACGCGCGCCATCGGGTGTGAATTCCCAGACATCGGTGCTGACGTGGCCCGAACACGCGAGCGGCGTGCCGACTTCGCCGCGTTCGAGGACGAGGACGTCGTGGCCCGCCGCGGCGGCCTGACGGGAGAAGCGCGACCCGGCCGGCCCGGCACCCACGACGACGAAATCGTACATTGTGTGGAGGTATCCGGGGTTCGGCCAAGTATTTTCCTTCTCGTTCCGATCAGCATCTGCCGCTCACGCCGACCTCGAAGGAAGGTGGCCAGATCAGTCGGCGAGAATTTGCTTAGCAGCCAATGGCCCGTTCTAAGACATGATATTGAGTACGCTCTTGTGAAGGAGATCATTGGTAGAGTAGCTGTAGCGGAGAAAGCGTAGGGTGACGCTTCCACGTCACCCAGTAAGATGTTCCCATTTGCTACACTGAGTTCGGAAACGAGCGCTGCGGACCTGCTAGAGCAAGTCCGCTGGCGCGATGAACTCCAGTGCCCGTGCTGCCGATCCTCGTTGGTGGTCAAGTACGGCAGCTACAGAGCTTTTCAACGGTATCTCTGTAAGGATTGTAACCACACGTTCAACGACAAGACCGACGCGATCTTCGTGTGCACGAAGATCGCGCTCAACGAGTGACTTTTTGCGATCTACACGTTCGTCCGGTTCAACACCGGTATCCACCAACTTACCGCCGAACTCGATCTCTCGTATAAGACGCCTCACCGGCGTGTCGAGCGTTTCACCAAAGCGCTCGACACGCCGTCGAGCGAGCTGTACGGTCCCGTCGAGATCGACGAACTGTACGTTTCGGCCGGGCTGAAGGGCTGCGAACGCAACGGCCCGTCACGCCCGCGAGGCCTTCTCCACGCGCGGGCGTGGAACCGTCCTGCGTTCCTCTGGATCGGTTTGTACGAAGACAGGCGGACGACCCGCCGTGTGGGTTGGCTCCGTTCAGAGGTTTCCGTTGATGACGTCCGCAACGCGCTGGCGTTCGAACAGCCTGAGCGACTCCTTGTGTAGCGTCGCCATTCCATCCCACTCGCCGAAGGCATCGGGGTAGAACTGTCTCGCAGCCGCTTCCGTCTGGAAGAAGTTGACAACTGGTCCTTGGTAGGAGCTGCCACCGCGGTAGAGGCGGTCGTTTTGGACGGCGGACAGCTGGCTGCCGACCGGGTTCTCGCGCATCGTCTCCAACCGGGAATCGAACTCAGCCGCCGAAACGTGCGAGAAGCCGTACTGAAACACGATGGCGTCGGGATCGACTTCGAGCAGTTGCTCGTAGTCGAACTCGCCGTAGCCTCCCTCGATGTGATCGTCGAAGGCTCCGCGCATTCCGAGATCGCGGTACTGCTTGTGGTTGTTCCCCTCTTGGACGGGATAGACGTAGAACACGCCGTTCTCGAAATCGGAGTTGACAGACACGAGGCCGACAGTCGGTCGGTCCGTTGAGGGCGGCAGCGTCTCCTCGATGGTCGCCAGCATGTCGTTGTGGATGGATGCAAATGCCTCGTACCGCTCTCGCTCGTCGAAGGCGTCTGCGACGATCTCGAAGGCCTCGTACAACGAGTAGTACTGGTAGTCATGCCAGTCGTCGCCACGTCGCCGGATGTAGTTACCGAGGAACGGACCGACGCCAGTGGCGATTTCTTCGATATCGTCCTCACCCCAGTCATCAGCTAACACGCCGATCCAGTTGGGATCGAGCAGGTGGACATCAGCGTCCAGCTCGTAGAATATTTCCTTGTCAAACTCGCCGCCACCGGAGATCGGCGAGACATTCTCGAAGGAAACGTCGACATCTGGCAGCGCGTCGTAGAACACGGTCGTCATGCCACCGGGGTCCCACAACCCCCGTAGGCCGTCGGCCTTTCCCAGGGCGATTCCCATGTCGCCGTACGTACTGAGGTAGCTCACCCAGCTCTCGGGCGGCTCGTCGAACTCGACGGTTCCCATCGGTGCCATCGTCACCGAATACGAGTTCCCCGTACTGCCGGCCGTCGTGTTTCCACCTTCCGAGCTAGTCGAGCTGGTGGTTTCGTTCCCGGTGGTCCCATTTCTGCTGCTTGAGTTTGTCGTCCCGTTGGCTCCGCTGGAACCACTGCTCCCGGTACACCCCGCGAGCAGGCCGCCACCGACGACTGCTCCACCGTACTTCACGTACTCGCGCCGTGTCGATCCCTCATGCTCCGTGGACTCGGGGTTCATAGAAATTAGGCCAGCCTAAAGTAGTATAACTATTCCGATCTCCGATCGACTGGAGACATCGAAAGTGTGCTTGCTGTAACGAACCCGATAGCAAACAGTGCCGCGAGAACACTCGAATCAGAGGGTGTCCTGATCGAGACAACTGGGCAAGAACGATATCAAGAGTTCGATGCCGTCGAAGTGCTCGAGGTACTCAACAGATCACCCGACGAGCTGCCGGCTCCGAGCGAGTTGATGGCGAGTACGGGCCCACAACTGGAACTGATAGACGGGGATACGGGTTCACTGCACCACTTCCGTCACAATCAGACCGCTTGGTGGCGTTCCGCATGGTTCTGCATCGACCAATCCGTCAGTATTGCTTCCTCACCGATACCCCTCGGTGAGGCGTTCGACGTATTTGGCGATCACGTCGACTTCTAGATTGACCGGGTCGCCGGGCGCTTTCTCGCTCAGCGTCGTCAGGTCGTAGGTGGCTGGGATCACGGCCACGGTGAACGAATCCGGGCGGAGGTCGGCGACCGTGAGACTGATCCCATCGACGGTGATCGATCCCTTCTCGACGACGTAGCGCGCGACCGATTCGGGCAGCGAGAACGCGAACTCCCAGTCGTCGTCGATCCGTTCGACACCGCGGAGTTCGGCGGTCGCATCGACGTGACCTTGGACGAAGTGGCCGTCGAACCGGCCGTCGGCGGGCAGCGCCCGTTCGATGTTGACCACGTCGCCGACTCCGATCGTCGCAAGCGTCGTGCGTTCTATGGTCTCGGTCGAGCAGAACAGTTCGAACGACCCTGAATCGTGGTCCTCGACGGTGAGACAGGTCCCGTCGATCGCGATGCTCTGGCCGTGTGCGAGGCCGTCGAGATCGGCCCCGATCCGAACACGTCGGCCGCCGTCCTCGTCGATGACGTCGCGGACCTCGCCGGTGGTTTCGACGATACCGGTGAACATGGCCGGCGATAGGTGTGGTCGCGGGATGAGGCTACCGCTCGACGGCCGTGGTCCTCGTTCGACGGTATCCTCGTTCGACGATGTTCGGGTCGCGAAACGGGGTTCGCACGGGAGCCACGTCGCTTATAACCGATGGGTGCCTGTTGTGGGCCATGTCTACTGACACGCACGTGACCCGGCTGTTCGGCGGACCGGGGAGCGGGAAGACCACGGCGCTGCTCGACCGCGTCGAGGACATCCTCGACGAGTCGGGCACCACGGTCGACGACGTGCTCGTGGTATCGTACACCCGGGCGGCGGCCGCCGAGATCCGCGAACGCCTCGCCGAACGCCTCGACGCCAGCCCGCGATCGCTCAAGGGCAACGTCTGTACGATGCACGCGAAGGCGTACGAGCTCCTCGATCTCTCGCGCGGGGACGTTGTCGGCGAATCCGACAAGAAGGAGTTCTGTGAGGAGTACGGCATCGAGTTCGAGGACGAGTACGAGGGCTCACGCCGACGGAGCGCGCGCTCGACCACCATCGGCAACAAGGCCATCGCCACGAGCCAGTGGCTCCAGCGCACCACCCGAGAGGTCGCCGACTGGTACGACGTCCCCTTCCAGTGGAACGACGAGGAGGTGCGCCTCCCACCCGAGATCGACGACAACGCCCAGCAGGGCAACAAGTACACGCCGACGTGGCCGAGCGACGACGATCGCATCGACATTCCGGAAGCGATCCGAGCGTGGCGGTCGTACAAGGGCGAGCACGGGCTGACGGGGTTCGCGGACATGCTCGAACGCGTCCACCAGCGCTCGCTCCTGCCGTCGGTCGAGTACCTCGTGATCGACGAGTTTCAGGACATCACGACGCTCCAGCACGAGGTGTACGAGGCGTGGAAGCCCCACGTCGAGCGCGCGCTGATCGCGGGCGACGACGACCAGGTGGTGTACGCGTGGCAGGGCGCGGACCCACAGCTCCTGCTCGACGAGGTGGGAGAAGACGTGATCCTCGACAACTCCTACCGGCTGCCGTCGCGCGTACTGAACGTCGTGAACCGCGAGGTGCGTCACATCGAGCAGCGCCAGGAGAAGAACCTCCGACCCAGAACGGAAGGCGGAACGGTCGAGGCGGTCCACAGCCCGTCGATGCTCGATCTCGTTCGGAACGTCCGATCGACGGTCGAGAACACCGACGAAACCATGATGATCCTCTTTCGAGCGCGCTACCAGCTGTTCCGGTTCATGGACGAGTTCATCGACGACGGGATTCCCTTCCAGGCGCTCACCGACCAGCGGATGTGGACCGATCGGCTCGACGACTACGTCGGCGCGATCGAGCGGGTCGACGAGGGCGAGCCCATCACGGGGCTCGAAGCCCGTCGATTGGCCGACATGCTCGCCGACACCGCCTTCGGAACCAACCACCGCGACGCCCTCTACGACGCGCTCGACGACGAGCAGGAGGCGGCGGGCGTCGAGGACGTTGCCGAACTCACGATCGATCCCGGACTCGTCGAGGAGCACGTCCCGTTCATGCCCGGACCGGCATCGGCCGACGACATGCTTCGGAAGGTCTCCCAGTTCCAGACGCAGTCGGTCGGGGCGTACTTCGGCGGGGAGTATCAGGACGTCGACCGCGATCGCGTCCGTGTCGGCACCATCCACTCCGCGAAGGGTCGCGAGGCCGATCACGTGTTCGTCGCGACCGACCTCACGGAGAAAGTCGTCGAGCAGATGGCGGCCTCGGTCGACGACGACGTCACGATCCCCGGCGACGAGCCGTTCACCAAGAACACCGATCCGGTGCCGATGCTGACCGACAACGAGCGTCGGGTGTTCTACGTCGGGATGAGCCGCGCGCGCGAGCGCCTCGTCCTGCTCGAAGACCTCATCGGCGGCGCGCCAACGCTCCCGATCGACGTGCTGCTCGACAACCGGCCTTCTGGTGTCACGGTTGAGGACGTGCTCAGCGAGACCGAGGCCCCCGCTGCGGATTAGTTCCGCTCGTCCTCGCCGGGGTCTTTCGCGATCGTGTCGACGGTCCGCTCGGCTGCCATCATGGGAAGATCGTCCGGCGTGGTGACGTAGGTTTTGACCACGAACATCAACACCGCGACGGCGATCATCGCGATGCCCGACAGGGTCTGTCCCTGGGCCAGAAAGAGCGTGCCGAGCACCGCCACCGGCAGCGCGAGCACGAGCGTCACGACGGTTCCGAACGTGCTGATGATGCCCATGTCTCGCCGTGAGAGACGGACTGACTTACGGGCTTCGTCGCGTCGTCGAACGGTCGGATTCCAGAATCAGGCCGATCGCGGCGTCCAGCCACACACCGTACAGGTGGTCGCGTCGGCCTCGTGAAGCCCACCGCAGTCCGGGCACTGCTTTTTGTTGTAGCTCTCTCCCCATCCCGGCGACCCGGTTTCGTGGCCGCGCTGCGCGAGGAACTCGTCGACGTCAGCGTCGGCATCGTTGGGTGCGGTCGCCATACATGATACGGTATGACGCACCACTCATATAGCTCTGGTGGTCGGTGCTAACGCTTATCGCGAACGGTGTGACAGAGTGGGACGATGACGGACAGTAGCGGAGGTCGAGAACGGTAGAGCAGTCCGACCGAAATCGGGTCAGAAGCGGACTTCTGCTGCCTCGCTGGCCTACAGATCGTACAGCGCGCCGTACTTCGCCCTGGCGTGATCGAGGAAGTAATCGGCGGTGAACGCCTCGCCGGTGGCCTCCTCGATCAGGTCAGGGGTGGTGTAGCGCTGGCCGTGGCTGTGGACGTTCGCGGTGAGCCAGTCGTGGAGCGCGTCGAACTTGCCGCGCTCGATGTCGCCGTCGAGATCGTCGATCTCCTCGTCGGCGCTCGCGTAGAGCTGCGCGGCAAGCACGCTGCCAAGCGAGTAGGTGGGGAAGTAGCCAAAGGAACCGTGCGACCAGTGGATGTCCTGGAGACAGCCCTCCGCATCGGTGTCGGGACGGATGCCGAGATACTCGTCCATCTTGTCGTTCCAGACCTGGGGCACATCGCGCACGTCGAGATCGCCCTCGATCAGCGCGCGTTCGATCTCGAACCGGAGCACGATATGCATGTGATAGGTGAGTTCGTCCGCCTCGACGCGAATGAGGTTGTCGTCGTACACCCGGTTCGCGGCCTCGTAGGCGTCCCGCGCGGTGACATCGTCGAGCCCCGCAAAGCGCTCTTTGACTTTCGGCAAGAAGAGCGACCAGAACGGCTGCGATCGGCCGACGTGGTTCTCCCAGAGCCGAGACTGGGATTCGTGGACCGTGAGGTTCCGACTCTCACCCAGCGGACTTCCGTACTCCTCGTCGGGCAGTCCAAGAGTGTACGTCGCGTGACCGAACTCGTGGACCGTGCTCGTGAGCGCGCCGAGCGGGTCCTCCTCGTCGAAGCGCGTCGTCACGCGGGCGTCGAACTGCGTGCCGGTCGAGAACGGATGCGGCGCGGTGTCGAGACGGCCCCGCTCCCAGTCATAGCCGAGGGTGTCGAGCGCGTCGCGCGCAAGCGTCTCCTGGGCGTCAGCGTCGAACGTTCCGCTGAACGGGCGGGCGAGCTCGACATCACTCTCGCCGATCTCGTCGATCAGCGGAACGAGCTCTTCGCGGAGCCGGTCGAGGATCGTCTCGGCGGTGTCGAGCCCGAGATACGGTTCGTAGTCCTCGAACAGCACCTCGTACGGCGGCCGGCTCGAATCGATGTGCTCGGCGTACTCCCGTTTGAGATCGAGCAGCTCCTCCAGAATCGGCGCGAACGTCTCGAAGTCGTCCTCGGCTTTCGCCTCCTTCCAGACCGGGAGCGCCTCGCTCGTGGTCTGGGAAATTTCGGCGACGAGATCCGTCGGAACGCGCGCCGCGCGGTCATACTGGCGACGGATCTCTCGGACGACGGCGGCCTGTTCGCCCGAGAGATCCGCGCTCTCAGCCTCCTCGAGTGCGGTCTCGGTCTCGTCCTCGACGAGGAGCTCGTGGCTCGTCGCCGATAGCGCCGAGCGCTGGGCCGAGCGTGCCGGCGTGCCGCCGTCGGGCATCATGACTTCCTGATCCCAGCTCAGCACGCCCGCTGCGCTCTGGATGTTGGAAATCCGCTCGTAGCGTTCGAGGAGATCGTCGTAGGCGTCGACCGTGGCGTCGGATGCCATACCCGACAGCCGGCGCGCCGCCCTATCAATTCTTGCCTACCGGCCGATCGATTCGGCCGCCTCGCGGTAGATCTCGTAACACCGATCGAGGACGGCGAGCGACACGCTCTCGTCTTTGGTGTGGGCCTCGCCCGGTTCGGCGGGGCCACAGATCACGCAGGTCACGCCTGCCTCGGCGAGCCAGCCCGCGTCGGTCGCGTGGGGTTTCGTGACGAGTTCGGGCTCGCTCTCCTGAGCCTCGGCGGCGGCCGCGCGAACCGCCTCGGCGAACGCCTCGTCGTCACACGCCATTGGCGGGAGGTCCTGATCGACCGCCCACTCGACGCGTTCCGAATCCTCGACGGCCGCCAGCGGAGCGCGCTCGCCCGGAACCGTCCGTTCATCCACGGTGATCGAACACGACTCCGGAATGACGTTCCACGCCGAGCCACCATCGATCTCGGTCACGACAACGCTTCCCCGTACCCGCTCACCGAACACGTCGGTGGATGGTGCGTCGATCCCGCGAACGGTCTCGACCGCCTCGCACGCGGTGTAGACGGCGTTCTCGCCGGCTTCGGGTTCGCTCGCGTGGGCTGCCGTCCCGCGGGCAGTGATGGTGCTCGCCCGCCGGCCTTTGTGTGCCACCGCGACATCGGTCGTTCCAGGAGCGGAGTAGCCCGTCGTGCCCTCGCCGATGATCGCGTAGTCGGGCGCGAACCCCTCGTCGATGGCGTGGCGTGCGCCCTCGCCGCCGATCTCCTCGCCGGCGAAACTCGCGAAGACGAGTTCCACTGTAGGGTCGGTGTCGTCGGACTGCGTCCGACTGTCCGAGGTGCGTAGCACCTCGCTATCGCGGAAGGCACACATCGCGGCCGCGACCGCGCCCTTCATGTCCGCCGCACCGCGGCCATAGAGCCGGCCATCGCGTTCCTCGACGACGTACTCGCCGTCCGCTGTCTGTGAATCGTCCGGTGGAACCACGTCGTGGTGACCGACGAGCGCGATCGACTCGTCCGTGTCGGCATCCGTGTTTCGGCGGGCAATGACGTTGCCAACCCCATCGCGGGTCACGTCGGCGTCGGTCCCCTCGCGGAGCCAGGTCTCGATGAAGTCACCAGCATCGGTCTCGTCGTCGTGACTCGGGATCGCAACGAGGTCGCGGGTGAGATCCGTGGCAGCAGCCATGGAAGCACAGTCCACGAGAAACGGCATAAGCCCTTCCGCCCGCGCTTGAACACCCTTTTGATCCTGCCGGCCGAACGACACGCATGACTGTCGTACCGGACACGAGCGCGGTTATCGACGGACGCGTGTCCGAACGAGTGGAGAGCGGTTCGTTCGAGGGGGAGACCGTTGCGATCCCCGAGGCGGTCGTCGTGGAACTCGAATCTCAGGCCAACGACGGCCGCGAGTCGGGCTGGGACGGGCTCGAAGAGCTCCAGCACCTCGCCGAACTCGCTGACGAAGGGACCATCGATGTGGAGTACGTCGGCCGGCGGCCGGGCGACGGCGAGCGCCACGCTTCCGACGAGGGGGCCGTCGACGCGTTGATCCGCGATCTCGCTGCGGAGGAGGAGGCCACGCTACTCACGAGCGACAAAGTCCAGAGTGAGGTCGCCCGCGCGAAAGGACTCGACGTCGAGTACGTCGATCCCGAGATCCGGGGAGACGCGCCCGAGCACCTCGCGATCGAGGACTTTTTCGACGACGAGACGATGAGCGTCCACCTCAAGACCGGGGTCGCACCGATGGCGAAGCGCGGTGCGGTCGGCGAGATGCGCTTCGAGACGATCGGCGACGACCTGCTCACGGAGGACGATCTCCAGGAGTGGATCGCGGAGATCGAGACCGCCACGCGGGCGTCGAGCGACGGGTTCACCGAACTCGATCGGAACGGGATGACGATCGTCCAGTTCGGCAACTACCGGATCGCGATCGCCCAGCCACCGTTCGCCGACGGGCTGGAGATCACCGCCGTGCGGCCGATCGTCGAAACCGAACTCGACGACTACGACTACGCCGACGACCTCCGTGAGCGACTGCTCGATCATCAGCGCGGCGTCCTGATTGCGGGCGCTCCCGGGGCCGGGAAGTCGACGCTCGCTGGTGCGGTCGCGGGCTTTCTGGCCGATTCGGCGTTCTCGGTCAAAACGATGGAGAAGCCCCGCGATCTCCAGGTCGGTCCCGAGATCACCCAGTACACCGAACTCGACGGCCGGATGGAGAACACCGCGGACTCGCTGTTGATGGTGCGGCCGGACTACACCATCTACGACGAGGTCAGGAAGACCGAGGACTTCTCGGTGTTCGGGGATATGCGCCTCGCGGGCGTCGGGATGATCGGCGTGGTCCACGCCACGCGAGCGATCGACGCGCTCGGGCGGCTGGTGGGCCGGGTCGAGCTCGGGATGATCCCCCAGGTCGTCGATACCGTGGTGTACGTCGAGGCGGGCGAGATCGATACGGTCTACGACGTTCGAACCGAGGTCAAGGTCCCAGAGGGACTCACCGAGGAGGACCTCGCGCGGCCGGTGATCCAGGTTCGGGACTTCGAGACCCAGCGACCGGAGTACGAAATTTACAGTTTCAATCGCCAGGTCGTCACCGTTCCGGTGGGCGACGCCGACGAGGAGGACAGCGGCGTGGATCGGATCGCGAAACAGGAGATCGAGCGCGAGATCCGGTCGGTCGCACACGGCAACTGCGAGGTCGACCTGAAAAGCGCGAACACCGCAGTCGTCTACGTCGAGGAGGCCGACATCTCGACGGTGATCGGCAAGGGCGGCGGGCGGATCACCGATATCGAGAACCGACTCGGGATCAGCATCGACGTGCGGACGTTCGACGAGCGACCGGACGGTCGGGGTGGCCGATCGGGAAACGCGAATAGCGGTGGTGGTGGTGGCGGCAGCCACGGCGGGAGCGGCGGTGGCGGAGCGAGCGGCGCGGGCGATATCGTCACGCCCGAGATCACCTCGCGACACGTCGTGATCCCGATGGACGGCTACGCTGGCGAGACGGTCGAGATCCAGGCCGACGGCGAGTACCTGTTCACCGCGACCGTCTCACGGGGCGGCGAGGTTCAGGTCTCGCGTGGCAGCGCGATCGCGGAGGAACTCGAAAACGCGATCGACCGCGGCCGGCAGGTCACCGTCGCACCGTCGTAAACGACAACAGTCGACCGCTTTTTTCGGGATGGTTGCGCTCTGGAGCGGCGGCTGTGGTGCGGGCCTGGCGTCTCGACGAGCGGAGCGAGTCGAGGCTCAGGAGAGCCTGCTCTCCTGGCGGATGAAGGGCGAGGTCACGAACGCCGGAGCACGCGCTGCGCGTGGTTCGAGGGAGCGAAGCTCCCTCGTCATCACGAAAGGCGCGAAGCGCCTTTCGAACGACTTCGAGCTCTCGTTCGCTTCGTCTGCTCACGGGCGCGAAGCGTCCTCAGAACGGCTTTGCCGTTCTGATGGGCTGCACGAGAGCTTCGCTCTCGTGAACGCCCGTTCGCATGGTCCGCGGGACCGAAGGTCCCGCGCTACTCACGAGAACGAAGTGAGTGACCGAGGGCTTCGGGGGTATTGTGCGGTTTGCGGTCGTGGTGCGGTGGGCAACTGGGTTGTACCGCGAGCGACCGCAGGGAGCGAGCGGGGGTTTTTGATCCACCGGAAGACGCGAAGCGTCTTCCGAGCCTTCGTTCGCTCCGCTCACGAAGACACATTTTTGCAAGCGGGGGTCGCGCGAGCGCAGCGAGCGCGATCCCCCGCAGCAAAAAGGTGGGGTCGCATCGTAATGTTCAGTACGCGCCAGTCGATAGGAGTGGTATGAGCGAAACCGACGCCGACGGACCAGTGAGCCGCCGGGGGTTCCTCCGGACGGCAGCGGGGGCGGCGGCCGTCGCGGGCGCGAGCGGTACGGCGGCGGCACAGGAAGGCAACAGTTCGAGCGGAGGCGGTGGCGGCGGCACGACGACGGTGGAGGTCGGTACGGGATCGGGGACCTCCTTCGGTCCCGAGGAAGCCACCATCGCGCCCGGCGGCACCGTCGTCTGGGAGTGGACCGGCGAGGGTGGCGCACACAACGTCGTCGCCGACGACGGTGCGTTCGACAGCGGAAGCCCGGAGGAGGGCAGTGATATCACCTTCGAACACACCTTCGAAGAAGCCGGCGAGTTCGCCTACCACTGCGCACCCCACGAGGCCGTCGGAATGGTCGGGACGATCGTCGTTCAGGAAGGCGGCGCGAGTAGCGGGGGCGGAGAGTCCTCGGGGCCCGCGGTTCCGAACAGCGCGAAGACCCTCGGTGTCGCCACGATGAGTTTCATGCTCTCGACGCTCGGCCTCGCCTACGTCTTCATGAAATACGGCGGGGACTACGACAACGCGCCCGAAGAGTAGTTCGCGCGACGGAGTCCGAACTGCTCCCGTTGTCACCGGGTAGCGATACGGCCATACGGATTCCGAGCCACGGCAAGCGTTCACGCGACCACACGATTGAACAGGATTGGGCCGATAACGCCAGTCGATGGGGCTGTATTCCCGATTTCGACAGCCGGAACACGTCGGCGAGAACCGCTGTGTCCCGTGTACGGTGGTCAACGTCGAGATCGCGGCGGCGGCCTCGTGAGTGTTGATAGTGGTGCCTCCTTTTCGTAGGCCGACCACGCCCGTGCGCGGTCGTTCACGCTGGCACTCCTCCGCGGACGCACCGCTATCATCGGGCTGGAGTGTGTAAGAAGTTTGAATAGTCCCGGGCGGATTCGAACCGCCGTCGTGGGCTCCAAAGGCCCATATGATTGGCCACTACACCACGGGACTCCTCGTTTCACTCGTCGTCCCGTGAGCCTCGCCTCATGGTTCGAAAGACGCGAAGCGTCTTTCGCCATCACGAAACGGCGAAGCCGTTTCGAACGACTACGTTCGGCGAGACACCACGGGACTTCACTTCGGTGTACCTCTGGATCGTACTTGAACGCTTCGAGACTCGTCTTTTTCTGTCTGGATCACCCGAGATCAGGCAGACGTGGCCGACGAACGGACGACATCCCGTGAACCGCCGACGAGGCTGGCCGACGGAGCGCTCGCCGGGGCCGTTCTCGCCATTGCGATCGCGGTCGTCTGGAACCGCGAGATCGACGTCTCGTCATCGGCGATCCTGTTCGGTTCCGGATCGACCGTGGGCTTCGAGGTGCTCGCCGGTCGCGATCCCGAGCGCGTCCGTCGGCTCTGGGCCCGGCCAACACTCAGAGCCGTGATCGTCAGCACCGCCCTCTGTCTCGGCGTGTTTGCCGTGGTCGTTTCCGCTGGTTGGCTCGTTATTGCAGGTGCGGCGGCACTCGGCTGTTATTTCGTCGTCCTCGTACTCGCCGCGTCAGGAATCGTCCCACCGCCGGAGACGTGGGCCGACAGACAGTAAGTTCGATTTTGTGCGCGTTTGCGAAAAACTAGTCCGCCGCGCCGGGCTCGGCGTCGAGCAGCGCACAGACGTCCTCGTCGGGGGCGAAGCAGTCGGGACACTGAGGTTCGCGGTCGATGATGGTGTCGAGGCGCTCGGCCACCGTTTCGTCGATCACGCTTTCGAGCTGGCTCGCCTCGGCGCGGAACTCCTCGACGTCGAGCACTTCTACGAGGAACCGCTCGATGATGCAGTACGTCTGGAGGGAATCACGCGCGCGTTCGATCCCTTCGTCGGTCAGCGTGACGCCCTTGTACTTCTCGTGGTCGGCGAGCCCGCGAGATTCGAGCTTCCCGATCATCTCGTTGGCGCTCGCGGGGCTCACGTCGAGCGTGTCGGCCAATCTGCCTGTGGCCGCCGGGCCGTTCTCGACCTGCTGGACGAGATAGATCGCTTTCAGGTACTGCTCGGCCGTGTTCATGGCGACCACCGCCTGTGGTCGCCGTGAGCCAGTCGAAGCGGCGCTTCGACACTGTTCACGCGAGCCACCTCCGGCACGGAGCGTGTGCTCGTCGATGCTTCGCTTCGACGGTGTTCATTCGCGTTCCTCCATGAGTTTCGTGACCTCCTCCGCTCCCTCTGCTTCCTCCTCGCGAATCGCCGACAGCGTCCCGACGAGTCGTTCGCGCTCGATGCCGAACTCCACAGTACTGGACTCGATCGCGGCGATGAGATCGTCGTAGAACTTGTAGGCGGTTTCCTCGTTGCAAAGCTGATCGTAGAGCACGCCGTCGGTGTCCCGATCGCGCTCGTAGTGGTCGGCGACGAGTGGTTCGATCTGCTCGAACGGGATCTGCTCGGCGTCGAGTTCGTCGATCAGCCCCGAGAGACGGTCGCGGTGCTCGGCCGACTCCTCGGCGGCGTGCTCCAGTAAGTCCTCGATTGCGGGGTCGAGATCCGCCTCGAACGACTGGTAATGCTGGTGGGCGCGCGCTTCGACGACCTCCTCCAACACGACCCCGATCTGGAGGAGACGGGCGAGCTGGTGGTCCGAGGCCACCGGCTGGCTCACGCTCACGGGGACCACCCGGAAAAGATGCGCTCGAAAACCGATGCCTCGTGGACGTCCATACCGTTGTTCGTGAACGGAAGAACTTAAGCGATTACTCCCGCAGCCGCTCGGCCACGAGGTCATCGAGGTCGTCGCGGAACTCCTCGACGGCGATCTCTTCGAGCACCGGCACGAAGAAGCCCTCGACGAGCATGTTCCGTGCCATGCGTGGCGACACCCCGCGCGAGGTCATGTAGAACAGGTCCTGCTGGTCGACCTGTCCCACGGTGGCGGAGTGGCTCGCCTCGGTGTCGTGGTTGTTGATGATGAGCTTCGGTGAGGCGTCGGCCTCGCTCTCGTCGCTCAGCATCAGGGTGTTCTCGCGCTGGTACGAAGACGTATCCCACGCGTTCGATCCGACGTCCTGAACGCCCTCGTACACCGATCGGGCGTCGTCGTCGAGCACGCCACGGGTCACGAGGTCGGCGGTCGTGTGTTCGGCCTCGTGCCAGACCCGCGCGGCGACGTCGAAGTGCTGGTCGTTGTGACCGAAGAACGCGCCAACGATCTGGGACTCCGAGCCCTCGCCCAGAAGTCGGGTCTCGACCGAGGACTTGGTGAGTCGCGAGCCGACGTTCCCTTCGATCCAGTTGATCGTGGCGTGGCTGTCGGCGTGACCGCGCTTGAGGGTGTAGGTGTACGTCTCCTCGTCGACGTTCTGGAGCGAGCCGTACTGAACGTTCGAGTTCTCGCCGGCGTCGATCTCGACGATCCCGGAGTAGTATCGCTCGCCGTCGACGTCCTCGCCCGTCGTCTGACGCTCCAGAATGGTCACCGAACTCGATTGCTCGGTGACGACGAGCGTGTAGTTGAACAGCGACTGGGAGTTCATCCGCGTGCGAACGGTGACGTCCTCGGCATCGACGCCTTCGGGGACGTAGACCACGGTTCCAGTGCTGAAGAGTGCGGTCGAGAGCGCGGTGAGGTAGTTGTCTTCGGGATCGACGACCGAGCCGAAATGCTCCCGAACGAGCTCCTCGCGCTCGTCGAGCGCTTCGGCGATCGACATGACCTCGACCTCGCTGGGCCCGACCTGGTCCTTCTCCTCGGCCGCAGTGAGGGGATCGACGAACCCCTCGAAGTCGAGATCGTAGAGGTTGGTCCAGTTGCGTCCCGGCGTCCGGATGACGTCGGGCATTTCCAGCTCTTCGAGCGTGTCGAGCGCGTCGAGACGTGTCTCCAGCAGCCACTCGGGTTCGTCGAGTCCCTCGGAAATCTGCCTGACCTGCTCCTCCGTGAGGTTTGCGTGTACCTGTGTACTCATTGCGATAATCCGATGGGGAGCTTACCCGAGGCTCCCTTCCATTTCGAGTTCGATCAGCCGGTTGAGCTCGACCGCGTACTCGATGGGTAGTTCTTCGGTGATCGGCTCGATGAACCCGGCAACGATCATCTGCTTTGCGTCGTCGTCGTCCAATCCTCGGGACTGGAGGTAGAACACGTCCTCGTCGCCGATCTTCCCCACAGTAGCCTCGTGGGCGACGTCGACCTTCGACTCCTCGATCTCCATGTACGGCATCGTGTCCGACGTGCTCTCGTTGTCGAACATCAGCGCGTCGCACTCCACGCTCGTGGAGGAGTTCTCTGCGCCGTCGGAGATGTGGACGAGGCCACGGTAGTTCGTGCGGCCGCCGTCCTTGCTGATACTCTTGGATTCGATCGTGGACTTGGTGTCGGGCGCGTTGTGGTAGACCTTCGCGCCGGTGTCGATGTTCTGGCCCTCGCCCGCAAAGGCGATCGTGATGTGGTTGTCCGTCGCGCCGCGGCCCTTGAGAATGGTCGAGGGGTAGAGCATCGTGGCCTTCGAGCCCATCGAGCCCGAGATCCACTCCATCGTGCCCTCGCGCTCGCAGATCGCGCGCTTGGTGTTGAGGTTGTAGGTGTTCTTCGACCAGTTCTGCACGGTCGAATACTGGACGTGGGCGTTCTCGCCGACGAACACCTCAACGCCGCCCGAATGGAGGTTGAACTCGCTGTACTGCGGAGCCGAACAGCCCTCGATGTAGTGGACTTCCGAGTTCTCCTCGGCGATGATGAGGGTGTGCTCGAACTGGCCCATCCCCTCCGAATTCATCCGGAAGTACGCCTGGATCGGCATCTCGACCGTGACGTCCTCGGGGACGTAGACGAACGAGCCGCCCGACCAGATCGCGCCGTGGAGCGCCGCGAACTTGTTGTCGCTGGCGGGCACGCAGTTCGTCATGAAGTGCTCTTTGACGATCTCCTCGTGCTCTTGGACTGCCTTGTCCATGTCACAGAAGACGACGCCCTTCTCCTCCCAGCGCTCCTGCATGTTCTGGTAGACGATCTCGGACTCGTACTGTGCGCCGACGCCCGAGAGCGCGTTCTTCTCGGCTTCGGGGATGCCGAGCTTGTCGAAGGTGTCCTGGATCTCGTCGGGGAGGTCGGTCCAGTCGTCGACACCGCCGCGGGCGTCGATGTCGGGACGGATGTACGGGACGATCTCGCCGATGTCGACCTCCGAGAGGTCGGGCTGGCCCGGCCAGTCGGTCGGCATCGGCATCGCGTGGAACTGCTGGAGCGCGCGCAGGCGGCGCTCCAGCATCCACTCGGGCTCGTCCTTGTCTTCGGAGATCAGGCGGATCGTCTCCTCGTCGAGATCGCCCTTTTCGGCGCGGAACGCCGAACTCTCCTCTTTTTTGAACTCGAAGCGCGCTTCCGAGTCGGTCTCGCGCAGGTGGTCTTGGTCGGAACTCATGGTGTGTGTTGTAGTGGTCGAAGCCTTATCAGGCTGTCTCGTAGGCTTCCTCGCGGACCCAGTCGTACCCCTCGTCCTCGAGCTTGTGGGCCAGATCCGCGTCGCCGCTTTTGGCGATCTTGCCGTCGAGCATCACGTGGACGTGATCTGGCTCGACGTAGTCGAGGATCCGCTGGTAGTGGGTGATCTGGAGGATGCCCGCGCCCTGCTCGTCGCGGAGCGCGTTGATCCCGTTCGAGACGTCCTGGAGCCGGTCGATGTCGAGCCCGGAGTCGATCTCGTCGAGCACCGCGATCGACGGCTCCAAGATTGCGGCCTGGAGCACCTCGTTCTGCTTTTTCTCGCCGCCCGAGAAGCCCGCGTTGAGGTAGCGCTGGGCGAACTGGGAGTCCATGTCGAGCTGTTCCATCTTCTCGGCCATGATCTCCTGGAACTCCGCGACGCCGACGTCGCCCTCCTCGACATCGCCTTCCATCGGCGAGGTGTCGTAGCCCGTGTCCTCGTCGTCCGCGTCGGCCTCTGCTTCCTCGCCCTCATCGTCCTCGAAGAGCTCCTCGCGCTCTTCGAGCTTGGCGTTCAGGGCAGTCCGAAGGAAGTTCACCATCGTGACGCCCTCGATCTCGGCGGGGTACTGGAAGCCGAGGAAGACGCCGAGCGCCGCGCGCTCGTTGGGTTCGAGATCGAGGAGGTTCACCGTCCGCATGTCCTCGGGGATCTCGATGTCCTCGAACTCGTCTTCGTCGAGATGGACGAGCACTTCGCCGTCGGTGACTTCGTAGGCAGGGTGGCCGGCGATGACCTTCGCGGTCGTCGACTTCCCTGACCCGTTCGGTCCCATCAGTGCGTGGATCTCGCCCGATCGAACTTCGAGATTGACCCCGTCGAGGATCTTCTCGCCGCCCTCCGCGACCTGTGCGTGGAGGTCCCGTAGCTCTAAGCGTGCCATTGTCCTATCGTCCGTCTGTTGGCCCGTCGACCTGATAATGGTTTCCATTCACCGGTAACGATTTTCGATGGGGGAAAATTTGTTTGCCGCGAACGGAACTCACGAGCGAGTATCGCGTTGCAGAATCGATGGTGAGCGGCCGCCCGCGGAGCGGGGTGGTGCGGTCGGCGGTGTGGTTCGGTGCGGTCCTGGTGGATGAAGGGCGAGTGAGTGAAACGAACGAGGGCTTCGGCGGTGCTGTGTGGAGCGGTTGCGGGGCGGAGAGTGTCAGCAACTGTACCGCGAACGAGGCCACAGGCCGAGTGAGCGGGTGTTTTTGATGAACCTTTTTGCAAGGGGTTGAGCGCGCCGGAGGCGCGCGAACTCGTTCGAGACGGCTTCGCCGTCTCGTGATGTCATCAGAACGCGAAGCGTTCTGATTGCAAGCAAGAAATCTTCGATGTCTTGCACTGACGAAAATCGCGTAGCGATTTTCGAACCACCCTGAAGTAAAAAGGTGGGTTCTAGGCGGACTTCGCACGCTCGCGGATCAGGTCGCGGAGCGCGTCGGGATCGTCGATCGCCGCGATCTCCTCGCGCTCGATCAGCGCGGTGTCGTCGACGGCGTCGCGCGAGGCGTCGTCGACCACGTACACCGATCGCGTGCGGGTCACGGTGCCGAGCGAACTCATGATCCGGGCGCGCTTCTCGGCGGTCCGCGTGAAGGCGGAATGGCCGGTGAGCACGTTCTCGGCCCCGCCGTCGTCCTCACTGACGGCCTTGAACGGCGCGCGAGTCGTCGGATGGACGTCGAAGCCGACTCGCGTCAGCACCGCGACGAGGCCCTCGTCGTCGGTGTCGGGAGCGTCGGTCGCATCGGTCGAGTCCTCCTCTGTGATCTCGTCCGCGCCGTCGAGCACGTCGACCGGGTTCGCGAGCGGCGCATCGAGGAGGTCTTCCATCCGCGCGGCGACCTCGACCGAGGCGTTCATCCCGTCCTCGTACTTCGAGACCGTGCGCCGCGAGACGCCGAGCTCGTCGGCGAGCCGGCCGAGACTCCAGTCGCGATCCTCGCGTTCGTCGGCGAGCACCTCACCGTCGATGTTCACGTAGAGCCCGCCGGGCGCGGCGTAGATCATCGGCGGCACCTCCTCGACGAACAGATCGAGCGCGGTGTCGGGGCTGAGAACGGGCACGCCGTGGCGGAGGTACATCACGCCCGGTTTCAGCTCCTCGTCGCGCGTCCGCAGCCCGATGACCATGGGCGTCGCGTCGAGGAATCCGCCGAGTCGGCGCATCTCGACCCCGGTGGTGCCGTCGAACGCGTCGATGTTGCCGAGGATCTTCACGAGGAGGAGCTCGTCGCCGCGACGCGCGGCGACATCGAAGCTCTTCGGGCGGACCGCACACCGGTCGCTGACGAGGAACCCCGCGTCCTCCAGCATCGCGGTCACGTTGCCGACCAGTGCGGACCGTGACATGGGCGTACGTAAGTATCGCCACGTATATAGTGGTTGTGCCGTCGCTATATCCCTCTCTTCCGGCGATTACTGCCACGCTCGTCGGTAGATTTATATACGAGATCCGAGCCGGAACGCGGTTGTCCGCCGGGGTCGTGGGAAGGATGTGACCGTCATCGGTATCGACGACACCGACTCGCGCGAGCGGGGGATGTGTACGACGTATCTCGCCGCGCGAGTGGCGGCACGCGTCCGCGGGGAGGATGGTGCCGTCGAGCGCCAGGTACTCGTCCGACTGAACCCCGCGATCGAGCACAAGACGCGGGGCAACGCGGCGCTCGCGATTCATACCGACCTCGACGCCGAGCGTGGGCTCGCCATCGCTCGTGAGGCGGTCGAGACGCTGGCGGCAACCGACGGCCCCCGAACGAATCCGGGTGTCGTGGTCGCGCCCGACGGAGCGGTGTCGGAGAAGGTCGTCGAGTTCGCCCGTCGGGCCGTCCGCGAGCGCCTCACGATCGACGAGGCGCGCCGGCTGATCGAGACTGCCGGGTATCGCCACGCCGACTGGAAGGAAGCGAGAGGGCTGATCGGCGCGCTCGCCGCGGTTGGGTCGTGGGCGGCGTTCGACGAGTGGACCCACGAGCACATCGCGTACCGCGAGGCCCACCGGCGAGGCACGCCGCGCGAGGTCGATCACGAGTCGGTGGTTGCGGCCGCCGACTGGGGGTATCCAGCGGCGTGGGACACCGTCGACCGCGACGAGGGGAGTTCGGTGTGCGTGCCCCACGCTCCCGGACCGATTCTCTACGGTATCCGAGGCGACGATCCCGAGGTCGTGCGCGGCGTCGCCGACCGGATCGAGAGCGAACCGATCGAGCGAACAGGTGTATTCGTCACGAATCAGGGGACCGACGCCCACCTCCGCGAGGGAAGCGTGGGCGAACTCCGCGACGGGCGGGCCTATCGGGTTTCGGTAACGGTCGCGACGCCGCCCGAGACTCGGCGGGGCGGACACGTCTTCGTCGGTCTCGAAGACGGTGACGCGTCGCTCGCGTGTGCCGCGTTCGAACCGACGAAACGGTTCCGGGATCGCGTGCGCGCGCTCCGGGTCGGGGATCGCCTCACCGTCTGTGGCGAGGTCTCGGACGGAACCCTGAAACTCGAGAAGTTCGCCGTCCGTGATCTCGTGACGACCGAACCCGCGGTACCGTCGTGTCCGGACTGCGAGCGGTCGATGAAGAGTGCTGGCCGCGACCAGGGGTATCGGTGTCGGGACTGCGGGACCAGTCAGGATGGAAAGATCGAGCGCACGATCGAGCGCGATCTCGAACTCGGCTGGTACGAGGTGCCGCCGTGTGCGCGCCGCCACATCGCCAAACCCCTCGTCAGGGGTGGGTTCGACGCACCGATCCATCCCGAGCGGTGACAGAGGGAACCCTCGTCCCCGGGAGTGGTTAAGAAGGAGCGTCACGTAGGCGCGGTATGAACGCGATCCGCCGGGGGTTCGTCACTCAGCTCGGGATGGAGTATGAAAAAGCGTTCGAGCATGCCGACGCGCTCGGGCTCGACTATGTGGAACTGATGATGGACGGTGCGCACGAGCGCAGTGCGCTCGCCGACGAGGCCGATCGAGTGCGCGCGCTCGCGGACGAACGGGGGCTCGATCTCGCGGTACATCTCCCCTTCCGGCTCGACATCGCCTCGCCGTTTCAGCACGTCCGCGAGGGCGCGCTCCGCGAACTCCTCGCGGCGATCGAGACCGCCATCGAATGCGGGGCGGAGAAAGGTGTCGTTCACGCGAGCACCGACGCGTGGCCGCCGGCGTGGGAGCACGACCTCCTCCACGAAAACCTCCTTTCGTCGATCCACGACCTCGACACGTTCGGTCGCGACCGCGACTTCGAACTCTGCGTCGAGAACGTCGCCGGCGAGTTCTTTCCCGCCGAGCGGTTCCCGCGACTGTTCGAGGCAACCGACGCGAGCATGACCCTCGACACCGGCCACGCGCGGATGAACGGAATGGACGCAACGGCAATGGCCGACTTTCTCGACGAACACGGCGATCGGGTTGGCCACCTCCATCTGAACGACACTCGCATGCCGAAGGACGAACATCTCCCGTTCGGCGCGGGCACCATCGATTTCGACCGGGTGTTCGAGCCACTCCGGAACGGCTGGACCGGCACGCTCTCGCTCGAAGTGTTCACCAACGACTGGGGCTATATCGAAACCAGCGTCGATCGGCTCGACGAGCTGCTGTGAGCCGTCTCCAAACAACAGCCGCTCTCTGGGTCCGCACAGGATCACCCTTTTTGAGAACGGTCGTCACTACTCCACATGGGACGCGCGCTGTCGCTGAGACGAACACTGGGACTACTGCTTTTGCTGTCTCTACTCGTCCCCACCAACTGGCTGCCGGCATTGGTTCGAAATCTACTCTTGTTGGTGTATCTCGCAGGCATCGGTTATCTGCTCTTCTGGCTGGTGTCGGGGTTAATTCGGGCTCCACAAGCATACCACTCCGGGAAAGACGAAGCTCGCGTCCCAAGGAACGAAACCGGCGATCAGAGCAGATAGCGCCGTTCGGACCGGGGATGTATCGTATTCCACTCCGAATCACGAGCCCCAGTCACGCGTTCGATCCCGCCCCCGTCAGCGGAACGACCACGTGATCGGTGTCGTCCACGACTCCGCGCTCGCGGTACTCGTGGAGCGCGGCCGGCGCGACCGCACACGTCGGCTCGACATCGAAGCCCGCTCGGCCGAGCCGCTCGTGTTCCTCACGGGTGGTCTCGGCGTCGATCGCGATGGCGTCGCCATCGGTGGCCTGGATCGACTCGCAGATCGCCTCGATCCGGACAGGGTCGCGGATCTGGATGCCGTCGGCGAGATCGTTCGGGTCGTCGGGGTCGGTGTGGCCGTCGAGTCTGTCGACGATGGGTGCGTAGCCGGCGGCCTGGGCGCCGAGCAGTCGCGGCATCTCGTCCGTCCAGCCGGCCTCGTGAAGCGCGCGAAAGCCCCGGTACGCCCCCAGAAAGAGGGTACCGTGGCCGAGCGGGGAGACGATCGCGTCCGGCACCTGCCAGTCGCACTGGGCGGCGAGTTCGAGCGCGAACGTCGCGGTGCCGGCGAAGAAGGCAGGGTTCCACGCATGGCTCGCGTACCAGCCCGCATCGTTCTCGACGTTCTCGATCGCGGCCGTTGTGACGGCCGCTCTGGTGCCCTCCACTCGCACGACGTCGGCCCCCGTGCGCTCGATCGCTCGGAGCTTCGCGGCCTTCGCGTCGGCCGGTACGTAGATCTCGCTGTCGAGGCCCGCGCGGGCAGCGTAGGTCGCGATCGCGGTTCCGGCGTTGCCCGAAGAGTCCTCGATCACGCGGTCGGCCCCGCACTCGATCGCGCGCGCGATCGTCGTCGCCGCGCCGCGATCCTTGAAGCTCCCCGTCGGCGAGACGTATTCGAGTTTGAAGGTCGCGTTCCACTCGGGCGCATCGCCGGCCGATGGCCGGCTTTCCGCGGGAAGGCGTCCCTCGCTATCGACGATCGGCGTCCAGCCCGCGCCGAGATCGGCCGCCCGTTCGATCGGGAGGAAGTCCGCGAACGCCCAGAGTCCGTCGCGGGTGTCGAGATCGGCGAACGCGGGCGCGGGGCCGTCCGGCAGTGGCTGGGTGGCGAAATCGAGCGGGTGATCGCACTCGCAGCGCCAGTGGTCGGCGTAGCTGTTTCCGCAGACAGGACAGCGGAGGTCGGTGGGCATGGTTGATGAACTGGGCGCGGTGAACCAGTAGGTGGCGGTTGCGAGGCGGTGCGGCGCGGACCTGGCGTCTCGACGAGCAAAGCGAGTTCGTTCGAAAGACGCTTCGCGTCTTTCGTGATCTTCAAAAGAGCCGTTGGCTCTTTTGGACCTCGTGGCAGCTTCGCTCCCGCTTAGTGACGAAAATCTCTGATTTTCGAACCACGAGGCTCAGGAGAGCTTTGCTCTCCTGGTGGATCGAGGGCGAAGGAGCGAAGCGACTGAGGGCTTGGGCGGTGCTGTGCGGTTTGCGGAAAGTGCCAGCGACCCCACCGCGAGCGAACGGAGTGAGCGAGCGGGTGTTTTTAGTCCACCGGAAGACTCGCTTCGCTCACGGCTCGTTCCTCGCCGTTCGCATTGAGGCGCTCCCGTCGGTCGCGCCTCTCACCGCTCGTCTTCCGAGCTCTGCCTCACTTCGCTCGGCAGAACAGGTTTTTACAAGCGGGGGTCAAGCGAGCGTAGCGAGCGCGACCCCCGCAGTAAAAAAGTGGCTAGAAGCGATCGATATCGGTCCCGACCGAGCAGACGTACTCGCCGGTGGCGACCTGTGGGAGTCGGCGGGTCCGCCAGAACACGCCGTCGACGTCGGCGGTGGTCTCGGCTTGCACCGTGCCGAACGCATCGGTGACGTGGAAGAGCCGGTCGCCCTGTTCGACGTGCTCGCCGAGATCGGGTGCGAAATCGACGAGGCCGCCGGCGGGCGCGCCGTACTGCTCGAACCCGGTCGCACGGACCTGATCGCCGGGATCGACGTCGCCATCGAGGAACCCGTACGCGGTGAGCACGTTGAAGATCCCTTCAACGCCGATCGCGACGCTCTCTTCGTCGAGCCCGACCGCACCGCCGAGCTCGGGATCGATCGTCGGAACGCCCTCATCGGGGGCGGCGCGGGCGAGCTGGCCGTCGGGGCCCTTCTGGTCCAAGATGTGGCCGCAATCGAATGTTTTGGCGAGTTCGAGACACTCGCTGTGGAGGTGGTGGCGCGGGCCACACCGCACGCGGGTCTCGTGGATCATCCGACTCGTCGAGCCCTGGTGGAGATCGAGCACGAGATCCGCGCCGGTGGCGGCCTCGAAGGCGGCGGCGGCGATGCGTTCGGAGGAGGAGCCGTGCTCGTCGCCCGGAAAGGCCCGATTGAGCTTGGTATCGTCGATCGGGTTGCGGTGTTCGGCCACCTGGAAGGCGTGGAGGTTGACGATCCCGACGACCAGAACCGTTCCAGCGAGGTCGTCAGGATCGAGCTGTGGAACCAGCGAGCGCACGACGCCGACGCCGTTGAGTTCGTCGCCGTCGCTCGCGGCCTGGATGTAGAGGGTGTCGCCGTCGGCTGCGCCGTTGACGACACAGACCGGCAGTCCCAGCGGGCTCCCATCGCGGGTCTCGCCGACCGACAGCCGCCCGGTGTCGATCTCACCGGGAGCCGCGCTCGCGGTTCCGAGGCTCGTCATCGTTCGATGACGGCCGCCGAACGTTCTTGAGGCGTTCGATATCCGCGCCGAATCAACGGGGATTTGGGCCCGCCGCTGGGAGGAAGAACGTGTCGAACGACGCTCCGGAACGCCCGCCGACCGCGGAGTTCGCCGCGGCGCTGTCGGTCCCGCGCAACGCGAAGATCGGGCTCGCGGCCGGCGTCGCGGTCGCGGTCCTCGCCTACGCCTATCGCGTGCTCGAACTCGCGGGGCCAGCGGCCGACACGCGCGGCTCGCCGCTGCTCTTTGTCGTCCTCGCCGTGACGCTCGCGTTCGGCAGCGCGGCGCTCGTGACGGTGACCCTGACGCTGATATCCGCCTACCGACTCGCCCGCGAGCAATAGCCGACCATGACGGAGCGAAACGGCCGACGCCTGCGTGCGCTCGGTGCGTCGTCCTCGCAGTAGTCAGCGAAATCGTCATGTGTCGGTTTCTTTTCAATCCGTGGAGCGAACGCCGGAGCATGCCGGAACCGATACTGTTCGGGCTACTAGCCGTCGGTCTGCTCGGCGGCAGTCTCGTTCACGCTCTCGTCGACTGGCGATCGTCGCTTCCGTTCGTCGGTGACTCAGGTAGAAACGACGGAGACGATGCGGACGACGACGATCACGATGCAGACGACCGAGACGATCCGGATGAAGACGACGAGGATCGGGACTGATTACGACATCGCGCCGGCGAGCGTCCGGAGTCGTTCGGCCGCCGTCTGCGGCCCCTTCGCGAGCAGCACGTCGCCGGCGGCGAGTTCGGTGTCCGGCCCGGGCGAAACGATCCAGTCGTCCCGCACTTCGGTCACCGACTCGTCGGTCACTGATTCGACAGTAACGGCCTCATGGGTCGTCCGCCGGACCGCGATCACGCCCATGCCGGTCTCGGTCCGAACCATCCGGCCGCCGAGTGTCGCGCCGTCGAGATCGCTGTCGGGCGCGACGGTCAGCCGGACGATGACCTCGTCGGACTCCTTGACGGCCTCCGCGATCACCGGATGCGAGCCGAGCCCCCGAAGCACGCCCTCGCTGATCTCGACCGCTGCGTCCGAGATGACCTCAGTGCTCCTGGCGAGGTGGACGAGCCCACGGAGCGACACCGGATCGTCGACCTTCGCGGCCGCTTGCAGCGTCCACGCCTCGAAGCGCGATTGGAGTTGGTCGACCTCGGCCTCCAAACTCACCACCTCGCGCGCGAGGTCCTCGCTGTCGAACAGCACCGCGCCGTAGGCGAGATCGACACCGAGCTCGCTCATGTTTTTCATCAACACCACCGAATCCATCGCGCGATCGAGGTCGGCGATACTGGGCTCGGGGGCGTCCGGCGGCGCGTAATGCTCGCCGGTGGTGCTCCGATAGACGCCCGCGATCCCCTCTTCGGGACCGCGGAAGAACACGGCGTCGTCCGGGCGGAGGTGCGTCTCGCGGTCGGGGTTCATCAGCCACTCGCCCGCACGCCGGATCGCGATCGCGCGCACGCCGGTCTCGCTTTCGAGATCGATCTCGCCGAGGGCTGCGTCGGCGAAGCGCGCGTCGGGGGCGACGCGGGCGCGAACCAGCGTCTCGACCGCTGCGGGGAGCGCGGCGCGTATCGCGGGCGGCAGTCCGATGTCCTCGACGACGACCTTCGCGATGTCGCCGGTCGCGTCGCTGATCTTCTCGGTCGCCCCCACGATCCCGAGCACCGGTGCGAGCGCCTCCGCATCGTCGGTGCTCCGGGCGGCCATCAGCAGGCTCATCCGGGTCCGGAGCTGGAGCACGTCCATCTCGGCTTCGAGGTCGAGGACGGCCTCCGCGACCGCATCGCTCCGCAGCAGGACGGCGGAGTACGAGAGGTCGATCATCAGCTCTGCGATGTCTTTCATCTCCGCGAGGAGCTGTTTGACGCTCCGCGGCTCGTACCCGACCGCCCGTGTCATGTCGTGAGGTTCGTCCAGGCCGACAAAAGGGTTCGTGCGTCGCGGCCGATCGTGTCGTCGTTCTCCAGTCAGGGAAACGCTCGACTCTCGCTGGAATTTCAATATAGTGCTCTATGATTTATTGGGTGTATCCATCGCTCGATCCAAGGGTTTGGTGAGATCAGACAGACACTTTTCACGCAGCGAAGGAAGCGAGTAGCTCTGTCAGAGTTCAGTGGTTACCGTGGCCAGCAGTTGCTCTGAACAATGTGCATACCCAGCGGTCGCTGGACATCGGATCGAGGTGACTGTCTTATCGCACAGTCAGGCAGACACCACCCAAACCGGATCAGTGCCAGCCGTACGTTCGCTGGCAGGACCCTCGTCGTAAAACTAGTGGGCGATCTTCGATGAGTAGTGGCGTTCACGGGCCGACTCACCGAAATCAGTCCTTAGATGGTATCAAGCCGCGAGATCACGCTATCCACACAGTAATAAATTTCATACCACGATATCAATACCATCGGTGATCCACGGATCGGCAGTTGATCAGAGAGGTTGATACCGGCGAAGACGGTCGGAAAAGGCGGCTCCGGTCTGGTTCGAGAAGAGCAGTTATCCCGCAGGTCACTCGACGGCCGTCGCGCGGGTCGCCGTCGCCTTGAACGACGCGACGACCGAATCGCCGGCCACGAGGTCGAGCGCCGCGAGCGCGTCGTGGGTCACGAGCACGGCCAGCGGCTCCGTAGCCCCGATATCGACACCGACGCGGACGATCGTCTCGCCACGATCGAGATCGACCACGGTACCACGGAATCGATTGCGGGCGCTCATCTCACCCGTCTCCGGGATGTCGTCCGGCGCGTGGAGCGTGACGGCGTCGGCCCGCAGCGTCACCTGAACTCGCTCTGTGGCCTCGGGAGCCAGCGCGCGCACCGTCCCGGCAGCCGTCTCGACGGTCGCCAGCTCGCCGTCACGGTCGATGACCTGACCTCGGAGAACAGTCTCCTCGACGGTAGCAGTGCCGGTGTACGCCGTTTGGAGGCGGTCGAAGCGTGCGAGCAGGTCGTGTGCAGCGTCGGTGAGTTCGCTGCCGCCCCCGCCGACCCCACCGCGCTGGCGCTCGACGAGCGCGCCGAACTCGTCTTCGAGGACCGTGATTCGCTTGTGAGCGCGTGAGAACGACCGTCCGAGAGCGTCGGCGGCCGCGTTGAGCGACCGGTGTTCGTCGACGGCGCGCAACAGCGCCGCATCCGCCGCCTCGAACGACGCGCCGTCGGTCTGTAAGCGTGCCTCGAACCCCGCGTCCATACCCCTCCCTCGTGATCCGCGAGCAAGAGCTTTATGTCCGGATTGCGATAACGGAGTTGTGTCCGCGCCGGAACAACGCTTGCAGGGATGTTCGCGGCGAGCGTTCCTCGGGAGCGTCGGAGCGATGGGAGTCGCGGGAGCGGCCGGCTGTGTCGGGAGCGGCCGCGAGAGCGGTGGTGGCACGTCCGCATCGATCGCGATCCTCTCGGCGGGGAGCCTGCAGAACGCACTGACGAACGGGCTCGAACCCGCAGTCGACGTGCCCGTGACGATCGAGGCACACGGGTCGGCGACCGTCGCCCGCATGATCGCCGAAGGCAAACGCGACCCCGACATCGTGAGCGTCGCCGACGTGGCGCTGTTCGAGCAGCCGCTCTCCCCGTCGTGGCACTCGGTGTTCACGAGCAACGCCGTCGTGCTCGCGTACAATCCGGACACAGAGGGCGGCCAACGCCTCGCCGACGCCGGGAAGAAGCGGTGGTACGAACCGCTGGCGAACGGTGCGGTCGACATCGGTCGTACCGATCCGAAACAGGACCCGCTCGGCTACCGGGCACTATTTATGCTCGAACTCGCCTCACGGTACTACGACGACGCGTCGAACCTCGAAGAAAGAGTGCTGGAGAACGACCAGATCTATCCCGAGACCGCGCTGATCAGCCAGTTCGAGACCGGCTCGATCGACGCCGCGATCGCCTACCGCAGCATGGCCGTCGAGCGCGGGTACGAGTACATCGACCTCCCCGACGAGATCGACCTCAGCAACCCGCAGTACGACGAGGAGTGGTACGCGACGGTTTCGTACAGCCTTCCGAACGGACGGGAGATCCAGGGTGGCCCCATCAGCTACGGATCGACCATCCGCAGGATGAGCGACGCTGCCCTAGAGGTGTTCGACGTTCACACGACCGGCAGCTATCTCGACGAGCACGGATTCGTCCAGCGCGAGCAGTTCCCGACCTTCGAGGGAGCGGTCCCCGAGCGCGTCATGGAGGCGATCGGTGAGGAGAGCGGAGCCAACACAAGCGCGAAGCAGCCCGACAGCCGATCGAATGCGGCTCGGTCGGCGAATCAGTCACGGCAGCGCACAGCACCGATAGAACTGTCCTCGGCGGTGTCGGATATCACGGTCTTGCTCTGAGATGGCGACGCGCTCGACGGAGTCAGAGACGGCAACGCCGACGATCGATTGGCTCACCGTCGCGCTGGTGCTCGGCGGCGTCCTCTGTCTCTACTACCTCGCGCCGCTGGTGTCGTTGTTTCTCTCGGTTCCCATCGGAGAGGTCATCGGTCGGATGGGCGACCCGATGGTGGTGAACGCGGCGACCACCTCGCTGCTGTCGGCCTCGATCAGCGCGGTCATCGCGACGGTGTTCGGGCTGCCGCTCGCGTACTGGCTCGCACGGAGCGAGACGCGGTGGACGAACGCGGTGCTCGCGGCCGTGATCCTGCCGCTGGTGCTCCCACCGACGGTGAGCGGGATCGTCCTGCTGACCGTGTTCGGGCCGAACGCGCCGATCGGCGCGGCCGCGGTCGACGCCGGGTTCCCGCTCACACGGTCGATCGCCGGTGTCGTGCTCGCCCAGACGTTCGTCGCCTCGCCGTTCGTGGTGGTGACGGCGAAGGCGGCCTTCGAGAGCGTCGATCGAACCCTCGAACACGCCTCGCGCTCGCTCGGGAAGAACCGCTGGACGACCGCCCGCCGGGTGACGCTGCCGCTCGCCGCGCCAGGCATCCTCGCCGGCGTGACGCTCGCCTTTGCGCGCGCGATGGGGGAGTTCGGCGCGACCATGATGCTGGCGTACTACCCCCGGACGATGCCGGTCCAGATCTGGGTGTCGTTCGTCTCGGTCGGCCTCGATGGAGCCTATCCGGTGGCGATCATTCTCGTCGTCATCGCGGTCGCGGCGCTCGTGATTCTCAACACCATCGCGTCGAACCCCTGGGACTGAGATGCTCGCAATCGACGGATTGACGAAGTCGTACGGTGCGTTCGACCTCGGACCGATCGATCTCGCGGTCGACGAGGAGGTGCTCTCGGTGCTCGGGCCGTCGGGGTGTGGAAAAACGACGCTGCTCTCGGCGGTTGCGGGGATCACCGACCCCGACGCCGGAACGATCACGCTGAACGGCAGGGAGCTCACCGGCCGTGTGCCGGAGGATCGCGGGACGGTGCTCGTGTTTCAGGATGGAGCGCTCTTCCCGCATATGACCGCCCGAGAGAACGTCGCGTACGCCGCGGCGTCCACGGAGAACATCGGCGATCTCGCCGATACGCTCGAAATCGGCGACGTGCTCGACCAGCGAGCGGCGACGCTTTCGGGAGGGGAGCGCCAGCGGGTCGCGCTCGCGCGCTCGCTCGCCGCCGACCCCGCGGCGCTGTTGCTCGACGAGCCGCTCGCCAACCTCGACGCGCCGATCAAGCGCCGGCTCCGCGACGAACTCCGACCGCTCCTGTCGTCGCTTTCGATTCCAGTCGTGTACGTCACCCACGACCAGCACGAGGCGACGGCGATCGGCGACCGGCTCGCCGTCGTGAAGGACGGCGCGATACAGCAATGCGACACGCCAAGTGAGGTGTTCGCCCGGCCCGCGACGCCGTTCGTCGCGTCGTTCACCGGCAGCACCAACCTGTTCCGGGCACGGATCGCGGCGGAGAAGAGGACTCCCGCTCTCGAATGGGCCGATCACCGATTCGACGTTGCCGACCACGAGTACCCGGTCGGCGAGGTGGTCTGGTTCTGCATCCGACCCGAGTACGTCACGGTGGTCGACGATCTCGCTGCCGACGGGCAGAACGGGCTGCGTGGAGACGTTCAACGTCGGGTGTTCGAGGGCGACGGCTACCGCATCGACGTCACGCCGGCGGGCACGGACGACGTAGTTCAGGCCACGCTGTCGCCGCCCGACTACGACCGGCTGGGCCTCGACGACCGCGAGCGGGTTCGGCTATCGCTGCCGCGGGACGCGATCCACATCGTCGGCGAGTGTGACGGGATCGACGCCGGCTGAGGAGCAGGCGTCGGCAGGATCGGACATGTGTCGTCGGACGAGTGGCTCTCAGCGGGACGGAAACCGATAGAGACGGGAAGTGGTGACTCGCTCAGAACGTGCCGGCGAACTCCGCGTCGGTCAGCAGCGGCGGGTAGTCGGGCAGCGCACCCAGGAAGTCGTCGCCGGAAACCGTCCGGTTGTAGGCGGCGTACGCAGCGTACTCCGTGCCCGAGACCGACGCCTGTTCGGTGCCACGTTCGCCGCCGAACACCGCCCAGTCGGCCTCGTCGGTCCCGCTTTTGTCGACGTTGAACCAGCAGGTCATCTTGATATCGTTTGCGGCGACGTACTCGTAGGCTGCCTCGATCCATTCGGCTTTTCGCGCGGGTCGATACTCGCCGTCGCCTTTCGATCCCGTGAACGAGCTCGTCGCGAACTCGGTCAGCGTCACCGGCTTGTCGGTCAGTTCGCGCAGCCGGCCGAGCATCGGGTCGAACAGTTCTTCGGGCGTGCGCCAGCGCGAATACGACTGACTCCCACCGAAGTTGAACCCATCGAGGCCGACCCAGTCGGCGTACTCGTCGCCCGGGTAGTACCGTTCCATCCGGATGCCACCGACCTCGTCGGCGTTGACCGCCCAGACCCACTGGACGTTCGTCGCGTCGAGGTCGGTCCGCCCGAACGCGTCGTAGAGCCGCCGCCACATCTCGACGTAGTCCTCCGGAGTTCCGGCTGCCGAGTTCTCGCCACCGCTCCCGTTCGCGCTGCCGGAGCCGTTCGGGGCGGGTGTGACGGTCGTGTCGATCCGGGAGGAATCGACCGCGCTCCACGGGAACCAGCTGCCGTTCATCTCGTGGGCCGGTCGGAAGTAAAACCGCCGTCCGCGCGTGCGGTCGCCGTACGGCCGGGCCCACGCTTCGAGCAGCGTCGCCCACGACGACAGGTGGTCGTCGTGTTCGCCCGCGGCGATCGCGCGCTCGACGGTCTCGCTCGTTTGCTGTTTCTCCTGTGCGAACGGCTGCCACGTGATCATGGGAACGTGGCCCGCGTTCCAGATGTCGGTCAGCGGTCCCTCGACGAACCCCTGCTTCGCGCCGTCGGGGATCAGCCCGTCGACGAACACGACCGCGACCGCGGGCGGCTGGTCGAGCCACTCCGTGTACAGTCCGAGGTTCGCGATCGCGTCCTCGCGGTTCGGCCCGCCGGGATACATCCCGGTGAGTGCCGTCCCCGCACGGGTTGCTGGTGGTTCGGGCGTCGGCGTGAGCTCCGGCGTCGGTGTTTCGGCGACCGGGTTGAGCTGTGCCGCACAGCCGCTCGTCCCGACAGCGCCGATCACCCCCACCGATCGGAGAAACGTCCGGCGATTCATCGGCTGTGGGGGAGGAGAGTGGCGTTTCGATCGCCGGGCGGCCAGTGGGCGATCGTCGGGAGCGGTATCTGGATGGCGGACATCGGTGAGTTCTGGAACGGTTGGTCGGGGACAGTTGGTCAGGGGACGATTGGACGGAGAGCGTCGGTTACCGTTCGTCTCGGTGTGGACGACGGATATACGTACTGGATTCGACAGGGGCGTGGCCCTCGGAGCCGTGATCGGGCCGCCTTCGGACCAGAACGCGGACGCGACGCATCGGATCGCGGACGCGACACGTCGGAAAATGATCCAAAACGACGGTTCGTCAGTCGAGACGCGCGATCTGGTTGAGCGCGTAGACGATCCGGAGGATCTCGGCGGCATCGCCCTGATCGTAGACGAGTTCGTCGGTGCGGATGACGTGATCGAGGACGTCGATCGAAGCGTGTTCGGGCGCGGCCGCGATCCCCATATCATTCTCGGCGACCCACTCCATCACCCGGAGATCGCTCTTCGAGTCACCCATCACGAGGGCAAAGGGATCGTCGAGCCCGAGCACGTCGAAGGCGGCCTCGACGCCGACCACCTTGTTGAGTTCGCGGCTCCCAATCTCGGCGGCGTCGCCCTCGTAGTAGGCGACGTCGATGCGCTCGAAGAGATCCCGGAGGTCGTCGGGCACCTCGTCTGCCGACCGGTCGGGAAGTTCGCCCTCGGCTTCGAGCACGGTCCGGATTTCGGGATCGGCATCGGCGTAGAATGCACGCGCCCATGCCGTAGCGTCGTCTTCGCTCGCATCGCACGCTTCGCTCGCCGCCCTTCCGAGCAGTCGGAGCTGGTGGACCAGCGCCCGGTCGATCACGTGGGTTGCGTCGGCCGAGCCGATCTCGAAGTTGGGTTTGAGCGTGACGTTGAACTCGTTGCCCTGGAGGTGACAGCCCCGCCGGATCTCCTCGGGCGCTTCGGAGAGCACGTCGGAACGGAGCCGGTAGAAAATGTTCTGAATGGTTTCGTCCAACTCCTCGTAGAGAAGCTGTTTGGTCTCGGGGCCGTGGCCGGGCGTGAACGCACCAGTGCCCGCCTCGTACACCACGCTGAGGTCGCCGGAGTGGAAGATCTCGCTGCCGAGACCCTGGATCAGAAACCCCTTCACGTTTTCCAAGGTCTGGCCGGTACAGATCACGATCGGCACCCCCGCTTCGTGGAATTCGGTCAAGAAGCCGAGCGTCTCGCGGGGAATCTCGTTGTCGGTGCTGCCCGCCGAGCGCAGCGTCTCGTCGACATCGAGGACGAACGCCGACACCGGTCGACCGTGGCGCTCACAGAGATCGAGCGCGGTGAACGCCTCGTCGCGCGAGGCGTGGGCCGCGATCGTCGCGAGCGGTTCGCCCCGATCGAACGACTCCCGGATCTCGGCTTTCGACTCCGAGAGCGCGCTTTCGGCGTCCTGCCAGTGATCGAGCGCGACCCGCGAGTCCACCGGCGGAAACACGTCGACGAACGTCTGGTACGCCCGGAGCGTCCGGGTGTCGAACCGATCGTAGAGCTCGTAGAGGAGATCGTAGCGGTCGTGGGTGCGGTTCATACGAAAGGACGGCGACACGGCAGTATAAATCTCCGCCAGCGATACCGAACCACAGTCTCCTGTGACAGCACAACGGTGTGGCGCTCAACCGGTGTTCTCGCGACGAGTTTGCTCGTCGGATGCGCTACACGGGCGCAGTCGTTCGAATACCAGATGCGAGTTCGTTGCTGGAGTGTGATGCTTGCCGGATGAGGATCGTCGAGACGATCCAGCGCGGGCAGAGCAGGGATCGGAGTCGAGGCAAACGATTCGCCCACCGACAGCGTATTTCACCGTCGGGACGCTACGGGCGGCATGATCGATCTCCGGAGCGACACCGTCACCCATCCCAGCGACGAAATGCGCGTGGCCGCAAGCGAAGCCGACGTCGGCGATGACGTCTACCGCGAGGACCCGACCGTAAACGAACTCGAAGCCGAGGCCGCGGCGGCAGTCGGGATGGAGGCTGCCCTCTACGTGCCGACCGGGACGATGGGCAATCAGGTCGCGGCGCGCACCCACACCGACCGGGGCGAGGAACTGCTCTGCGAGCGTGAGAGCCACGTCTACAAGTGGGAGGTCGGCGGGCTCGCCCAGCTCTCGGGGCTCCAGCCCCGTACCGTCGACGGCGGGTCACGTGGGACGATCACGCCAAGCGACATCCACGAGGGGTACGTCGAGGAGGACACCCACCGACCCGGGACAGGGCTGCTCTGTCTCGAAAACACCCACAACAGCAAGGGCGGCGTCGCGATCGCTCCCGAGGAGATCGACGCCGCGGCCGACGCGGCGCACGAGCTCGACATCCCCGTTCACGTCGACGGTGCGCGGGTGTTCAACGCCGCAGTCGCCCACGACGTGGACGCGAGCCGGGTCGTTCGGGAAGTGGATTCGGTGATGTTCTGTCTCTCGAAGGGGCTCGGCGCACCCGTCGGCTCGATGCTCGCGGGGAGCGAAGCGTTCATCGAGCGCGCCCGCCGTCACCGGAAGCTGTTCGGCGGCGGGATGCGCCAGGCGGGGATCATCGCTGCGCCCGGCCTCGAAGCCCTCTCGAACGTCGACCGTCTGGCCGAGGATCACGAAAACGCCGCAGTGCTCGCCGAGGGGCTCGACGACATCGATGGGCTCGCTGTCCAGTCGCCCGAAACCAACATCGTCCTGGTCGAGACCGAGCCGACCGCCGAGGCGTTCCTCGAACGAGTCGCCGACGAAGGAGTGCAGGGAACGGCGTTCGGCGAGCACGTCGTCCGGTTTTGTACTCACCTCGACATCGACCGATCGGACGTCGAGCGCGCCGTCGAGGACGTTCGTCGGGCGATGGCCTGAGAAGGCGTTCGGTGGCAGCGTTCGTCGCGTCGGCTACCGCCGGCCGCGTCTGCTGCCCTCGCGGAACGCGGTCGCAGTGCGTCGGAGCAACAGATAGGCGGCGAAGACGACGAGCAGGATGGCCGCGAGAAGCCCGAGGAGCACCGGGTCGATGCCAAAGACCATGTGAGACGATACCGACGCCGGCCTAAAGCCGTTTCGGGCGGTCGGGGCGGATCGGGCTACACCGAGATCCGGAACTCCTCGAAGACAGTTCCGTCGGGATCGCGGAGTCGGCCGTCGAAACGGGGTTCGGCGTCGTGCGCGAGTTCGGCGTAGCCGGGACGGTTCCATCGCGGATCGGCGTGGCTCCCCGGATTGAGGAGCGTGCATTCGCCCGTGTCGACGATCCTGGGTCGATGTGAATGGCCCGAGATCACGAGGTCGGCCCGTTCCTCGCGGCCGAACAGGCTCAGCCCCGTTTCGTCGCGGTCGTCACCGTGGGTGAGCGCGATCCGAACGCCCTCGTGTTCGACGACGCACTCTGTGGGCAGGCGATCGCGGACCGTCGGCGTGGCGTTGTTGCCGTGGACGGCGACGAACTCCCGACATTCGGTCTCGAACGCGTCGAGAACGGCTTCGGTGGTGAGATCGCCGGCGTGAACCACGAGATCGGCCGCACGGACGGCTTCGAGAAGGTGGTCGTCGAGGCGGTGGGCGTCCGTTCCGTGGGTGTCGGCGAGGGCGACGATCACGACCGAAGCTACGCGTCGGAGAGCAAAAATCGTCCGCAATCAGAGGAATTCGCGAACCTCGGCGTACCACATGTCGTGGTGGTCGAGCGCGTCGATTCGGCGGGCGATCGCGACCGCGAGGGCGTGCCAGCACGCCTGGTCGGGGTCGTCAGCATCGAGATTGTACGCCGAATCCTTGCAGGTGCAGCCGCCGTCCTCGACGACGTACTCCTCGGTGTGACCCACGACGACGGTAAAATCACGGTACTGCTTCACGCGGCGCTCGGCGACCGCCTCGATCGCGCGCACGCCTCGGTCGCCGTGGGCGCGGATGATGCGCTCGGTCACGTCCGAGTCGAGTTCGCCCGTCTCGGCGAGCGCCGCTCGCCACTCCTCGGTCGCCGTCACGGCCGTCCGTTCGGGCGGATCGGTCAAAACACGTTCGATGGTCGGGCGGCAGTGGTGTCCCAGTCGAGCGATTCAGAGACGCTCTTCGGGTGGGACGAACGGCCCGACCGAAATCGTGTAGCGAGCCACCGAGGCGGCCCGGAGGATGTAGCTGAGGAGGATCGCGAGCGGGACGAACACGACCGCGACGCCGAGGCTGACGACGACGGGCAACAGCGGCTGTGCGACCGTCGTCGTCGGAGTCGTCGTGTAGATCGTGGTCACGAAGAAGGTCCCCAGCAGGACGGGAACGCCGAAGTACGCCAACAGTCGCGAGAGCTGGGCGAGGTCCTGCTGGATCGCGATCGTCTTGAAGAACTGGCGTGCCACCGCGACCGACTTGACGAGTTCGAGGATCGCTTCGAGCTCGTCCCGTGCAGGGTCGGGAAGCTCTCCGTCGTATTTCCGGAGCAGGCGATCGGTCGCGGTCAGGTTCTGGGCGTAAGCGGGACCCAACAGCGTCGAAACGATTTCGAGGGTGTCCTCTGTTCCTTCGACGTCCTCGACACGGTCGGCGTACGCGCGGATGTCGGCGAGATACTCGTCGATCTCCTCGCGTGACTCGCCATCGAACTCCTCACATTCGTCCTCGAACGCGCTGGCTCGTTCGGAGATCGTCTCGCCGATGAGCACGAGGAACTCGTCGGGCTGGTTCGGGCTCGACGGAACCCCCGCGATGTCCTCGACCGTGTGCCGGAAGTCGAGCGAGCCGTCGATCCGGTCGGCCAGCCCGTCGATCGTGCCGAACACCCGCGAGAGGATCATCTGATTCACCGTGAGCGTGATCGTGATGAGCGAGAACACGCCGGAGACGATCCCGCTCGCGAACAGCGATTTGACCGCGCTCGCTGGTTCGAACGTGATGAGATCGGCGCTGACGAGCCAGAACGTCACGAGAAAGGCTCCGAGAACGAACAGACCGGAAACGAGCAGCCGATTGCCGTCGATCAGAAACCACTTCTTTGCCGTGTTCATGGATTGGCTCGGTTCGAGGGAGGAGTTTGCACCGTTCAAACCACCGACTCGCCGGTTATCGTGGCGTTTCTCGTCTCGACCGTCGTTCCGTTGACCGTGTTGGCCGCGACGACCGTTGCGGTCCCGTTGGTCGGGAGGAGAATCGTCGCGCTCGACTGGCCGCTGTCGAGGACCGCCGTATCGAACGTCTGCCCGTCGGCGATCACGTTCAGCCGAGTCACGCCCGCACTCGTCGTGGCGTTCGACGTGAAGGTGACGTTCGTCGCGACCTGGCCAGCCGCCCACGATCCCGACGTCGAGGCGCTCTCGAAGACGGCCGAGTCGGCCGTATCGAGGCTCACTCGCGGGTCGAGTGCGAGACAGCCACTGCTCGCCGAGACCACGACGACGAGCGCGGCGAGCAGTCGGAGCCGGTATCGCTCGGCCACTGCCCCCACCGACGGCGGTTCGGTTCTTAGTCTCTCTGGTGGCGTGTGCCGGTCGCGGGGCACACCGACCGAAAAGACGGGCCGACGAACGCGACCACGATCGGGTCACACCGAGTCGGCGAAGAACGGGTCGCTTTTCGCGTTCGGCGACCCAGCCCCGTCATGCAGGTTTCGGAGGGGGGCCTCTCCGTTCGCGTCCCCGAACAGCCCGACGCGGGGATCGGCGACGACGTCTTCTTCAATCCCGACCAGGAGTTGAATCGGGACCTCACCGTCGCCGTGCTCCGGACCGCCCGCGACCGCGAGGACCGCGAATCATATCTCGACGCGCATGCCGCGACCGGCGTGCGGGGCGTGCGCGCGGCGAACGAGGACTACGACGCGACGCTGTGTGATCGGGACCCCGACGCGACCGAACTCTGCCGGACGAACCTTGATCGGAACGATCTCGACGGTACGGTCGAAACCCGGAACGCGAACGCCCTCATGCACGAGGAGCGCTTCGACGTGGTCGATCTCGACCCGTTCGGCACGCCGATCCCCTTCGTCGACGCCGCCGTCCAGAGTACGCGCCACCTCCTGTGTGTCACCGCGACCGACACCGCGCCGCTGTGTGGCGCACACAAGGAAAGCGGCATCCGGTCGTACAGCGCCGTCCCGCAGAACACCGAGTACCACGCCGAAATGGGGCTCCGCGTGCTGCTGGGAGCGCTCGTCAGAACTGCCGCGCGGTACGACGTCGCCGCCATTCCCGTCCTGAGTCACGCCACGAGTCACTACGTCCGGACGTATCTCGACTTCTCCCGGCGCGCGAGCGACGCGAACGTCGCGCTCGAATCGCTGGGGCACGTCCACCACTGCTTTTCGTGTCTCCACCGCGAGTCCGAAACGGGCCTCACCGCTCGTCCGCCGGACGAATGCCCAGCCTGTGGCGGAACCGTCCGGACCGCAGGCCCGCTCTGGCTCGGTCAGCCCCACGACCGCGAGTTCATCGGGGACGTCCACGAACGGCTCACTGACGAGCTGGGCACCGCCGACCGCGCCCGCGACCTCCTCGACACGCTCGATGGCGAACTCGATAGTCCGACTCACTACGACCAGCACCGGCTCTGCCGGGAGTGGGGCCGCTCGGCGCGTGCGATGGACGAGTTCCTCGATCGACTCCGCGGTACGGGCTTTGCGGCCTCGCGCACCCACTACGGCGGGACGACGTTCAAGACCGACGCGAGCGTGGCGGAGATCGAGACCGCGACCGATCCGGACGGCGACTCGGACTGATCGGATCGGATCCGACTCGGCCGGGTCAGGTCTCGCTGTCGCTCGGGGGCGGTGCAAGGGTGAACTACTTGTCGTCGGGGACGGAATCCGGCCGCGTGGGAGTTCGCAAACGCGCGCTCCGGCGGTTCGAGGGGATGGAGCCGGTGGCGCGGACGGTCGTCGCGGTGGCCCGCGAGGAGCAGATCACGCTGCTGGCGGCGAGCCTCGCGTACTACCTGTTCCTCGCCCTGGTCCCGCTCGTGCTCTTCGCCGTGATCGCGCTCTCGCTGTTCGGCAACGGTCTCCTCTCCCAAGCGAGTACGGCGGCATCGGGGACGGTACTTCCGAGCGGGACGTCGGTACCGCGACAGCTCCTGACCCAGACCAGCGGCCGGGTCCGGGCTGCGGCGCTCGGAGCCGTCATCCTCGCGTGGAGCGGGCTTCGGATGTTCGGTGCGCTCGACGGGGCGTTCGCAGCAGTCTACGACGAGCGCGGGACGGTTTCGCTCACGGGGAAGGTGAGAGACGCGACGCTCGTGCTCGTGACGGTGACGGCCGCGGCCGCAGCGCTTGCCGGGATCAGCCTCGCGTTCGCAGTCGTCGTCGAGAACGGCTCCGTGCTCCGACTGCTGAGTCCGCTTCTCCTGTTCGCCACCCTGACCGTCGCCTTCCTCCCGATGTTCTACGTCCTCCCCGAGGTCGACGGCGTCTCGATCCGCGAGATCCTTCCCGGAACCCTGTTCGCCGCGCTCGCGTGGACGGTATCGGGCGTGGTGGTTCGGCTGTACGCCACCGCGTCGAGCAGCGTCGCTCTCTACGGTGCCGTCGGCGGTCTGTTGCTCGTACTTACCTGGCTGTACATCGGCGGTCTCGCGCTGCTGGTGGGGGCGGCGCTCAACGCGAGCCTCGTCGGACGGGTCGATCCCGATACCGAGTGGCTGCCGGCGCGATAGCGTCGGGCCGCGAGCGGCGTCGCGGCCGCGACGCGGGGCTCGCGGGACGTGGGTTCCCGCCGATTATATATACGCCTCGGTCGAAAGCGCGGTCGTGAGTACCAGCGCGCGCGCGACCTCCTTCGGCCGAGCGTTCGTCGGGGAGGTACAGGAAAAAGAGATCACGTTCATCGCGGCGAGCATCGCGTACTACGCGTTCGTCTCGCTGATTCCCCTGCTGTTGCTCCTGCTCGTCACGGTGTCGGTCGCCGTCGATCAGTCGACGGCAAACGAGATCGTGAGCGGGGCGACGAGCTCGCTGCCGGCGAGCGCGCAGGAGCTCGTGGAGGGAGCCGTCAGCAACCAGGACGGCGCGGGCGGGGCGACGGCCGTTAGCCTGGTTGCGCTGCTCTGGAGCGCGCTCAAACTGTTCCGCGGACTCGACACCGCATTCTCTCGGGTGTACGGCCGCGAATCCGGCGGAATCGCCGCGCAGGTCAAAAACGGCGTCATCACGCTGGCCGCGGTGATCCTCGGGGCGATCGTCGCGGTCGGGATCGGCGTCGCAGTGTCGTTCTGGCCGGTCGAAGCCACCGTTGCCGGCGTCTCCGCGGTCGCGGTCGTCGGGACGCTCGCGACGCTGCTCGCGCTCGTGGCCGTCTTGTTGCCGCTCTACTATTTCCTTCCCGGTGGCGACGTGACGCTCCGCGAGGCGGTGCCTGGAGCGGCGCTCGCCGCCATCGGTTTCACCGTCCTCCAGATCGTGTTCCGAGTCTACGCTGCGCGGGCCAGTGCGTTCGAGGCCTACGGCGTTCTCGGCGGAGTGTTGTTGCTGGTGACGGTGCTGTATTTCGCCGGGATGGTGCTCCTGCTGGGGGTCGTGTTGAACGCCCTCCTCGCCGGGCGGATCGCGGGCCACGAAGGGTCGAGCGGCGGTGGGCTTGCAGCGCGGCTGCGGTCGGGAGGCCAGGCATGAGCGACGAGGCAACCGACGACGTCGGCGATCCGGTCCGAGAAGAGGAGGACTTCGACGAACGGGTCGATGACGACCGGACCGAAACCGCGACCGTCGAGGACGTCGAGACGCTGCGGGCCGACGTGGTGGCGTTCGCCGACGAGGTCGAAGACCGGATCATCAAACGCGACACGCTCGAAAGCGATCTCAAAGGCTACGTCCGCAAGCGCCAACGCCGCGGCCACGCCCGGGGCTGGGGCCCGTATCTCGTCCTGCTCTACGGTACTGCGATGACGATCGGCGCGTTCGCGCTTCTCAACGGTGGATGGGCGATCCTCGCGATGATCGTGGTCTGGCTCTCGACGCTCGGCCTCTACGTGGTGATGGTGGTCGTCGGCCTGATCGGCGGCGCGCTCGGCCTGCCCGGGCGGTTCCGGGACTGGGTCAGCGGACTGCGATCGTAGATCGGAAAGAAAACAGGAGTCGTCGAGCGCTGGTCGAGAGGATCGCAGCTCAGAACGTTTCGAGGTAGCGGTCTTTCTCCCACTCGCTGACCGACACCCGGTAGTCGGTGACTTCCTCGCGTTTCGCCGCGACGAACGTCTCGGCGGCGTGGTTGCCGAGCGCGTCAAGCACGACCTCGTCGGCTTCGAGCGCGTCGATCGACTCGGCCAGCGTCGTCGGCAGGGTGTCGATCCCGTACTCCGCGCGGCGCTGCTCGTCGAACTCGTAGATGTTCTCACGAACGGGATCGGGGGCGTCGAGTTCGCGTTCGATCCCGTCGATCCCGGCGGCGATCATCACTGCGAGTGCGAGATACGGGTTACAGGAGGGATCGGGCGAGCGAAGCTCGATCCGGGAGGCCGCCGGCGTGCGCGCGGCGGGTTTGCGAACCAGCGCCGAGCGATTGCGATCCGACCACGCAACGTAGACGGGAGCCTCGTACCCCGGAACCAGGCGTTTATAGCTGTTGATCGTGGGGTTGCAGATCGCGGTGACGGCGGGCGCGTGATCGAGGATGCCCGCGACGAACTGTTTAGCGATCTCGCTCAAATCGAACTCGTCGGCCCCGTCGTGGAAGACGTTCTCACCGTCGTCGAACAGCGAAAGGTGAGTGTGCATCCCAGACCCGTTGACGCGCGCGATGGGTTTGGGCATGAACGTGGCGTGGAGGTCGTGCTGGGCCGCGATCGCCCGGACCACCGACCGAAAGGTGGCGACGTTGTCCGCGGTCGTGAGCGCGTCGTCGTAGGTGAAGTTGATCTCGTGTTGGCCCTGGGCGACCTCGTGGTGGGAGGCCTCGATCTCGAAGCCCATCTCCTCCAGCCCGTAGATGATGTCGCGGCGGACGTCGCTCGCGAGGTCCTTCGGCGCGAGATCGAAGTAGCCACCGGCGTCGTTGGTCTTCGTGGTCGCGCCGCCCTCCTCGTCGTGTTCGAACAGGAAGAACTCGGGTTCGGGCGCGGCGTTGACTTCGTAGCCCATCCCTTCGGCGCGATCGAGCACACGCTGGAGCACCCCACGTGGATCGCCGGCGAACGGTTCGCCCGTCGAGGTGTTCATCACGTCGCAGATCAGGCGTGCGCTCGCGGTGCCGTCGTCGCGGTCACGCCACGGCAGGATTGCGAACGTCGAGGGATCTGGCGTGAGCCGCATGTCGGACTCCTGGATCCGGACGAACCCCTCGATCGAGGAGCCGTCGAAGTAGATGCCCTCGGTGAACGCCTTCTCGGCCTGAGAGGCGGGGACGGAGACGTTTTTCACCGTGCCGAGGATGTCGGTAAACTGGAGCCGGAGGAAGTCGACGTTGTGCTCGTCGATGCGTTCGAGAACGCGGCGGGCGTCGGTCGAGAGATTGCCGTCAACCGGAGTTTCGTTTGTCATGCTTCGTGCCTACTCGGTGGGAGACCCGCGAATACAAAAACACTACCCTTCGTCGCAAATATTGAGTTACGGACTGGAAATGGATATTCGTAAAGTTTTACTCCCCCGAATCGGTACCGGAGTGTGATGACGTACGAAAACCTCGATACGGAACTCGTGAACGCGCTGTTGGGCGACGGTCGTGCCAGCCTTCGGAGTCTCGCCGACGATCTCGACGTCTCGGTGACGACGGTGTCGAACCACCTCGCTGATCTCGAAGACGAGGGCGTCATCCGAGGATACTCGCCGACGGTTGATTACAACGCGCTCGGCTACGACGTCACTGCCGTGATCCAGCTCAAGGTCGACGGCAGCGCGCTGCCCGACATCACCGACCGGCTCCGCGAGCACGACCAGATGATCTCGGTGTACGAGGTCACCGGCGATCACGACGTCGTCGCGATCGGGAAGTTCGAGGACACCGACGACATGAACGACGCGATCAAGACGCTGCTCGCCGACGCCGACATCCGTGAGTCGAACACCAACGTCGTGCTCAATTCGGTGAGCGAGCACGAGCAGTTCGAACTCGACGTCGAGGGTTAGAGCGCTCCGATCGCGACGCCGAGGTTCAGCCCGGTGACGACCGTTCCGAGGCCGATCAAGACGAAGAAGAACCATCGCCAGCCCGGAACGGTGCGGACGAACCGCTCGCCGGCGAGCGCGACGAGTCCCGCGAGCACTGCCGCGGCGAGTTTGACGCCGAGCGCGAGCGCCGGCGTCGAGAGCAACGCCCGAACGATCGGGTTCGTCTCGAACTCCACCCCGACGAGCGACGCGGCCAGCAGCGTCGAGACGCCGTCACAGACCCCCCAGACGAACACCATACCGACGACCAGTGCGGCGTAGTCGGCGTCGCGTTCGGTCTCCGAGGAACGGAACTGCACGAAAAGACAGGGGGCCACACACGGAAGTAGTCACTGGCTAGTGACGACAACGCGGAGCGACGCGCAAAAATTCGGTGTCGTTCGGACGAGGCGGTGCTGACGAGTGGTGTGAGTGGATGTGTGACCTGACCGGGCTTACATCATGCCGCCCATGCCACCCATACCGCCCATGCCGCCCATGCCACCCATACCGCCCATGCCGCCGCCGGGGCCGCCAGCGGGCGGGCCGCCGTCGTCGTCGCCGCCGGTCTGGCCGCCCTTGAGATCGCCCGCGGCGATCACGTCGTCGATTCGGAGGATCATCACGGCCGCCTCGGTGGCGGACTCGATCGCCTGGGTCTTGACGCGGAGGGGCTCGACGACGCCTTCCTCCTCCATGTCGACGACCTCACCGGTGTAGGCGTCGAGGCCGGTAGTGGTCTCGCCGCCGTCGTGTTTCGAACGGAGATCCACCAGCGAGTCGATCGGGTCGAGGCCGGCGTTCTCCGCGAGCGTGCGCGGGATGACGTCGATCGCGTCCGCAAAGGCCTCGACGGCGAGCTGCTCGCGGCCGCCCACGCTGTCGGCGTGGTCGCGCAGGCCGAGCGAGAGCTCGGTCTCGGGTGCGCCGCCGCCGGGCAGCACCTTGCCGTCTTCGAGGGTCGTCCGGACGACGCCCAGCGAGTCGTCGATGGCGCGCTCGACCTCGTCGACGACGTGCTCGGTGCCGCCGCGGAGGATGAGCGTGACCGCTTTGGCGTCCTCGACTTCCTCGACGAAGATGCGCTGGTCGCCCGCGATGTCGCGTTCCGCGACCGATCCGGCGTAGCCGAGATCGTCCGCGGTGATGTCGTCGAGGTTCGAGACGACGCGGCCGCCCGTCGCGCGGGCGAGCCGGCTCATGTCGCTGGATTTGGCCCGTCGAACGGCGAGGATGCCGTTCTCGGCGAGGTAGTGCTGGGCCATGTCGTCGATGCCGTTCTGACAGAACACGACGTCAGCGCCGACCTCGGTGAGCTGGTCGACCATCTCCTGGAGCTGTTCCTCTTCCTGGTCGAGGAACTGCTGAAGCTGATCGGGATCGGTGACGTTGACTTCGGCGTCGATCTCGGTCTCCTTGACCTCGATCGCGCTATCGAGAAGCGCGACATCGGCGTCCTCCTTGAAGTACGGCATGTTGTCGTGGACGCGCTCCTTGTCGATGATGACGCCCTCGACCAGCTCGGACTCGTCGACGCTTCCGCCGACCGCCTTCTCGACTTTCACGTTGTCGGTGTCGACACCCTCGTCGTCGCTGACCGCGGTCACGGCGTCGACGACGATCTCCGCGAGCAGGTCGCGGGCACTCTCCGCGCCCTTGCCCGTCATCGCGGTCGCGGCGATCTGCTGGAGCGTCTCGGTGTCCTCGGCGTCGACATCGATCGCGACGTCTTCGAGGATCGATTTGGCTTCCTCGGCGGCCTCTCGGTAGCCCTGCGCGAGCGTGGTGGCGTGGATGTCCTGATCGAGGAGCTCCTCGGCCTCTTCGAGGAGTTCACCGGCCTCGACGACTGCGGTCGTGGTGCCGTCGCCGACCTCGTCCTCCTGAGTTTCGGCGACCTCGACGATCATGTTCGCCGCCGGGTGCTCGATGTCCATCTCCTTCAGGATGGTCACGCCGTCGTTCGTGACCACGACGTCGCCCGCATCGGAGACGAGCATCTTGTCCATTCCTTTCGGGCCGAGTGTGGTGCGGACGGCCTCGGCGACCGCCTGGCCCGCCGTGATGTTCATCGACTGTGCGTCCTTCCCGGACGTTCGCTGTGAGTCGTCCGAGAGCACGATAAGGGGCTGGTTGCCCATCTGCTGAGCCATAGTCACCTACCGATTGAATGGAGTTCTATATAAGTCTGTTGGAACGGTTCTGATGGATCGGCACACGCGGGTGTTTGTAGCCGCGTGATAGCGGGTGACAAACGTTCGTTTATATACCGAACACAGGGGTTAGCCGAACCGATCGAGTCCCGCCTGGCGACGGCGCTGCCCGTCGGGCTCGCGGACCCACGGCGATCGGCGGTCGCGTTCGCTTTCGAGGTCCACGTCCGGCGGGTCGTCGGGATCGTGGCCCGGACAGGAGATCCCACACTCGGCCGCCGGGTGGACGAATCGACCCTTCCAGCGGCAGAACGGGAGTTCGTTCGTGCCCGCGTACGCGCGAGGTTCGATCTTTTCGCACGGCGGGAACTCGTAGGTTCGCCAGCCCTTCCCGTAGGCGCGCTCGGCGAGCCGACGGCGGGTACGAGCCTTTTCAGCCACGGACACCACGCGAACGTCGGTCTTCGTCGCGCCGCGGTCGAGGGGTTCGATTCCCGGTTCCGCGGGCGCGAGCGGCGTCGGTTCGCGGACGACCTCGCGGGTTTCGGTTTCGGGATCGAACCGCCAGACGCCGATCTCCTCGGGGATGCGATTCAGGTGCGCGCCGGTGACGTGAGAGGCGGTCGCGAGGATCGCCGTATCGAACAGCCCGAGACTCGCGTCGGTCCGGAGCTGGTTTTCGAGGTCGCCCGGCGTACCCAGATCGGGCTTGTTCTCGATCCCGACGATCCGCCCGAACCAGTCCTCGGGGTAGCGCGCGACCTGGCGGACGTACTCCCGGCCGCCACGGCGCTCGGACTCGAAGAAGCCGATCTCGATCGCACGATCGGTCACGCTCCGCGCGTGGTCGGGATGGCAGTCGAAGCAGTCCTTCCAGTAGCGTGCCTCGCCAGCGCCGACACGGCTCTCGATGGCGGTATCGGGGATCGTTTCGGGCGTGATCCGAGCGCGATCGTCGAAGCCGGGGCCCGGCTCGATGCAGGCGACGTCGATCACTCGGTTTCCTCCCGTGCTCGCGCCGAGCTGACGGCTCACGATCCCGTCGAACCCGGCTTCGAGGTGGGCACACAGCGCCAGCTCGAACGCGAACTCGCGCACGTTCGGTGTTCGGGCTGCGAGCAGGAAAAGCGTCGCGCCGTCGATCACGACATTCATGCTTCGGGGTTCTCGACTACCACTCCGTGACGAGTACGAACGTCCGTGCCGGCGGTCGAACCCAGATGGGGATAGGATGATCGACCTCGCGCTGTCGTTCGGGGTGGCGGCCGCGCTGGTCGGGATCGCCTTCGTCTCCGGCATCGGAATCACCACGATCGGTCCCGGCGGCATCTTCGTCACCATCGCGCTGTACGCGCTCACGCCGGTGGGTTCGGACGTCATCGCCGGCACCGTACAAGTGGCGTTCATCGCCACCGGGCTACTCGGGACGGTCGCGTACGTCCGCTCGGGCGAGCTTTCCGGCGAGAACCTGCGGCTGACCGGGTTGCTCTGCGGCGGGAGCGTCGGCGGTGCGCTGTTCGGCGCGTGGCTGAACGGGTTCGTCTCGCGCGACCTGTTCGGCCTGCTGCTCGGCGCGCTCGCCGGCACGGCAGGGCTGCTCATCATCTACCGCGAGCACCGGGATCTCGGCACGATGCGATCGATCGATCCCGAGACAGCGCGGGGGTCGATCGGCTACGCCGTGCTCGGGTTCGCCCTCGGCACGTTCAGCGGCCTGCTCGGCGTCGGCGGACCGGTCATCGCGGTGCCGGCGCTCGTCGTGCTCGGCGTCCCGATGCTGTTCGCGGTCGCGGTCGCGCAGGCCCAGGCCGTGGTCATCGCCACCTTCGCCGCGCTCGGCTACCTCGTCCAGGGTGCGGTGTCGTTCGGACTCGTCGCGCTCATCGGCGTCCCGCTGCTCGCCGGCGTCGCCGTCGGGTGGCGCGTCGCCCACCGGGTCGATCCCGCCCGGCTGAAGGTGGCGCTCGGCGGCGTACTCCTCGTCGTCGCGCCGTATCTCGCGCTGTGACCGAGCCGCTCAGTGACTCCCTCGGAACGAGCTTCGACCTCAAACTCCGAGTTCGTCGGCGAGATCGTGGAACGTCTCGATCGTGCAGTCCGGGTCGCCGTCGAAGGAGTCCCATGGCGATCCCTTCCGATCGACCCAGACGCCCTGCATGCCGGCGTGCATCGCGCCCTGAACGTCGAACCAGCCGGCCGAGACGTGGGCGATCTCGTCGATCGGCGTCCCGGTTCTCCCGGCGGCGTGGCGGTAGATTTCGGAATCGGGTTTGAACGTCCGGATCTCGTCGGCGCTGATGGTGTCTTCGAGCAGGTCGCCGATCTCGGCCCCCTCGACCATCGAGTCGAGCATTGCGGGGTTGCCGTTCGAAACCACGTAGCAGTCGTAGCCACCCTCTCTGAGGCGTTCGATCCCGTCGCGCACGTCATCGAACACATCGAGGTCGTGGTAGGTTTCGAGGATCGCCTCGCGTTCCTCCTCAGTGAGATCGACGCCGTGGGCGGCGAGGGAATGTTCGAGGGCGTCGCGGTTCATGGCGTAGAACGGCTGGTAGGCGTCGGTCTGGTTGGCGACGAACGTGTATTCGAGCGAGCGCGCGCGCCAGAGTCGCGAGACAGGTTCGGGATCGTCGACGTGGGCGGCGAGGGCGGCCTCCACCGCGTCGACGTCGACGATGGTGCTGTACGAGTCGAAGGTGATGGTCGAGACTCGGTCTGGATCGAAGGCCATACTCGGGGATGCGGCCGATCGGTCTTCAACCCTCCCCGAGCGTGCACCGAGTGTGGGGTTCCGGTGGTCGAGATGGCGATCGAGCCGGATTCGACTGGGGATCGTCCGCGGAACAGCAGGCTTATGAACGGTTCGGGGCTAATGGACCGTATTACTACATGACACGGAACGACCGACACCCGGAGGTGAACATCGGCCTGGTGGGCCACGTCGACCACGGCAAGACGACGCTGGTCGAGGCGCTGAGTGGCTCGTGGACCGACCAGCACTCCGAGGAGATGAAGCGCGGGATCTCGATTCGGCTCGGCTACGCCGACGCCACCTTCCGGCGGTGTCCGGACGTGGACGCCCCCGAGTGTTACACCGTCGACGAGACCTGTCCCGACGGCTCCGAAAGCGAACCTCTTCGTACTGTTTCGTTCGTCGACGCGCCAGGCCACGAGACGCTGATGGCGACCATGCTCTCGGGCGCGTCGCTGATGGACGGTGCGGTGCTCGTGGTGAGCGCGACCGAGACCGTGCCCCAAGCACAGACCGAGGAGCACCTGATGGCGCTCGACTCGATCGGGATCGAGAACGTCGTGATCGCCCAGAACAAGATCGATCTCGTCGATAGTGACCGCGCGCGCCAGAACTACGAGGAGATCGCATCGTTCGTCGAGGGAACGGTCGCGGAGGACGCGCCGGTCGTTCCGATCAGCGCGGGCCAGGAAGCCAACCTCGATCTCCTGATCGAGGCGATCGAAGAGGAAATTCCCACACCGGAACGCGATCCCGGGGCCGACCCTCGGCTGCACGTCGCCCGGAGCTTCGACATCAACAAGCCAGGCACGCGCGCCAACGAGCTGCTCGGGGGCGTGCTCGGCGGCAGCCTCGTTGCGGGCGAGCTCGACGTGGACGACGAGATCGAGCTCCGGCCGGGCCGCGAGGTCGAACACGGCGGCGAGGCCGAGTGGCAGCCGATCACCACCGACGTCCGCTCGCTCCAGGCCGGCGGCGAGTCCGCCGACACCGTGACGCCTGGCGGGCTGCTCGGCGTCGGGACGGGGCTCGATCCGAGCCTCACCAAGAGCGACGGGCTCGCGGGCCAGATTGCCGGGCCGCCGGGGTCGCTCCCGCCGACTCGCGAGAGGTTCACGATGGACGTCGAACTCCTCGACCGGATCGTCGGCGAGGGCGACGCGATCGAGCCGATCTCGACGGGCGAACCGTTGATGCTCACGGTGGGGACGGCGACGACTGTGGGGTCGGTGACGAGCGCGCGCGACGACGAGTGTGAGGTCCAGCTGAAGCGGCCGGTGTGTGCGGCCGACGGGACTCAGATCGCGATCAACCGCCGGGTCGGCACGCGGTGGCGGCTGATCGGCATCGGCACGCTTAGGGGATGAACCCGAAGGTACTCATGGACGCGAACGGGCTGATGATGCCGGTCGAATCCAACGTGCGAGTGTTCGAGGAGCTCGATCGCGTGCTCGGCCCCCACGACCGGCTCGTGCCGCGCGCGGTCCTCGACGAACTCGACGGGCTCGCGGGCGGGCGCGGTGCGGCGGGGGTCGCGGCGAGCGTCGGGGCCGATCTCGCGCGCGATCGCTGCCGGACGATCGATCACGAGGCCGCGGATGCGGACGATGCGTGTGTGGAACTCGCGGAAGGACGAGCCTGCGATCTGGTGTTGACGAACGACCGCCCGCTGCGCGACCGAATACTCGACATCGGCGTGCCGGTCGTCGGGCTGCGGGGGACGGATACGCTTGCGATCACGGAGCCTTGACATCCTCCCACGCCTGAAGGCATGGGAATCCCGACCGCCGTTGGGATATTAAGATTCGCAGCGCGCCCGCTCTTGTGGAAGGAACTGACCATCCGTCGCATCGAACGAACATACTGCTGGCTGTGCCAAACAGCCGTTATCCCTATCTAGACGGTCAAATGCGTCCGGATTCGGGAGTAGCGTTTGTCTGATGTTCTCCGCACCGTTCGCGTCAGCGTTCGCTGTCCGACCACACTGCTGGCAGTGGTACAGCCCGCGTTCGACACGCTGGTTGCCGTTCTTGTAACTGCATACCGAGCAGGTTTTCGATGTGTCTCGTTCGGAGTCCACGACCACATCGATACCGGCGGCTTCGCCCTTGTATGCGAGCATCGTCGTGAGCAGGTCGAAGCCCCACCCGTGGAGGCGCTTGTTCCCGTGACGGCCCCAGTCCCGGCCGGAGCCGTCGTCTTCGGAACGGATACCGCCGAGGTCGCCGATCATGAGTCGACCGACGTTACGCTCAACGCATTCGGCGACGATGCGTTTTGAGAGGACGTGATGGAAGTGACGGCGTCGGTCCTTGAGCGTGCGCTTCGCGTTTCGAGCACGGTGTGAAAGACCGTTCTCGCCTTCGCATCCGTACTCGACGCGCTTGTAGTAGTGCTTGGACTCTTTGAGCCATCCGCCGGGGAACAGCAACGTTTCATCACCGAACGACACGGCAGCGATGTTGCTGATTCCGAGGTCCACGCCTGCCGTGCGGTCGCCCGGCGCGTCGGGATCAATCGTCGTTCGGCAGACGAACTGAAGCCGCCACTCGCCGCGCTTGTGGACGACCCGAACCTGCTGGATGTCCCACTCGGTTAGATCCACGTCCGGGCGCGTTTCGTACTCGCAAAGCACGAAGTCCGAGCGGTGTTCTTTGAGGTTGCGGCCTTTCGAGAGGCGAACGCGCTGGTACTGTGCGTCGTGTTTGAAGCCAGCCGCTTTGAACGACACCGTGGAGCGTGGGTGCGAATCGCCGCGTTTGCGGTAGCCGGGCGGTCGGGCATGACTATCGCCGTTCCGACGCTTTGTGAACCAGCCGTTGAACGCTTCAGCGAGTTCTTCGAGAACGCGCTGACTGGACTGAGAATGAAGATCCGTGTAGCGTTCGTGGCTCTTGAGTTCGCGTTTGAGTTCCCCGTCATCGGGAATCTCGCCCGTTTCGTCCCACACACCCTGTGCGTAGTAGCGACCGACGTTCCAGAGCTTCGACGCGGCGTGCCCGAGTTTGTCGAGGTCGTCACGAACCTGTTGGTGGTTCGGAACGGACGCCTCGAATGTTCGGACGGTTCGCATCGAAATATATCTCCAAACCTGATTAGAAGGTCTATTAGTATAAATATATCGTACTGTCGCTAACGAATAATATCCGATCAGCCTCTCACGGAGCCGCTATGGTTCCCGGAATGGGAGCAGCGGGGGAGTCCAGCCGGGCTTGAAACGATAGCCATTTCAGAGGTCGGGGCCATACTCCGGTATCCTAATGCAGCAAAGTCCGATAGTTGATGTGAAATCTGCCCGAGAAGCAGGAAGAGTCTATTAGTAGAAACCGAACTCCATGTACAAACGAGTCGAACTCACGGACACGATCGAGGTACCGCCACCCCTGCTCGGCGACGTTTCGCCGGCGCTGGTGAAACAACTGCTTCAGGACAAGCTCGAAGGCCGGCTCGACGAGGACGTGGGCAGCGTCGTCAGCGTGATCGACGTCCAGGACATCGGCGACGGCCGCGTGCTGCCGGGCCGGCGCGGCCACGAGGGCTCGGTCTACTACGAGGCGACGTTCGACGCGGTCACGTTCGACCCCCAGATGCAGGAGGTCGTCGACGGCGAGGTCGTCGAGATCGTGAACTTCGGGGCGTTCGTCGGGATCGGCCCCATCGACGGCCTGCTCCACGTCTCCCAGATCAGCGACGAGTACCTCGCCTTCGACGAGGAGAACCAGCAGCTCGCTTCCCGAGAGTCGGACCAAACCTTGGGGGTGGGCGACGCGGTCCGCGCCCGGATCGTGACCAAGAGCATCGACGAGCGCAACCCGCGCGACTCGAAGATCGGGCTGACCGCGAAGCAGGTCGGACTGGGCAAACACGGCTGGCTCCGCGAGAAGCGCGCACCCGCGGCGGGTGAGTGAGTATGTCCGACAGACGCGTATGCCGCGAGTGCCACCGGGTGCTCGACTCGCCCGACCAGCAGACCTGTCCCGCGTGTGGCTCGTCGAGTCTCACCGAGGACTGGGCGGGCTACGTGGTGATCACCCACCCCGAGACCAGCCAGATCGCAGAAGAGATGCAGGTCACCGAACCGGGCCGCTACGCACTGAAGGTCCGGTAACGTGCCGGCGGACGGCGACGGCGGAACCGACGACTCACTGGATTCGAGCGACGAGCGTGACAACCCGGAGCCCGCAGCGGACGCCATTCTCACGCTGCCCGACGAGCTACGCGCGGCGTTCAAGGACCCGATGGGGCCGGTCTACACCGATCCCGACCAGTTGCGCGGAGAGCTCGGCACGCCGGTCGTGGCGGTCGGCGACGTCGTGACCCGCCACCTCACCGATGCGGGCGCACGCCCCGATCTCGCGGTCGTCGACTGGGTGACCGAGCGCGAAACGCTCCCGGCGGCCGAGCGGCCCGAGATCGAGGGCTACGACATCCGGGTCGACGTGACGAACCCTGCAGCGGTGCTCACCGGCGACCTCCTGACTGCGCTCCGAGAAGGCGTCGAACGTGACGGAACCACCGTGATCGTGGTCGACGGCGAGGAGGATCTGGTCACGCTTCCGGCGCTCGTGGCGGCTCCGACGGGCGCGAGCGTGGTCTACGGCCAGCCTGGTGAAGGGATGGTCCACGTCCCGGTCGACGACGCGTCGAGCGAGCGGGCACGCGACCTGCTCGCACAGATGGACGGCGAGCACGACCAGGTGTGGAGCGCGCTCGGCGTCGAGCCGAGCGACTGAGCGGCGAGCAGTCGTTCGGTAGTGGGTCGTGATCTGTCGTCGTCAGAACAATTATACCATCCGTTCGAGTGTGTTTAGCTATGGCCAACACTCGTGTGGGGTCGTTCGCCCGCGACGCCGTGATCGGGACGCGGTCATCGTCGGTCTGTACGGGTTGGCCTTCGGTGTTCAGTTCCAGCCGCTCCAGATTCCGGGCTATCTCATCATCGTGGGGTTCGACATGCTCGAAGGGGTTCTCGGACCCGTACAGTCGAACTTCGATCTGGTGTTCGGGCTGTATTTCGTCGGGCTCGGGCTGGTGGGAGCAGCCGTCGTCACCGGTGTTCGGGAGACGACGGGCGACCGCGGGCGTCCCGCGTGGCAGTCGGGCGTGGCCGGTGCGCTCGCCGTGGTCGGCGTCCTGTCGCTCGTGTTCGCGCTGTTCGTCCTCTTCGGCTCCACCCAGTTGGACCCCGTTCTCATCACCGGCGCAGTGGGGCTGGTCTTCCTCGCGCTCGCGGCCTGGCTCGTCGGAGTGTTCGGCGAGAGTACGGCCTCAGCCCCGAATTGAGGACGTCACACCGGGTTTCGTGGTGACGGAAACAACCGACACATCTACACCCGCCACGGCCGGATCGGGGATCGATGGACGAACGAGAGCTCGGTTCGATGGGGTACGGCGTTTCCGAAGTGGGGCTCGGGACGTGGAACGTCGGCGGCGACTGGGGCGACGTCTCCGAGGACGAGGGCCGCGCCGCGATCGACGCGGCGATCGACGAGGGCGTGACGTTCGTCGACACCGCCGACGTCTACGGCGACGGCCGGAGCGAGCGCCTCATTCGTGAAGTGCTCGCCGACCGACCCGAGGACCCGATCGTGGCGACGAAGGCGGGCCGCCGGCTCGATCCCCACGAGGCCGCGAGCTACACCGAGGACAACCTTCGAGAATTCGTGGATCGCAGCCGTGAGAACCTCGGGGTCGACACGCTCGATCTCCTCCAGCTCCACTGCCCGCCGACCGACGCGTACTATCGGCCGGCGACGTTCGAGGCGCTCGACACGCTCGCCGACGAGAACCGGATCGCGGGCTACGGCGTCAGCGTCGAACGAGTCGAGGAGGGGCTGAAGGCGATCGAGTACCCCGGCGTCGAGACGATCCAGGTGATCTGCAACCCGTTCCGCCAGCGCCCGGTCGAGCGGCTGTTCGACGCGGCCGACCGGGCGGACGTGGGGATCATCGTGCGCGTGCCGCTGGCCTCGGGACTCTTGACCGGAACCATCGACGCCGACGACGAGTTCCCCGCAAACGACCACCGGAACTTCAACCGCGACGGCGAGGCGTTCGACGTCGGCGAGACGTTCGCGGGCGTCCCGCTCGAACCGGGCGTCGCGGCCGTCGAGGAACTCCGGCGGATAGTACCAGAAGAGCTGACGCTGGCGCAGTTCGCGCTCCGGTGGATCCTCGATTTCGATGCAGTCTCGACGGTGATCCCCGGCTCGACCGCACCGGACCACATCGCGGAGAACGTCGCGGCCGCCGCGGCCGACCCGCTGAGCCACGAACGCCACGGCGCAGTCCGGGATGTCTACGAGGAACGAATCGCGCCACACGTCCACCAGCGGTGGTGAAGGGGCGATTGAGGGGCGATTGAGGGGACTTCTGAAAGCGCGAACGGCTGCGAGCGGCTTCGAAATCCTTTTTGCTGCTTCCGGGTGAGGTAGCCGTAATGGACATCGAAATCGCCGCCGAGGAGGAGAACCCCATGCTCCACCGGACGGACGTCCGCTTCGAGGTCAGCCACGACGAAGCCACGCCGTCGCGGCTCTCGGTCCGGGACAGTCTCGCCGCGATGCTCAACAAGGACGCCGGCGAGGTCGTGATCCACGAACTCGACACCAAGTTCGGGCTCCGGAAAACGCTCGGCTACGCGAAGGTGTACGAGTCGACCGAGGCTGCCCACGACGTCGAGCAGGAGTACATGCTCGAACGCAACAAGATCTCGGGCGAGGACGGCGACGACGAGGCCGACGTGGAAGCGGGTGAGGCCTGAATGACGCGCTACGAGATCTACAACGACGACGGCACGACCGAGCGCGAGCAGTGTCCCCGGTGTGGCGACGCGTTCCTCGGCTCGCACGGCGACCGGCTCCACTGCGGTCGGTGTGACTACACCGAGTGGGACTGACGCCGGCTGAGTGAACGAGGGACACGATGCGCGTGCTCGGCATCGAGGGCACCGCGTGGGCCGCGAGCGCGGCGTGCTACGACACCGCGACCGACGAGGTGTCGATCGAGACTGACGCCTACCTCCCGGAGAGCGGCGGTATTCACCCGCGCGAGGCCGCCGAGCACATGCGCGAGGCGATTCCCGACGTGGTCGAGACGGCGCTCGACGAACAGGGAAAACCGATCGACGCGGTCGCGTTCTCGCGGGGGCCCGGGCTCGGTCCGTGTCTCCGGATCGCCGGGACGGCCGCTCGCGCGCTCGCCGGCTCGCTCGACGTACCGCTCGTTGGCGTGAACCACATGCTCGCTCACGCCGAGATCGGGCGACACCGATCCGGGTTCGATTCTCCCGTATGTCTGAACGCGAGCGGCGCGAACGCCCACGTCCTCGGCTACACCAACGGGCGCTACCGGATCCTCGGCGAGACCACCGATACGGGGGTTGGCAACGCGCTCGATAAATTCACCCGCCACGTCGGCTGGTCCCATCCCGGCGGACCGAAGATCGAGCGCGCGGCGGCCGAGGGCGAGTACGTCGATCTCCCCTACGTCGTCACCGGGATGGATTTCTCCTTCTCGGGGATCATGAGCGCAGCCAAGGCGGCCGTCGATGAGGGAACCCCCGTCGAAGACGTCTGTTTCTCGCTCCAAGAGACCGTGTTCGGGATGCTGACCGAGGTCGCCGAACGCGCGCTCTCGCTGACGCGCTCGTCCGAACTCGTCCTCGGTGGAGGGGTCGGCCAGAACGCGCGACTCCGAGAGATGCTGACGGCGATGTGCGAGGCGCGCGGTGCGGAGTTCTTCGCGCCCGAAGCACGCTTTCTCCAGGACAACGCCGGGATGATCGCGGTGCTCGGCGCGAAGATGGCTGCCGCGGGCGACACCATCGCGATCGCCGACTCGCGAGTGGATTCGGGATTCAGACCCGACGAGGTTCCCGTGACGTGGCGTGAGGATCGCGGCGGACGCGGGGCCATCGAGGAGCGCCGGAACGACGCGGCGCGCGAGATAGGGAGCGCGGACGCGTACCAGGGTGCCGAGGCCACAGTCGAGATCGCGGGCGACCGCGTGGTGAAACGTCGCCATCCGAAAGCCTACCGTCATCCGGAGCTCGACGAACGGCTGCGTCGCGACCGGATCGTTCAGGAAGCGCGTCTCACGAGCGCAGCGCGGCGCGAAGGCGTGCCGACGCCGGTCGTTCACGATGTCGACACTCACGAAGCGGCGTTGACGCTGGAACACGTTGGCGAGTGTGATCTGCGTGAGATCGTCGAAGCCAGCGAGGACGACTCCGATGCAACTGCCGCAACCGCCGCGACCGCACGCGGCGAGCGGGCAGTACGGACGGTGGCCGACCATCTCGCAACGCTTCACGCCGCCGGGTTCGTCCACGGCGATCCCACGACGCGGAACGTCCGGGTGAGCGATCCGTTGGCGTCCGGCGACGGGGACGAAGGGGACCGCAATACGGACGAGGGGCTGACCTACCTGATCGACTTCGGACTCGGCTATCACACCGACAGCGTCGAGGACTACGCGATGGACTGTCACGTGTTCGAGCGGAGCCTCGACGGGACGGCGGCCGCGCCCGATCCGCTCCGGGCGGCCTTCGAGGAGGGCTACGGGGAGGTGGGGAGCCCCGACGTGCTCGATCGGCTCCGCGAGATCGAGGGTCGGGGCAGATACCAGTAAATCACTTAACGGGGGCGCGCGTATGCCGGAGTATGGCCGACAGACCATCGTCGGGCGAGATCTTCGGAATCCCGTACAACTTCGAGCGACCCAGCCTCGGGCGGATGCTTTCGGCGTACTGGCAGCCCGGCGAGGAGATGCTGGTCGAGAAGCCGTTCGGGGTCGGTTACACCCTGAACCTCGCCAACTGGCGGTCGTGGATCGCGCTCGCCGTCGTCGCCGCGCTGCTCGCCCAGGAGAGCCGGAGCGAGGACGAAGCGGACGAAGCAGACGAGGCCGACGAGGAGCCGGTCGAGGTCGTGGTCGACTGAACCGACGGCTACTTCTCCCCGAGCGCCCCCCATCGCACGTGCTCCGCTACGTCACCACCAACGAGGGGAAGGTCGCCGAGGCCCGCGAGTATCTCGACGACGTGTCGGCGCTCGCGTTCGACTACACCGAGATCCAGAGCGACAGCCTCGCCGACATCGCTGCGCGGGGCGCGCGCGAGGCCCACGCCCACGCCGGCGAACCGGTGATCGTCGACGACGCCGGCCTGTTCGTGGATGGGCTCGGTGGGTTTCCGGGCCCGTACTCCTCGTACGTCGAGGACACGGTCGGGATCGAGGCCGTCGGGCGACTCGCCGAACGCGAGCGTGACGAGGAGGCGGACGATCGGGCGGCCTTCCGGTGTGTGATCGCGTACTGCGATGGCGAAGAGTTCACCGCCAGCCCCGACCCCGTCGATCGGGGCGACCGCGTGACTGCGGCCGCGACGGGCCCCGACGAGGGCGCAGACGACGGCAGCAGTTCGAGCGGCCCGCCGGTCAAGCTGTTCGAGGGCGTGGTCCGCGGGCGGATCGTCGAACCGCGTGGCGACGGCGGGTTCGGCTACGATCCGATCTTCGAGCACGACGGCACGACGATGGCGGAGATGAGTACCGTGGAGAAAAACGCGATCTCGCATCGTGGGCGTGCGCTGGCGAAGTTCGGGGAGTGGTATCATGAACGAAGTGAATGATACCTCGTCGGACGAGTGAAGCGAGTCCAACGGTGGTTTGCTGAGCGGTAGCGAAGCAAACCAGACGGGTCGCAGCGCGAGCGAAGCGAGCGACCGTCTTGGCGGTGGTTCGCCGAACGTCAGTGAGGCGAATCAGACACGTCGCAACGTTCGCCATATGCCATGCCAGAGAGATAACCGGATATTCGCGGATACCACACGAGACTCGACGACAGCAGCCGACACATCTGTGACGAATCACGACACAACTGAGAGACCGCAGCCACACGTCTCCCCAACCGATTCCTTCGTTCGCTCACTCCGTTCGCATCACTCAGTCATTCCTCGCGCGAGTCGCGCACTCCGTGCGCTCCCGCGTGCCACCGCCGCCACAAATAGACGGATCTCCGACGGAGAGGTACTCGACAGCTATCGCTGCACGATCGCGTGATACGAGTACGCTCAACCGGAAACCACGGTATGTACGTCCGTCCCGCGACCAGCGAGGACCGCGCCGCGCTACCCGCCCTCCACACCGCCGCCGTCGAGGCGTTCGGTCCCGATAGCTACGACGCCGACGAGGTCCGGGCGTGGGCGAAGGCCGACGATCGCTCGCCCGACGATTACAATGTCGCTGCCCCGAACGAACACTTCACCGTCGCGGTTCGTGACGGCGAGGTCGCGGGGTTCGGCCACCTCGTCCTCGATTTGGGCAAGATTCACGCGGTCTATGTTCATCCCGACCACGCGGGCCACGGCGTCGGGAGCGCACTACTTGCCGAGTTAGAGGGGTACGCCCGCGGACGGGGCTGTTCGACGCTCGTCCTCCAGTCGTCGCTGAACGCGGTCGGGTTCTACGAGCAGGCGGGCTACGAGCGAGTTTGCGAAGGCGAGAGTCCAGGCGGGTTGGCGGTCGTGGAGATGCGCAAGGAGCTGTGAGGAACGAAGTCGACTCCGCTGCGTCCATCTCGACGGTCGTGTTAGCGAGAATTTTATTGAACATCCGTGTCGTATGTAGGTATGGATCGCGCAACTGGGGTTGCCGCGACAACGGCCATCGTGTACGTGCTCGTCATGCTTCTCGTCGGGTTCTGGATCTTCTGGGGCGATCTCCTCCTTCTCGGTTCGATCGTCTTCATTACCGCCGTCCTCGCGCCACCGTGTTTTTTCATCACCCGCCACGCCGTGCGCACACAACAACCCGATCCGAGCTGACGCTATGCCCGCGGATCGCGGTCCGGGCCTGGATACTCGCCGTCGCCGACCACCGGCCACAGCCGCTCGGGATCGAACAGGCGGGCGAAGGCGGCGGGCGCTTTGACACTGGTGGCGACGTGCGAGCGGATCTCGACGCCGGCCGTGGCCCCCTGGAAGCGATCGTCGAACGAGAGGACGTGAGCGGCGTCGCCTGCGGCCGCCGACGCAATCGCAGGATGATCGTCCTCGGGATGGGTGACGCGCAGCCGGAGGGCGGCGAGCTTGTCGCGGTGGGCGGCGGCGAGGTCGGCGTCGGCGAGTGTCGCAACGATCGCCTCACAGTCGTCGAGCAGCGGGTCGCTGGCGACGAGATCGACCCACGAGTGGCTCCGGACGAGATCGAGCGCGTCGCGTGCGGGGCCACCGACGAGGAGGTCTGCCGCGAGCACGTCGGCGTCGGCGACCACCCGTGCCGGATTCGGCTCATCCATCCCGGCGCTCCGCGAGCGCGTCTTGGAGGGTGTCGAGCGTCACGTCGTGGTCGTTCGCACGATCGAACAACCCTTCCCACGAGTCGGTCATATGATGGCTCGCGGCGCGATCGGCAAAACGGCTCGGGCCCGTGGCTCGGACCGGCGACTCACCCGGTCGCGGTAGGTGAAGAGTCGCCAGCGCTCGCGGCCCGTGGCCGGCGGACGAGCCGCGAGCGGGGGAACGAGTACCGGCGCTCGCTACCGGGATAGACGGCTTCGACCACCGGCTCTGCGGGGTCGTACGCACGATTCGTCGGGTGGGCCGCGACGGTCGAGTCGGTGGCCGTGATCTCCACTTCGTCGGCCCGGTGATCGGTGGTTTCGACCACGGTGAGCAGATCGCCGGTCTCGCGGTCGCGGACCCGATCGCCGGACTCGAACCCGCAGGTGGGACAGAGCGGGAGTCGGACCGCGTCGGGAACGAGCGTCTCATGGCCACAGGCGAGACAGTCAGCGGCGCGGAATCCGGGTGGTGGGACCCGTCCCTCGGTCACCTCGATCGCGACCCGACGGCGGTGTTTGCACCGCTCGCCACGGATCGAATGGTCGGGACACGAGCACCGGCTCTCGGGGAGCGAGACGATGTAGGTCGCACCGCTCTCGCTCTCGACGACGTACCGACCGCCGCCGAGCGATCCGACCGCCATGCGTTCGCGCCACGCGCGGGCTGCCCGATCGGCCATCGCGTCGAGATCGGGGGCGAGTGACTGCTTTCGTGACACGGGTGTGTTTCGAGTGTGTGTCATGGTTCTGTCGACGGCTCGTTCGCCGTTATCCGTTGTTCCGCCTACAAAGGAAATAGGGGTTGAAGCATCCTAAATCCGTCGCCCGTCGACTTCGACGCGCTTTTCTCGCGTCCGCCGAAAGTGGAGGTATGGAACGGGAGACGTTCGTCGAGGCTGCCGTCTCTACCACTGCGGTCGCGCTGTTTCTCGTGGCCATCGTGGCCGTCGGTCTGGTGTATCCGAACCTCGAGGGCGCGGGCGGGTTCGCGCTGGTCGGGAGTCTCGTCTTCTTCGTGGTGGTGATGGTGACGACTGGGTACTGGCTCTCGAGGCAGTAGAGTCGGTTCGATCGGCGTGGTCGACAGCAGCCACGGATCGCCGCTCAGGCGTCGGCTTCGGTCTCGCGCCAGTCGGCGATCTCCTCGTCGTCGGCGTCGTCGAGCGCGCCCTCGTAGTACGCCATCGGATGCGAGATCGTCTCGCAGCGGTCGTCCATGTTGACACAGTCGCCGTAGGACTGCATCGTGGCACACGACGGCGGCGAATATTCTGTTGGACTCGTCTCGCCACGGATGTGGTCGGTCTGGTATCTGGTGATGTCCTCGCCGAAGCCCGGGTTCACCGAGTAAAAGTCCACGATCTCGTCGGTGGTCATCCCGATCGAGGTCAGGAAGGCCGTGATCGCGAACCGCGAGTGGTGTTCTAAATGTTCGCCCTTCCGGACCGAATCGAGCAGCGCGCGCATACACGGCGGGAAGAGGTCGGGCACCACGGTGTCGATCTCGCGGGTGAGTTCGAGTTCGGAGAGCGTTTCGCGGATGCCGGCCTCGGCGTCGTCGAGGAGGTCGCCGACCGACTCGGGCACCGCGAGCGGGAGTCCATCGGTGATCCGGCGTTCGATCGCCTTTTCGAGGAGATCACCGAGTTCGGCGTGGGTGATCGGGACTCGGCCCTCGGCAAGCGGGCGGTTGACCAGCCGCCACTCGTCGCCCCACATGTCGGCAGCGAGACCGAGATACGCACCGACGTCGACCCGGTAGGCGTCCTCGCTTCCGGTGCTTGTGTCACGACTGCCAGCCCTGGGTCCGCCGTCCGCACCGCCAGCCTCGGCGTCGACGGCGTGGACGTGGCGGGCGAGGTCGAACTCGGCGAGGAGTTCGGTCGTGGTCACGCGATCGTCGCGGGTGCTCTTGAGTTCCGTGCCGTCGGCAGCCGTCTCGAAGCGCTCGTGGGCGGCGCTGGCTTCGGCGCGGGCGTACTTTCTCGTCAGGACGTGCTCGTCGACCAGCGAGACGAGCACGCGTGCGAGCGGGTACGAGAGGAGTTCGACGCGCGTGCTCCGACGGGGATCGCCGATCGATCCGTCGGTGAGGGCGCGCTCGACGCGTTCGGTGGCGCGTTCGACCACCCGCTCCTCGTCGCGGGCGATGGCGAGCAGGTCGACATCGGCGCGTTCGACCGCCTCGCGGGCCGCGTCGAGAAACGGGTAGCGGGCGTGGCGGCGTTCCATCCGTCGTCCATTGCGTGGCGCGTTCAATAAGTGCGGTGGTCGATGGGGTGGGGCCGTTGATGCGGTAGCGTTGCGGATGCGGGGGGATGCTCGATGCGGTAGCGTTGCGGATGCGGTGGGGTGGGATGGTTCGGCGGGGGCCCGCTCGGACCGGAAGACATTCCTTTCCCATGGAAATAACGAGTATCGATGCGGATCGCGTCCCACGCGTGGCGGTACGCCGCGCCGGCGTTCGTCCTCGCGCCAGTCGCGGGCCTGCTCTCGCCCATTGCGGGCGTGGCGGCGCTCGCGCTCGCCGGCCTCGTGCTCGTCTTCCATCGTGATCCCGAGCGGCAGGTGCCGTCATCGGGGATCGTCGCGCCCGCCGACGGTCGAGTGTCGGTCGTGCGCCGGGAGGGCGAGCAGTTGCGCGTCGGGATCTACATGGGCGTGAGCGATGTCCACGTGAACCGCGCGCCGCTTGCGGGCACGGTCGAGGCGGTGACACACTCTCCAGGCGCGAACCGACCGGCGTTTTCGAAGGACTCCGACCACAACGAGAACGTCGTGATCGACTGCGGCGCGTTCTCGATCGTCCAGATCGCCGGCGCGTTCGCGCGGCGAATCCATCCCGCGGTCGAACCGGGCGACGAGATCGCGCGCGGCGAGCGGATCGGTCACATCAGCTTCGGGAGCCGGGTCGATGTCGTGTTTCCCGAGGGGATCGAACGCGAGGATCTCGACGTACGGAAGGGCGAGCGCGTCGTCGCCGGCGAGACGGTGCTCGCCGAATACGAGGAAGCGATCGCCGAGCGGGGAGTGCAACGGCGCGCGCCCCGGGAGTAGGCGGGAGCGGTGCGGGCCTGGCGTCCTGCGTTCGCGGAGCGAACGCAGGGTTCAGGAGAGCTTGCTCTCCTGGCGGATGAAGGGCGAGGGCGTGAGCGAAGCGAACGCCCGAGGGCTTCTGCGGTGCGGACCTCGGTGGATCGAGGGCGAGCGACCAGCGGGAGCGAGGGCTCGGGCGGTACTGTGCGGTGGCGGCAAGCGCCAGCAGACCTACCGTGAACGAGCGCCGCAGGCGCGAGTGAACGGGTGTTTTTAGTCCACCGGAAGACTCGCTTTGCTCACGGCTCGTTCCTCGCCGTTCGCATTGAGGCGCTCCCGTCGGTCGCGCCTCTCACCGCTCGTCTTCCGAGCTCTCCTTCGCTTCGCTCAGGAGAACAGGTTTTTGGACGGGGTTCGAGGCGAGCGAAGCGAGCCGAGGACCCCGTGTAAAAAAGTGGGTTTCAGTCCGACTGGATCCGCGGCGCGAGCATGAACGTGACCGAGCCCTCGGCCTCGGCGATGTCGAAGTGGAACTTCACGGGGAACTCCTCGCCGAGATCGAGCGTGACCTCGGCGTTGCTCGGGATCGCCTTGTTCATGTCCTTCAGGTAGTCGAGGCTGTACAGCGAGTGCGCCGGGCCGGCGGTGAGATCGATGAGGTCGTCGCGGTCGAGCTCGAAGTGGACGTCGTCGGTGTCGCCCTCGGCGTCGACGTAGAACTGTTCGTCGTCCTCGTTCACGCCGAGCGCGATGTGATCGCTCACCATGTCCGCGGCAGTCACCGCGCGGTCGATATCCCGCCCTTCGAGCACGATCGTCGCGGGGAGATCGAGATCGGGGATGTCGGGCTCCTGACGAATGGAGTCGGGATCGATCAGCGCGAGCGTGTATTCGAGGCCGTCGATCGAGATGTGGAGCTTGCGGGTCTCCTCGTCGAGTTCGAGATGCACGAGGTCGTCGGAGCCGGCCATCCCGGCGATGTCCTGGAGTCGCGAGAGATTGACGCCGATCACGCCACCGTCGGCCTCGTAGGACTCGAAGGCCGCTTCAGAGAGCGTGAGGTCGACCATCCCGACGTTCGCGGGATCCACCGCTCGGATGGCGATCCCGTCGTCGTTGAGATGGATCTTACACTCCTCGACCAGGACGCTCACCGAATCGAGAGCCGTTCCGAGCGTCCCGGCGCTCACGATGGCGTTGAACATGGACGCGGTACGACCAGCCGGGTTATAAAAGGTGCGCGTTGCGGGCGGCCGGAACCGGCCCGATCCGCCGTCGGAGATCGAACGGGCAAGGATCGGGCCGATTGAGTGGACGAAATCGGACAGCCGCGAGGGCGTCTGCCGAGTCGGAGAAAGATCAAGACAGTTGGCAAGATATTCGGTGTATGGTTTCCGAATCCGGCGGTGACCGCGGGTGTCCGAAATGTGGCCACACCGAGACCGATGTCGGCGAGATCTCGACGACCGGCGGCGGCCTCTCAAAGATGTTCGACATCCAGACGAACAGTTTCAAGGTCGTTTCCTGTGTGAACTGTGGGTACTCGGAGCTCTACCGTGACACGACCTCGGGCTCCAGCGACATCGTCGACGTCTTCCTCGGATGATGGCTGCGTCGGGGGTGTTCGTCGTCTTCGCGCTGCTCGCGGTGGCAGCGCCCTTCGCGCTGTACTACTTCGTACGGGCCGAACACGACGAGCGCGAGGAGATGGATCGACGGGACGCCGAGCGAGCAGCACGACGCGACACGCGCGATCGGCAGTGAGAGCGGGAGAGAACGACGTTCAGCCGAACTTCCCCGTAATATAGTCCTCGACGCGCTGACTCTCGGGGTTTTCGAAGATCTGGTTGGTGTCGCCGTACTCGACGAGCTCGCCGCCAGTGAGAAAGACAGCGGTCTGGTCGGAGATGCGGGCGGCTTGCTGCATGTTGTGGGTGACGATCACCACGGTGTACTCCTCGGCGAGATCCTCGATGAGGTCCTCGATCTTCGAGGTCGCGATGGGGTCAAGCGCGCTCGCGGGCTCGTCCATCAGGATGACTTCGGGATCGACTGCGAGACACCGTGCGATACAGAGACGCTGCTGTTGGCCGCCCGACAGTCCGAGCGCGTTGTCGTCAAGTCGATCTTCGACTTCGTCCCAAATCGCCGCCTGCCGGAGCGACCGTTCGACGATCTCGTCTTCCTTCTCGTTCGTGTCCCGACCGAACAGCCGCGAGAGAAGTCCTGTTTTGATATCGCCGTGTTTTCGCGGGCCGTAGACGACGTTGTCCCGGATCGACTTCGGGAACGGGTTCGGCTGTTGGAACACCATCCCGACGCGCTTTCGCAGCTCGACGAGGTTCGCTCCGTCGCGGTAGATCTCCTCGCCGTCGACCGTGACCGAGCCGTCGATCGCCGCGGCACGGATGCGATCGTTCATCCGATTCAGACACCGGAGGAACGTCGATTTCCCGCAGCCCGACGGCCCGATCAGCGCGGTCACGCTCTGCTCGGGGATCTCGATCGAGATGTCCTCGATCGCGCGATCGTCGCCGTAGTGGACGTTGAGATCCGTGGTAGTGACCTTCGCCGCACCGGCGTAGTCGTACTCGACCCACTCGTCGTGGACCGTTTCTTCGGTCTCGCCGGCCGTCGTTTGCCGTCCCGATGGCCGCGTATCGGTTGCTGTGCTGTCCGTTCGGTCGGTTCGGTCAGCCTGGTCGGTTCGGTCGGTCCCGTTCGTCGCAGTGTCGGGTCGTGGTTGGTTCTCTGTTTCACTCATAGCGTAGTTTCCTCCGAAAGTACGCCCGCGTCGCGATCCCGATGGCATAGAAAGAGAGCACGACGAGCAGCAAGACCAGCGCCGTTCCCCACCCGAACGCCTCGACGTCGGTCGCGCCGACGCCCGCGGTGATCGTCGCGTAGAGCTGGTAGGGGAGTGCGCTGGCCGAGGTCAGCAGTGCGTCGTTGGTGATAAAGGGTGGCGTCGTGGTGAACGCGAACGAACCCAACACGTTCGGTGTCGAGTTCGGGAACGGCGACCCCGCCATCACGACGAGGATCGGCGCTGTCTCGCCCGCGATCCGGCCGACGCCGAGGATGACGCCCGTGACGATACCCGGCACCGACGCCGGCAGCACGACGCTGCGGATGGTCTGCCACTGGCTCACTCCGAGCGCGGCGCTCGCGTCGCGGTACTCGTCGGGAACACTGATGATCGCCTCACGGCTCGTGATGAGCACCAGCGGGAGTAGCATGAACCCGAGCACGAGCATTCCGGCGAACAGCGACGTGGTGTTGCCGAAGCGCGGAACGAGAAAGGCGTATCCAAACAGCCCGAAGACGATACTCGGCGTGCTCCAGAGCCCGTTGGTCGCGATCTCGACGATCCGGGTGAACCCACCTTCGTCGGCGTATTCGGTGAGAAAGAGCGCCGCACCGACGCCGAGCGGCACCGCAAAGAGCACTGCACCGACGACGAGCCACGCGGTCCCCAAGATTGCAGGCAGCACGCCCGGGATATCGACGTAGATGCCCTGCGAGACGTTCGTGATGAACGGCCACGCGAACCCATCGAGACCGATCTCGAAGCCGTCGGTGAGCTTCGGCAGCCCCTGCATGGCGACGAACGCGATCAGCAGGACGAGGATCGCGAGAATCGAGAACGTGTTGATTCCGATCAACAGGTACGCACCGGTCTGCCGGCCCCGGCTGCCAAAGCCCGCGCTCGCCTTCGCGGCCGGCCACGCCGCGAGCAGGCTACAGAGGATCGTCAGCAACGGGACGACCACCGGCGCATGAAAGGACGCCGCAAAGCCCGTCGGGGACCACACCCAGTCCGGACCGATGATACCCGTGAGAAAGAGGAGACCGACGCCGACGGCGAGGATTCCCGCCGGGATCGTCGCAGCGATGTCCTCGCGCGCGCCCACCACGCCGACCGCCGTCACCGCCCCCGCGGCCAGCGCGGCCGGCAGCCACGCGATCACACCTAGCCCGAGCGTCTGTGAGACGAGCAGGCCAGCAGCGACGAGTGCCGAGAGGCCGAACGCGGTCGCGGCGGCGATTCCTCCTGTGTCGCTCGGTGTCGTCGTGACGACATCGGTTCGCGAGGCGACGCCGAGCCCGAGAACGATCGCCCCGACGACGACCAGGCCGACCCCAAAGAGGTCGTAGAGAGTGAAACCGAGGAGTTCGGACGTGGGCGGCGTGATCCGGAACAGCGCCGTCCACGAAAACAGGAAGGCGAGGAACGAAAGCCCGACCGCGAGCGCACTCGCACGCTCGAACGCTGATGAGCGCCCCTCAACGAGCGTCGCATCAGTTCCGTACGCGTCACTCATTGGTTCCCACCGAGGTTGCGTTCCATTCGCTCCTCGATCAGCTGGGAGCCGATCGAGAGGAAGAGCACGGTGACGAACAGCACGACGCCTGCGCCGAACAGCGCGCTCAGGTGGAGTCCCTGGGCGACGCCGTACTGGTTGGCGATCACGCTGGTGAGCGTGATGGTGTTGTCGAAGGCGTCGAACAGCGGCCCAGGGAACTCGGTGACGTTGGCGAGGATCACCGTCGCGGCCATGGTCTCGCCGACTGCACGACCGACGCCCAACAGGACGGCGGCCGAAACGCCCGAGAACGCCGCCGGGATCGTGATCCCCATCGTGGTCTGCCACTCGGTCGAGCCGAGCGCGAGCGAACCGCTCTTCATCGACTCCGGAATGGACGTCAGTGCGTCCTCGGCGACCGAGACCACGGTGGGCAGCGCCATCAGCCCGATCACCATCCCCGCGACCACGAGGCTCCCGTTCGAGGCGAGATCGAACGTGTCCGACCGGCTGAAGTAGCCGTTGATGACGATGAATCCGAGCCAGCCGTAGACGATCGACGGGATCCCCGCGAGGATCTCGACGCCCGGCTTCACGATGTCCCGAAGCCACCCGGGCGCGATCTCCGCGAGGAACACGGCGCTCGCGATCCCGAGCGGACCGGCGATAGCCATTGCGAGGATCGTCGTCACGACCGTGCCCCAGATCATCGGGGTGAGCGAGTACACCGAGCTTGCGGTGTCCCACAGTCCAGCCTCGCCGGGATTGATTCGTGTGATGAGATCGAGTCCCATCAGCTCGAACACCGGCCACGCCTCCCGGAAGAGGAAGACGATGATGAGCCCCATCACGGCGACGGTGAACGCCGTCGCGAGGAAGGTCAGCGCCTTCGCCGTTTCGGCCTGGTGGGCGTACCAGCCGAAGCCCACCACGACGAGGAACCCCAGCAAAAACACCGCCGTCAAGCTCGACTGGACGAGAAACCCGACCGCGACACCCGCGAGGGTGAGCGCGCCGATCGCACCCGCAACGAGGGCACTCCGGTCGGTGTCGGTGGTCCTGTCGCCGAGGCTGCCCGGCAGCCACTGTTCAGGGATGGTCGGCATGCGAATATGGATGTTTCATTTGATGTCTCAGTTGTGTGAGGGTCGGCCGACCGGCCGACGACCTCAGCTGCTCGCGTTGTCCGAGGACGCGTTGCCGGAGGACGCATTGCCGCCGCTGTACTCGATCTGCTTTTCGGGATCGGCGAGTTTGCTGCGCTCCTCCTCGCGGCGGTTGGGTGGCAGTTTGAAGTAATCGTTCGCCGCGACGAACTGCTGCTGGCCGAACTCGGTGAGCAGCATGTTGATGAACGCGGACTCCTTCGGCGAGGTGTCCTTCCACGTGTAGCAGTGGAGGTCGCGCGAGAGCGGGTAGTCCTTCGAGCCGAGGTTCTTGCCGAGCTCGTAGGTGGTCCCGTCGAGTTCGAGCGCGATCGCGGGTGCGCCGTTGCCGGTGAACGCCAGCGCGATGTACGCGATCGCGTTGTCGGCGTTGAGCACCGTCGAGCGGACCTGCTGGTTCTGGCCGATCCGTTGGGAGCAGGCGATCTCGGCGTTCGGATCACCGAGGAAGTTCGCTCGAAAGGCGGTATCGGTGCCCGACCCCTCCGCACGACAGATGTTCTGGATCTCCTTGTCGTCGCCGGAGTACGAATCGATCTCGGACCAGTTGGTGATCTCACCCGTGTAGATGCCGCGGAGCTGCTCGTCGGTGAGTTTCGTCACGCCGGCATCCGCGATCGCCTGGCTGACGATGACCGGCTGGCCGTCGACGCCGACGACGTGATCGACGAAGTCGTCGTAGCTCTCGCGCTCGGGGAGTTCGTCCTGGACGGGCGCGCTGGAGTCACCGATGTCGACCTGGTCGTTCATCAGCTTCTCGATCCCCGTCCCCGAGTGGCTGAGACCGACGTTGACCTGGTAGGGATCGAGCCCGTAGATGCTCGCGAAGAACTCGGTCATCGGCATGTCGGGGCTGCCGAGCGCCTCGTAGCCGGGGGCGGTCCCCTCGTCGTTCGATCCCCAGTACTCGCCGTCATCGGCCGGCGGGTTGGAGTTCCAGACCGACGATCCGTCGCTCGTGATCGGATAGACCGTCGAGGAGCCGTCGGCGGTCAGCGCGCCGCTCGACTGCTGTGCGCTGCCCCCGCTGGTCCCCTGGCCACCGCTCGTGGAACCGCTCCCGCCGCTCTCGTTGCCGCCGCCACTACCGTTGCCGCCGCCACTACCGTTGCCACCGCTGCCGTTGTCACCACCGCCGTCGTTGCCGGAACCACCGGTACAGCCAGCAACCCCGATCGCGGTTCCGGTGCCGATCCCCATCAGTACGCGGCGTCGCGTCGCTTTGCGCGTCATCGCGTGAAAACGAGGGGGGTTACTACATAGTTGCTTCTAATATATATAAATTGGTGGGCGGAGCAGGACAGGCTGCTATATATCGATACAGCGTGGTTCGGACAGTCGGTGGAAAGTCGTCGTTCTCCCGTGGTTGTCGATAGCACCGCCTGCCGACCGAAACGGGATGACGGCTGAACGAGTGACAGTTGAGCGAATGACGGCTGAGCGAGTGATGGGTGAACGAATGACGGCTGAGCGAGTGACGGCTGAACGAAGGGCGTTTACGCACACACGGTCTACGCCAACCAACGAATGTCGGGTCGGGACGAATACTACAACAAGGCCAAACAGCAGGGTTACCGCTCGCGGTCGGCGTACAAGCTCCAGCAGATAGACGACACCGCCGACCTCATCGCTCCGAGCGACACCGTGATCGATCTCGGGGCCGCGCCCGGCGGCTGGCTCCAGGTCGCCGCCGAACGTGCGGACGGCGGTCGCGTGGTGGGCGTCGACCGCCAGCGCATCGAGTCGATCGACGGTGTCGAGACGGTCCGCGGGGACCTCACCGAGGAGAGTACCCAAGCGGAGATCGCAGAGCGGGTGGGAAAAGCTGATCTCGTGCTCTCGGATATGGCTCCGAACATGACCGGCGAGTACGAGCTCGATCACGCCCGCTCGATCCATCTCGCGCGTCAGGCGCTCGACGTGGCGCGAACGATCCTCACACCGGGCGGCGATCTCGTCGTGAAAGCCTTCGACGGCCGCGATCTCGACGACCTCGAAGCCGATATTGAGGACGAGTTCGAGTACGTTCGGACTGTGCGCCCCGACGCCTCCCGGGACGAATCGTCCGAGCTCTTCCTCGTAGGGAAAGGTCGGATGACCGCGCCGGTAGCGGTGGATGACGAACTGACCGTCGAGATCACCGACACGGGCGACGAGGACGACGGGATCGCGAAAGTCGACGATTATACGCTGTTCGTTTCGGATGCAGAGGAAGGCGAGACGGTTGAGGTTCGGATCGAGGGCGTGAAACCGCGCTTCGGGTTCGCCGAACGGATCGATTGAGTCGGGTTGTGGCTCGGACTCACGAATCCGGTGGAATGATTCGTACTCACGAGTCCGCGACGAGACCGCGAATCCCGACACAACTGAGAGACCGCAGGCCACACGCCTCCCCAACCGACTCCTTCGCTGCGTTCGCTTCGCTCACTCCGCTCAGTCATCCCTCGCGCAATGTCCGCGCTCGGTGTTCGCTGTCGCTCACACACGAGCGCGAGCGCGCGCCAACCGTAAAATCAGTCGGCGCTAGCCGTCGGTCGGGCGTCGCTCCGCGAGCGCGCGTAGCCGACGATGGCGTAGACCACGGGCGTATCGAAGACCGCGATCAGGAGTTTGAGGAGGTACTGGCCGACACCGAGCGCGAGCAGGACGGAGGCAGGGAGGGCGCTGCCGAGACCGAGCAGCTCCGGCGCGAGGTAGAAGGCGACGCTCACGAAGATCACGGTGTCGAGCGCCTGGCTCGTCGCGGTCGAGCCGACGTTCCGGAGCCAGAGCGCGCGCCCCTCGGTGTAGTCGCGAAGTTGGTGAAACACGAACACGTCCCAGTTCTGGCTCACGACGTACGCGAGCAGGCTCCCGAGCACGACGTTGGTGCTCGCGCCGAGCACCGTCGCGAACGCCGCGGGATCGACGCTCGACGTGGCGGCGGGCGCGGCGATCGTCCCCCAGACTAGTCCTAAGAGAACGAGATTCATCGCGAAACCGATGTTCACGAGGACGTGGGCCGCACGCCGGCCGTAGAGTTCGGCGTAGCAGTCCGATGCGAGGAACGTCAGCGCGTACGCGAGCGACGCACCGGGGAGGATCAACATGTCGCCCGTGATCGGGAGCGAGAACGGGATCGAAAACCCGAGGATCTTGGTGGCGGTGAGCTGGGCGGTCACGAGCGCGGTGACGAACAGCGCGATCAGCGCCACCTGCATGCCGGATGCACGTCCACTGTGGGACGTGCTCATCGGTCGGTCCTCCTGCGTGTGGCTGCGTGTCGCCGGATCATACCCGGGAGTTCCCGGGCGAGCAGTTAGGCCGTTCGATCAGTCGGCGCTCTCGCCCGGCTCCTCGCCCCACGAGGCGCGCCGGCCGCCGAGGGTGTAGAGCCAGAGCAAGCCGAGCCCCAGCCCGTAACACAGCATGATCGGGATCCCGAGGATGAACATCATGAACACGCCGCGCGGCGAGACGTAGGCGGTGATCGCGAACACGCCGACCGTGACCTCGCGCCACCGATTGCGCATTCCCCGATAGGGGATCAGGCCACCGCGATGGAACAGCAGCATCGTCACTGGCACGAGCGCGAGCAGCCCGATCCCGGCAGTGGTGAAGAAGACCAGCCAGCCGGCGGCCGAGATGCGGTAGGATACCACCATCCCCGCGCCGATGGCGTCGCCGGCGAGCCACGAGATCACCGCGGGCGCGATCGTGGTGTAGCCAACGGCGATCCCCCCGATGAGACTGACGAACAGCGCGCCGGCCCAGACGATGAGCACGCGCCGGTCGCCGGCCGTGATCCCGCGCTCGCGCAGCGCCGGCCACGCGTAGTAGAGCAGGAGCGGCAGGACCGCGAGCGCCGCGAACAGCGTACTCAGCTTGATCGCGAAGACGAGCCCCTCGGTCGGATGGAGTTCGACGATCCCCACCTGCTCGGGACGAACGGTTGCGGGCAGCCGGCCGAGGAAGTCCCCACGGATCTGGTCGATCCCGGGAGCCGACTGCCCGGGGAGGTTCCCGAGGAACCAGAGGAAGGTCCCGGCGAGCACCGACATGAAGATCGCGAGCAACAAGAACGCCCGCGATCGGAGGCTGTCGAGCACGAACGCGATGTCGTAGTAGTACCCGCCGACGTCCTCCTCGGTCGTCTCCTCGGTGGTGAACGCGTCCACGACGCCCGTCGTGCGGCTCAACACCGGGTTCGCGTCGTTCCCCGCATCGGGTGCCGAACCAGGTTCGCCCGGATGTTCGGCTTCGTCGAGGGCCGTGTCGGACCCATCCTCCGTCTCCGCGGCTGCTTCCGCCTCGTCGAACCGATCGAGGATCGCCCGGGCCTTCTCGGGTTCGCCGTCGCTCGTCGCCATACTGGCCTGAGCGACCGCCTCCTGTTCGCTCAGACCGCGAAACGCCTCGGTCGGGGCGGCCCGAACGCCAGCGGCGTCGAGGGGTTCGAGATCGATCGCGGTCGGATCACCGGCTCGGCCGGTCTCCGTCGCGGCGCTGCCGGCGGCGCGGTAGAGCGCGTACGCGAACGAGAGCACGAGAACGGCGACGAACGCCGCTCCCGCGACGACGGCGATCGCGAGATCGCGCGGGAGCCCGAGCAGCGGGCCGATGTACGTGAACACCGGCTCGCTCGGCGAGATGTAGGGGATCGCCGGCACCACGGTTTGGTTGACGAACCCGCCGAAACCGGCGACGATCAGGGCGGCGATCGCGCCCGCCACGATCGTCGGAACCGCGAGGATCGCGCGCCAGCGCTCGCGGAGCACCCGCCCCGCGTCGACCGCGCTGCCGCCGCGCTGGAGCGTCACCACGACCTTGGTGAGACCGAGACTGAGCGCGTAGAGCGCGATGATCGGTACCGCCCAGAGCACCTGCGTGAAGGGATCGGGTGGTGAGAACAGCGCACCGAAGCCGAACGCGCCGATGATGGCGTACTTCCACTTCTCACGCCACGTCTCGTAGGGGACGATACCGGTGAGCGAGAGGCCGGTCATCGCGAGCGGGAGCTGGGCGGCGAGCCCGAAGGAGAGCATGAGCAGGAAGACGAACTGCGCCCAGAGCGTGATCGAGTAGGTGGGCTGGAAGCCGGCCCGGACCGAAAGCTCCGCGAGGAACGAGAACATCAACGGGAAGAACACGAAGTAGCCGTAGGCGACGCCACCGAGAAAGAGCAGCGCAGCGATCAGCCCGATAGCAGCCACTTTCCAGCGCGAGCCGACCGTGACCCAGTAGCCGCGCTCGCGGAGCGCCTCGCGCGAGTAGTAGAGCAGGGCGGGGAGTGCAACGATCCCGCCGACCGCGAGTGCGATCTTCGCCTGCAACAGCGGCACTTCGAACGGGGTGGTGCCGATAACCGTGGTCTCCTCGGCGACGCCGGGCGGGAGCTGGGAGAAGAGATCCGTCTTCAAGCGATCCCAGACGTAGAGCCAGAGCGCGTAAAACGAGCCGAGAAACCCAATCAGAAAGACGATAGCGACCTTCTGGAGATGAGTCTGGGCGGCCGACAGCATCGCCCCAAGCGTCTCCCGGCCGCGTGCGACCGATCGGCGGACATCGTCGTCGACGGCTCCCGACATTCGTTGCTTCGGTGGGCGTAGCCGACACCTCGTTATCAATCTTGTCTACCAGTGCTCGCGTTCTCCGGGATGCCGAGAAGAAAGTTTACAACGCTCACCGGCAAACCCACCGTCAGATGGCCGAGTCGACGGAGACGGGCGGGACCACCGCAAACGAGCCCGCCGACACCGCACCGCTCAACGACAGCGAGATGCCGCTCGCCGATCACATCGAGGAGATGGTCAAACGCCTCGGAATCGTGATCGTGGCGATGGGCGTCGTGAGCGGCGTCGTCTTTCCGTTTGCCGACGACCTCATCAACTTCATCTGGTACGCCTTCCTCCCCGGCTCACCCACAGCCTGCCCGGTCACGGCTGACCAGGCGAGCGCAGCCTGTCCGTACGTTTACGACCCGCTAGCACTCGTTCTCGCCCGGCTGAAGGCGGCGTCGCTCGCGGGGTTCGTCGTCGCGCTGCCGCTGTTCGTCTATCAGACCTATCGGTTCATGCGCCCTGGACTCTACCACAAAGAGCGCCGGTACTACCTCGCAGCCGTCCCCACGAGCCTCGTGTTCGCGATAATCGGGGTCGGCTTCGCCTTCTTCCTCGTGCTGCCCGTGATGTTCAACTACTTCCTGGGCTACTCGAAGCCCGTCGCGGAGATCGCGTTCGGGCTCGGTGATACGTTCGGCCTGATGACGCTGCTGATGGGCTTTTTCGCGCTGGTCTTCCAGATCCCGCTGTTCGTGATGCTCGCGATCATGATGGGACTCACGACGCGGGCGTGGCTCACGAGCCGGCGGCTCTACTTCTGGGGTGGGTTCGCCGGGGTCGCGTTCCTGTTCAGCCCCGACCCGACCGGGATGGCCCCCATCATCGTCGCCGCGACGATGATCGGACTGTTCGAGGGCACACTCCTGTTGCTCAGATGGACCGGGCGCGGCTGATCGGGCGCTGAGGACGCAGCCGAGCGAAAACGGATCGAGACGGTCTCAGAGCCGGTCGAGGATCACGTCGGCGTCGTGGGCGAGCGAGAGTTCGCGCGAGCGTCCACGACCCTCGACGCTGGTGTAACTGGCGTCGACGAGCCCCAACTGATCGAGCTTGTTGATAAGTTCGGAGTAGCGGGTGTAGCCGAGGTCGGTTTCGTCGTGAAACGCCTCGTACACCGTGCCGGCGCGCTCGCCATCGTGATCGGCGATCACCCGCAGGAGGTCGCGTTCGGGATCGGTGAGTTCGCCCAGCCGCCGCGAGAGGTGGACGTGTTTGGCCTTCTCGTAGGCCGACTCGACGTCCTCGATCGTGACGGTGCGGCTCCCGCGCGACTCGGCGTGGAGTCCCGCACGCCGGAGGAGATCGATCCCCACCCGGAGGTCGCCGGTCTCGGCGGTCAGCTCGGCCACCAGATCGAGCGGGCGTGGGCCGAGCACGTCGTTACGGAAGCCGCGCTCGACGCGCTCACGAAGGATATCGACGATCTCGCTTTCGTCGTACGCCGAGAAGTACACCTCCTCGGGCCGGAACACCGACTGGACGCGTTCGTCCAGATCGGCGATCACGTCGAGATCGAGATCGGAGGAGACCAGAATGACGCCGACCTTCGCGCCCGCGTGGGTCTCGTGGGCGCGCAGGAGCGAGTAGAGGGTTTCGGAGGCCTCGCCCTCGTAGAAGAGGTAGTTCACGTCGTCGAGGCACACGACCAGGACCTCGCCCTCGTCGGTGAGATGGTCGGTGATCTGCTCGAACAGGCTCTTGAAGGAGATCCCGCTCGCGGGCGGTTCGTACTCGAAGATCGCCTCGAAGAGCCGCGAGAACACCGCATACCGGGTCGAATCGACCTGGCAGTTCACTCGCACCGCTCGGACCCCACGCCGTGCGTCGAGCTCGCCGAACAGCTTCTGAACGGCGGTGGTTTTGCCGGTGCCGGGCGGCCCGCGAACCATCGCGTTCAGCGGACGCGAGCCCCGGACGGCGGGCCGGAGCGCGTACTGGAGGCCGTCGAGCTGGTCGTCGCGGTGGTGGAACGTCTCCGGGAGGTAGTCCACCTCGAACACCGACTCGTCCCGGAAGACCGACTCGTCCCACGAGAGCATGTCGCCGTCGTCGGCCATCACTTTCACCTCGCTCCCGGCCGGCTTCAAGGCTTCGGCGGCCTCTGCTTGGAGAGGATCTGCGTCTGGCCGTTCAATGGGGTTCCACACGGTGAATCATGCCGTCTGTATGGGAATTCCTCTTGGGTGCAAAATATAAATCTGTCTTGGATCTATGCTTTGATTGCACATGGTTCAGTTCGGCCTGATTGAGAGTGTTCTAGCGCTAATTGGCGGTCTCGCTGGTGGAGCGTTCAGTCCCTGGTTTAGTGCTCGTATCGAGAAAGCGAGAAAACGACGAGATTTGTTCGAGCCAATCTATAATAATATATCAAATATAGCAGAGAATGGGCTGTACAGGGACAATGCTAAAAAATGGGACACACTGAGTGCATCTAACCAATTATTGGTGTCTCCCAGAGTTGAGGATAAGCTCGGGAAATACTCAGAGATGTGTTCAGACTTCCAAACTAAATACGGACAGTTGTTCCATGCAAGGGGGAAGTTCGATTCTGTTCTCAATGATGATCTCTATCGACCTGGTGGTTCCCAAGGGGGACCCCGTCTTCGGGTTGATCCATCAGACCACGAAATTCGAGTGGTCAGTATCCCGCTCCCAGATATGATCCATCGTTTGAAGTTGTATGAATGTAACAGTCCGCAAGAACTTCGTGCAAGAATCAATCAGGATGCAGAAAACCGTAACGAGGATCCTTACTCGAACACTGTGCAGTATCTCAACACCAATCATCATAGTTGGACTTCCGACATCCATGAGGTGTTGCAGTCTGAGGTAGGACGTCAGTGGATTTCCCATAAACAAGACGTTCAAGAGTATGCTGAGGAATTGAAGCCGCTGCTCAGGAAAAGCGTTCTATCGAGTACCGATCGAATAAATCGGAGGATATCTGGCTTGTTCTGAAACCCACTCTTTAGGGTCGCCGATTGCCGATTGGGACTACTCAAACTTCTCCAGCAACCGATCGTAGAACGGCTCCACACCCTCACCGGCCTCGCCATCCTGGGTGGCGAGCTTCTCGACGATGAGTTCCGGCGTCGAGCGTGCGAGCACGTCCTTCTTCGGCGAGCGCTCGACCACGAGCTCGCCCCCTTCCAGTCCGACCGCCTCGATGCCGTCGACGGGGACCTCGAACCCGGCAGCCTCGCGGATTTCGCCGGCGAGGTGGGAGACGAATACGGCAGTGGTCTCGTCGCCCGCGAGCTCTTCGAGGATGCCCGCGATGATCCGGGCCGACGCACCCGGTTCGGTGATGCTTTCGAGTTCGTCGACCAGCACGAGCCGGCGACCCACCCCCGAGACGAGGCCGGCGAACTCCCGGAGAGTGGACTCGAACGCGCCCGCGTCGAGAGTGCCCTGGCTCTTCTCCTGGTAGTGCAGCGAGTCGTAGCGCTCGACTACCGCCCGCTCGGTGGGGACGGGCAGCCCCATGTGCGCGAGGATCGTGACGAGCGCGAGGAGATCGAGGGTCGAGGTTTTCCCGCCGCTGTTGACCCCCGAGAGCAGCGTCGGGCCCGCGACTTCGTAGTCAATCGGCTCGACCGCGTCGAAGTCGACGTCGAGGAGGGGCAAGCGGCCGGCTTCGATCGCGACTCCTCTTCCGCCAAACTCGGGCAGCGTACACTCGAACTCGCGGGCGAAGCGCGCGACGGCGAGTTCGACGTCGCGTTCGAGCGCCGCGCCGACGAGCGCCTCGCAGTCCTCGCGCAGATCGGCGAGGTCCGCCGCGAGGTCGCGCTTTATTCTACTCGCTCGCCGGTCGCGCGCGGCGGTGAGCTCCTCGCGGAGTCGGCTCACGACATCCTCGTCGTGTTCCACAGGAAAGGTGGGCTCCTCGGGGAACGCCCGCGCGGCGATCTCGCTTTCCCCAGGATCGAGATCGAGCGCGTCGACGAGATGTTCGCGTGCGGCCTCGATCGCTTCGGCGTGCTCGTCGGCGAGTTCCCGCGAGAGCAGCGAGTCGACGCCAGCGCCCTGCTCGACCAACGAGAGCAGGTCCGAACCCTCGATGGTGACATCGCGCTCCTCGATCGCGGCGCGGAGCCGATCGTTCGCCACGCTTTCACCTGTGGAGATCGCCGCGTCGAGGTCGTCGACTGCCTGACGCAGCCGCGCAAGCTCGTCGTCGGGAACCACGCTTCTCTCGTCGTCAAGCCGGCCGAGTGCGTCGTCAAGCGCCGCGAGATCGCAGGGCGTGTCGAGATCGGCGGCCCGTGCAACCGCGGCAGCCGCCTGAAGCCGATCGCGGTTCTCGGCGAAGAAGGCGAGCAGCCGTTCGGGCACCACCATTGCGGGGCGTTCGAGCGCGTCGGGTTCGACCCGGACGTCGCCCGCGATATCGATCCCGGCGAAGGATTCGTCGAGGACGATCACCGTCGAGTACCCCGTCGCGAGGTCAGCGAGGTCGCGGGCGTCCTCAACGATCTCGACCGAAATCTCGGGGTAGGCGGTCTCGGCCGCGGCGTGGCGCTCGGCATCGGCGGTGGCGAGACACCGCTCGCGGACTCTGAGTCCCGAGGGCGATTCGAGCGGTTCGACGCCAGAGAGTGCGTCGAGCACCTCGGGACCGGGTTCGCGCGCCATCGCCTCCGTGGTCCACTCACGCACTTCTTCGATCCGTGACTCGCTGCTGGCGGGGTAGAGCGTTTCGAGCCGCCGTGCGGCGTAGTCGGTGACCGCGCGTTCCTGAAGCAGGGAGAGCGCGTCACGGTAGATCTCGCGGGCGCGGTCGGTCGCGAGGAACTCCCCGGTGTCGTCGTGCTCGGCCTGGATCGCCGCCCGCGCGATGGTCGCGGCTCGCCCCGGCGAGACGCCGGGAGCCTCGGCGAGCGCCGCCACGTCGCCCGCCGCGAGCGCGCGCTCGGGCTCGTCGAGCGCCGCGAGGCGGTCGGCGGTTTTCGGACCGACGCCGGGGACCGATTCGAGGTCCATCGCTCGCGTCAAGCCCCGCCGGGGGCAAAAACCATCCGGGGAGCGATCGATTTGTCGGTGGGCAGTGCTACTTACCGACCACCGTGGATTTGAGGCGTTGGCGCGCGGGAGTGCGTCGAAGACGCGCGACTCGTGCGAGGGATGACTGAGCGAGGGAGCGGAGCGACCGATGCGAAGGAATCGGTTGGGGAGGATGTGGCCTGCGGTTCTCATTTGGGTCGGATATCGACCGGTGCGTGGATTTCAGCACCAGTACACAGTCACGATCGGCGGTTCAGGAAGCAGTCTGTGGGTCTCGCTGCAAAGAGAAGATGTGGACTGGTCCTCCCGCAAACGCAACGCGCTTTTGGCCCGCGGCCCCGAATCTGAGCCATGAACGTCGAGGCGAAGGCAGCCGCCGTCCGTGCCGATCTCGCCGAACGCGACGGGGTCTTGATCGCGTTCTCGGGTGGCGTGGATTCGAGCGTCGTCGCGGCGCTCGCCCACGACGCGCTCGGCGAGGATGCCGTGGCCTGCACCGCGAAAAGCGAGACGCTGCCGGCCGCCGAACTCGACGACGCGAACCGAGTCGCCGACGAGATCGGCGTTCGCCACGAGATCGCGGAGTTCTCGGAGCTCAGTAGTGATGAGTTCGTGGCGAACGACGGCGATCGGTGCTATCACTGCCGCACGATGCGGCTCTCGGCGATGTTCGACGCCGCACGGGAGCTGGGGATCACGACGGTCTGTGACGGGACGAACGCCTCCGATCCCGGCGAGGGCCACCGACCGGGTCTCCGGGCGGTCGAGGAGCTGAACGCCTACTCTCCACTATTGGAACACGACATCACGAAGGAGGAGGTTCGGGGGATCGCCCGCGAGTACGGGCTCTCGGTCGCGGACAAACCCGCAATGGCGTGTCTCTCCTCGCGGATTCCCACTGGGTTGGCTGTCACCGAGGAGCGCCTCTCGCGGGTCGAGAAGGCCGAAACCCTGCTCCGAACGTGGGGGTTCGAGCAGTTCCGGGTGCGCGATCACGACGGCCTCGCGCGCATCGAGGTCGCGCCCGAGGAGTTGGAGCGCGCACTCGATTCGGACTTCGTTCGAGCGGCCCGCGAGCATCTCGCCGACATCGGCTTCGAGCACGTCACCCTCGATCTCCACGGCTACCGCACCGGAAGCGTCAGCCCAGGGGATGATGGGGGAGCCGAGACGGCGGCCGAAGCAGAAGGCGACGCGTCGGACACCGTTTCCGGCGACCTCGATCTCGGTGCAGAGTACCCGACCGCCGAGGACTGAGATCGACGGCAGCCCGGGACGATCTCACTCCCGGTAGCTCGTGTCGTTCTCGCGGACGATCTCGAACCCCCCGTTCTGGCCGCCCCGGAGTTCGTTCACCGCGCAGTTTCCCTGTGACTCGCCGGCGATCGATTCCACGTAGTCGATTCCCTTCAGGTGACCGAGCAGCGCGTAGAGCGGGCCGCCGTGGGTGACGATCAACACCGTTTCGTCCCCCGCATCGGCGACGAGACGATCGAACGCGCGGAGCACGCGCTCGCGGCAGTCGAGCAGACTCTCGCCACGCTCGGGGACGGCTTCGAGCGCCGCGATGCCGGACTCAGTGACGGCGAACTCGGGGTAGGTCTCGAACAGCGCCTCGTAGGAGAGCCCCTGATACACCCCGAAATCGCGCTCGCGCCACGCCCGGTCGAAGGTCGGTTCGACATCGACGCCGGCCCCTCGGATCAACGCCGCCGTCTCGCGGGTCCGCCGGAGGTCGGAGGCGACGAGCCGATCGACGTCGTACGTTGCGGCGAGATGATCGCCGAGGCGCGTGGCCTGCTCGCGCCCCTGTTCGGAGAGCGGAACGGGTGCCCAGCCCTGGATTCGTCGGGCCGCGTTCCACGGGGTCTCGCCGTGGCGGACGAGGAGAACGGTCATGACTGTGTTTGGGTGGCTGCTCGAATGAGCGTTGGTATCCCGACCCCCCCGAGCGGAGAGTGGAAACTGGCCGTTCGGTGTTATATGGGTCGTGTTGACACTCGAAAGCGTGAGAGACCGTATCGTGGAGTATATATCCGGTGACGTGGAATCGAAAGCGTATGCCTGAATGCCAGAACTGTGGTGCGTTCGTGACGGCGGCGTACGCCAGGGTTTTCACACCGAGTGAGATCGAGGAGCCCCGGGTGTGCCCGCAGTGTGAGGACAAGATCCGCGACGGCGCGGAAGTCAGGCAAGCGCGGTCGACGCGGCGCGGCTAGTTCTCGGCGTCAACGACGATTTCTCGAACGGTCTCGAAGACCTCCCCAGCACGCGCTTCGTCGCGCGCCTCGGCGGTGATCCGCACGAGCGGCTGGGTTCCGCTCGCGCGCACCAGAAACCACGCGTCCCCGCAGTCGGCGCGGACGCCGTCGAGCGTCCGGACGTCGTCGTACTCCGCGAGCACTCGTTCCTCGACACGTTCCATCACCGCTGCTTTCTCGGTTGTCTCGACGTTCGCGCGTCGGATCGGGTAAGTCTCGATCTCGCCGGCGCGCTCGTCGAGCGAGCGCTCGGCGGCGAGCGCCGCGAGGCGACAGGCCGCGAGCGGACCATCGGGACAGAGGGTCTCGTCGGGCCAGATCCACGCGCCGCTCGGCTCGCCGCCGAACACCACGTCCGACTCGGTCGCACGCTCGGCCACGAACACGTCGCCGACTTTCGTGTGGGTGACCGTCGCCCCGAGCGGGGCGAGTGCGTCGTCGACCGCCAGACTGGTGTCGACGGGAACGGCGACGCGGGGTTCGTCGACATCGCTCCGCGCGACCGCCTCGCGTGCAAACAGTGCGAGCAACTCGTCGCCCGAGAGGAACTCGCCCGCACCGGTGACGGCCCGCAGCCGGTCGGCGTCGCCGTCGTGGGCGATCCCGAGATCGGCGTCGGTCGTCTCCACAAGGGTTCGAAGCGAGCCACAGTTTTCTGCCGTGGGCTCGGAGGGCCGGCCCGGGAACCCGCCATCAGGTTGGGCGTTGAGCGTCTCGACCTTACAGTTCAGGGCCTGGAGCGCGTCGACGGTGACGCCGCCGGCCCCGTTGCCGAGATCGACGATGACCGAGAGTGGGTCGTCGATCGAAACTGCTTCTACGAGCGATTCGACGTGGCGCTCGGCGGCGTCGGTTCGGGTGCGATCGCCGAGCGAGTCCCATGCTTGGAGATCGGTCTCGTCCTCGCGGACGCGCCGAGTGATCGTCTCACGGGCGGCCTCGTCGAACGCCTGGCCGCTCGGCTGCCAGAGCTTGATCCCGTTGTCCGGTGCGGGGTTGTGCGACGCCGTGACCGAGATTCCGGCGTCGGCGTCGTGCCAGCCGACCGCGCGTGCCACCGTCGGGGTGGCTGCGAGCCCCAGATCGAACACATCAGTGCCGGACTCACGGAGGCCGGCGGTCAGCGCGTCGGTGAGGAGCCGACCGCTCTCGCGCGGGTCGCGACCGACCACGGCGCTGTCGGCGTCGATCCCGACCGCCCGGCCGACCGCGAGCGCGAGATCGGCCGTCACCGTCTCACCGACCGGCCCGCGGATGCCGCTGGTGCCGAACATGAGCGTGGTCTGGGAGCGTGCGGGTCAAGACAGTACTGGTGTTCGGCGAGAGTGCGTGCGCGTCGTCACTCCGCGAGCGCGGTCAGTTCCTCGACATCCGGGATTTGCTCGCTCGCCGTGGTGATCTGCCGCATCCGCTGTTCGTGTTTGGTCGTCGCGTACTCGACCAGCTCGGTCGGCGTGACGCCGGGGCCGTCGGGCTCGTGGCTCGGGATCGACGCCTGCACCAGCGGGAGGAGGTCGCCGACGGTTTCCTCGACGACGGCGGGGTCGACGCGCTCGGTCCGGATGAGTGCCTTGAGCTTCGCCATCCCGAACCCGACGTGGCGGCCTTCGTCGCTCCGGATGGACGTGAGCCCGGCGACCAGCCCCGGCAAGTGTGGGAGGTCGGGATACGTGTCCGCATCGAACTGGCGCGTGAGCCCGTAGTACCCCGTCTGAGCGAGGATTCCTTCGACAGTCATGTGGTAGTGTGAGTACGCTTTCGCTCGGTTCTCGGGAGTGTCGTCGTCGAGCAGACGGGCCATCGCGCGTTCGTTGCGCTCGAACAGTTCGTCGTACTCGGCGGGGAACCACCGTTCGTCGGTCGGCGAGGACCGCTCCTGTCCGCGGTCGTCCTCGGCAGGGTGGATCACCTCGCGCCAGTACCGATCGAAGAAGTCGGCGTGTTTGGCCTCCTCGTAGAGCTGGGTCGTGACGAATAACTGGTCCTCGAACTCGTCGAGTGCGACCGCGAGCGGGGCGAGATCGGTCGTCACGGAGTCCTCGCCAGCGCCGAACAGCGCGAGCGTGCGCTTGAGTCCCTCGAAGCCGCCGTCGTCGACCCGGCGATGGCCTCGCGATCCGTCGCGAGATCGATCTCGTGGGGATCCCAGTGTTTCTCGACGGCGTGGCGGTAGTAGTTGAACGCCCGTGCGTCGGTGTCGATGCCCATCGGTGCCTCCATGTCCGACATGACGATACCCAGTACGCACTCCAGCTATACAGCTTCGTGCCTCGCTGGCGTGATGAGGGTGCTGTCGCTCGGCGGGCGAAAAACGTGAAAAGGGGAAACCGAATTACAGGTCGCGCGGCTGGACCGTCTTGCGGTCGTTCTCGTCGGCTCGTCGCGCGGCGTCGTCGAGGAGCTCCGTGACCTCCTCGTCGAGCGCGTCGTAGAAGTCCGACGCAACGTTCATGTCATTGAGCTCTTCTTTCACGGCGGCTTTGACGATCAGGTCTGCCATACGCAGCTTTGTTCCGAAGGGACCTTTATAAACGTTCCCATAATCGTTCGATTCTGGGGTTCTCGACCCGTTTCGCGGTCAAACGAGGAGTCGATGGGGAGTAGTAGTTCGGGCACCGACCGGTGGTATGCGCGAGACGCTCGAAGCGCTCGCAGCGGGCGAGATCTCGGTGACGGCAGCGGAATCGCGGCTTGCAGGCTACGCGACCGGCGAGGCGGGACGGTTCGACGCCGCCCGCGAGCAGCGCCGCGGCGTCCCCGAGGCGGTGCTCGGTGATGGGAAGACATCTGCCGAAGTCGCCGAACTCGTCTCCCTCGCCGTCGAGACGACCGGCCGCGGGCTCGCAACGCGAGTCGATCCGACGACCGCCGACACGGTCGTCAACCACCTCGCCGACGAACACCCCGACGCGACCACGACGTTCGACGAGCGGACGGGCGTCCTCCGGGCGCACGCGGCCGAGTACGAAGCAGCCGACCTCGATGCGATCGTCGGCGTCGTGACGGCGGGGACTGCTGACACCAGACCAGCGGGCGAAGCCGCCGCCGTGGCGCGGGAGATGGGGGCGACGATCGAGCGGGTCGACGACGTCGGCGTGGCCGGGCTCCACCGGGCGCTCGATCGGCTCGACGATATCAGACGCGCCGACGCCCTCGTGGTCGCTGCCGGCCGCGAGGGTGCGTTGCCGACGGTGTTGGCGGGGCTAGTCGACGCGCCGGTGATCGGGCTGCCGGTGGCCTCTGGCTACGGCCACGGCGGCGACGGCGAAGCCGCACTCGCCGGCCTCCTCCAGTCGTGTACAGTCCTGACTGTGGTGAACGTCGATGCAGGGTTCGTCGCGGGCGCACAGGCGGGCCTGATCGCACGGGCGATCGACGCGGCGCGCGATCGAGAGCCCCAGTAGGACGGCGAGTGGTCCGGAGCGACGGCCGATCGGAATCACCGAAAATGCACGCCCAGCGGCCGCTCGGGGAGGATATTTACCGTTCGAGAGCGTATAGTGGATCGTTGACAGCCGCCGCTGTCGACGAGTCCCCCATGCCAGAGTGTGACTACTGCGGCGCGCACGTCTCGGATCGGTTCGAGCGCGTCTTCGCCGACGAACACGGCCGGATCTTCGCGTGCCCCGGCTGTGCGGCGAACGCGGGCATCGCCGAGGCGGCCAAGGAACGAGCGAAAAACGCCTGAGGATAGCCCCCCAAGCGGATCGCGTGTCCCATCACGTCTACGTGATCGAGTGTAGCGACGGGAGTCTCTACACCGGCTATACCACCGACGTCGACCGACGGGTACGCGAACACAACGCGGGCGAGGGCGCGAAGTACACCCGCGGACGGACGCCGGTCGAACTCCGCTACGTCGAGACGTTCGCGGACAAGGGAGCGGCGCTCTCCCGGGAGCACGCGATCAAGCGCCTCTCGCGGGCGGCGAAGGAATCGCTGCTCGGCGAGTGAGCGGCGCTCGCTCGGAAGCCAGTTGTGGATTGGGTCGAAGAGCCGACGCATCGGGGTCGAACGCTCGGCGATCCCGCATGATGATCTCGACCGCCACCGACGTTCCGGTTCGATCCTCGATCGTGTTCGCGAGCGCTCGTGGGAGATCCGGGTACGACCGGTCGGCGGGTTTGCTCACGGTGACGACGACCGAGCGCTGGCCGCCGAGCACGTCCGCACCGACCACCTCGACCGAGAGGTCTTCGAGTTCGACCGCTCCGTACCGCTCCTCGGTGAGCGTGTCGTCGGCGGCGTCGTTGACCGCGCGATCGAACTGGACCTGTGCGACGAGGCCGAGCCCCGAGACGGCGAGCACGGCGATCAGAACCGCGAGCGCGATCGCCACCGGGGCGAACCGTCGGCGACCCCCGTCGTCGCCCCAGGTCCCCGGCCGGTAGCCGAGGTAGCCGAGCGCGAGAAAACCCGAGAGGTTGACCGTGACGGTGTTGACCACGAGCAGCGCAAGTGCGCCGAGCGCGACCGCAGGCAGCCCCCACGCGACCCCGATCCCGACCGCCGCGGCGGCCGGGATGAGCGCGGCCGCGATCATCACGCCGACGAGCGCCTCCGAGAGCCCGGTCGAGAGCCCGAACGCGCCAGCAGTCCCCGCACAGATCGCCACCGCGAACGCCAGGAGACCGGGCGAGGTGCGCTGGGCGACCTGGGCGACGTTCGCGACGTCGAGACCCGTCGGAACGACCCCCGTGGTTTCGAGCGCGAACCCGAGGACGATCGCGGCGACGATCGCCGCCGCCAGCCCGCCGGTCTGCGAGCGGAGTCCGAGCCCGATCAGTTTCCGGTCGTTGAGCGCCATCCCGACGCTGGTCATCATCGCCGAGCCGACCTGTGGCGCGATCACCATCGCGCCGACCACGATCGCCGCGGAGTTGAGGAGGAGGCCGGCGGCCGCGACGACCGCGCTGAACACCGTCATCGCGTAGTAGGTCACGGGGTTGCGGTGCATGTCGAGCGCCTTCGCCCGGATCTCCTCGTGAGCGACGCTGTCGTCCTCTTCGACGCCCGCAACGAAGCGATCCTCGAGTTCGGTGTAAGTGGCCGTCTTCGCGGTCTCCGCGTCGGCGATCACGGTGTAACGCCCGTCGTCGAACCCCGCGTCACGGAGTTCGCGGAGGACGTACTCGACAGCCTGCGTGGGCAAGGGAAACTCCACCAGCGTCGACGAGTCGCGCTCGCTCGCCTCCCGGGTGACGACGCGATCGATGTTCTCCTCGCGGAGCACGTCGAGGACCGTCTCGCGCTCGTCGTCGGGGACGATGAGCTTGATGAGCCGCATCGATAGGGAGAGTGTGATCCGCCGCCGAATAGTCGTTGGCAATGGCGACTGCGACCATCCCGAGCGCTCACCGCCAGCAGCCGCGTCTGACGAGGGACTTTTGTTCGCGGGGCTGACAGCCAGCATATGGATGCGATCTCGTTCGGCACCGACGGCTGGCGCGCGACTCTCGATACCTTCACCGCGCCGCGGGTACGGATGGTCGGCCAGGCGGTCGCCACCCATCTCGACGAGGCGGGCCACGACGCGCCGGTGGCAGTGAGCTACGATGCCCGCGAAAGTTCGCGAGGATTCGCCGAGGAGCTCGCGCGGGCCCTCGCAGCCAACGGTTTCGACGTCCTCCTTCCCGAGCGCGATCGTCCAACCCCGCTGCTCGCGTGGGCGATCGTCGATCGCGATCTCGCGGGCGGACTGATGGTCACCGCCTCCCACAACCCCCCCGAGTACAACGGCGTGAAGTTCATTCCCGACGACGGCGCGCCCGCGCTTCCCGACGTGACCGAGCGAATCGAGGCCAACCTCGCCGAGCCCGACCCGCTCCCCGAGGACGAGTGGGGCACAGTACAGGAAGTCGATTTCGTCGACTCACACGCAGACCACGCGCTCGACCTCGTGGCCGACCGGACGGGCGGCGACCGCGACAGCCTCCTCGACGGCGTGACGGTGGCCTACGACGCGATGTACGGCAGCGGGCGGGGCGTGACCGACGCGCTGCTCGAACGTGCGGGCGCGGACATCGATCGACTCCACTGCGAGCAGCGCGACGACTTCGGCGGGACGCCACCGGAGCCGAGCGCCGAGCACCTCGACGAGCTCGCCGAGCGCGTCCGGACGGGCGACGCCGCCCTCGGGATCGCGAACGACGGCGACGCCGACCGGCTCGCCGTGGTGACGCCAGAGCGAGGCTACCTCGACGAGAACCTGTTTTTCGCCGCGATCTACGACTACCTCCTCGAATCGGACACTGGCCCGGCCGTCCGTACGGTCTCGACCACGTTCCTGATCGACCGGATCGCCGAGGCCGGTGGGGAAGACGTGATCGAGACGCCGGTCGGGTTCAAGTGGGTCGCGGAGGCGATGGGCGAGGCCGAGGCCCTGATGGGCGGCGAGGAGTCGGGTGGGTTCTCGATCCGCGGCCACGTCCGCGAGAAGGACGGCGTGTTGCTCGCGCTGCTCGCGGCGGCCGCCGCACAGGAAACACCGCTCGACGATCGGGTAGACCGACTGTTCGACGAGCACGGCGCGATCCACCAGGCGAAGATCAGCGTCGACTGCCCCGACGACGAGAAGGCGCGCGTCCTCGACGATCTGGAGGGCGAGCTGCCAGAGCGGGTCGCGGGCGAGTCGGTCGCCGAGGTCGTCACGAAAGACGGGTTCAAGATCCTCCTGGAGAGCGGCGCGTGGCTCCTTGCCCGGCCGAGCGGAACTGAACCCGTCCTTCGGGTGTACGCTGAAGCCGATAGTGAAGAACGGGTCGACGAACTGCTCGATGCCGGCCACGACCTCGTCGCACCGCTCGTATCTGCTGTCCGTTGATCTTCACGCAGGACACAGCCAGATACGGGTGTTAGGGCACTATCTCGTGTAAAAGGAGCGGTCACCGATGTCCGTCGAGCACGACGAACGTCCCGTTGCTCGGAGACGATCGGTTCGATTTCTTCTGGACGATAGGGAGGCTGTGAGCGCTCTTTCATTCGCTGAGACCACTTCGAGGTCGTTCATCGTGGCAAGCGGCTGTCCGTCTCGGGCGTCAAGCGGCAGCGGATTCTTCTCGTCAGCGTCACTTCGCGCGTTCGGCCTGCATGTAGTTACAGTACGAGTCATTCGTAGTACTGGTTCCGAACTTCGATTTCGTTTTTCACGTACTCCAGAGAGCTGAGGAGTTCGGTAAGGTACGACGACTGAAACCGATTTCGCGGTCCTGTCAGTCCCACCGAGGCGATGACATCGTCCTCAGTGTTGAAGACCGGTACTGCAACCCCTCGCACACCTCGCAGATGTTCTTCGTCATCGACTGCGTATCCCTGCTGACGGATCCGTTCGAGTTCATCGCCGAGCGCGTCCCGGGTCGTAAACGTCCGCTCAGTACCACGAGGGAGGTCATGGCGGTCGACGATCTCGGAACGTCTTGCGGCTGGGAGATGAGCAAGGAGTGCTTTGCCAAGCGATGTCCAGTGCAGATAGCTGTGTTCGCCGATAGGGATCTTATCGCCAGCAGCCATCTCACCGGCACTACGGAAGAGCATGACCCTTTGACCCCGCTCTTCAGTTGCGGCTCCCGCGATTTCACCCGTCATCGAAGCGAGTTCGTCGACTTTCTCGTCCAATAGCTGTGCAGCCTCACAGCGCTGTCTGATAGCACCAGCATCCGCTAAGAACCGAAGCGAACGCCGATATGTCGTGTCGTTCTTCACTAGATATCCCTGCTGAAGGAGTGTGTTCAGGTGTGCGAAAACGGTACTCGTAGACATATCAAGCTCCTCGGTAATCTCCGAGACGCCCGCAGGCTCTATATCGCTGAGAACGCCTAAAATGTCGAACGAGGTTTCGACTGCGCCGATCGTCTTTTGCTTGGGATCATCTGACATGGATTCGTCTGCGTTCTATTCTGCAAAAAGAGTTCTCTTTCCTGTCGATTCTTCTTTCGATCATATCGAAAGATTCCTGCCCGCCACCAGCCACCAGCTATATGAGTTCCAGTTGTTACTTCTGTACGAAACGAGGGAGTCGTTCTCGAAGTACGCTCTCTACGGGTTTATTGGAGGGATGGAGATGGCCCCCAAAGACGATTTACCGACAGTGAACAGCCTTGTGTTGACCAACTGTATCCACAACTGAGCCATCATTTCTCCATGTCGAATGGGGAAACGGCCTCGATGGAATGAATTTTCCATCATATCCGGCACCGTCTTTCGATTGTCGAATATCTCGTTCGGATCTGCTTTTCCCCATTATCAAAACGAAAATCCCCATGATTAGACGAAATAAACCCAATATGGAAGAATAACTTTATAATTGTCCAGTATAGTTGTGAGGGCATGGCATATCCCCCTGGTCCACTGATAGCGTTCGCAGTTGGCTTAGCAACGACGGTGTTACTTCTCGTCCGGCTCAAAGTACCCGCGTTCCTTGGGCTCATCATCTCGACGTTCATCGTTGGGTTGGTAGCGCCCGAGGTTCCGCTCGGAGATGTAGCATCGGAAACCGCAACTGCGTTCGGAGATACGCTCGCGAGCGTCGGGATCCCCATTCTGATGGCTGCGGTCATTGGAAAGACGATGCTGGAAAGCGGTGCTGCAGAACGCATTATCCGTGCGTTCACGTCCCTCACGGGTGAAGAGAACGGTGAGTACGCCTTGTTCGGCAGCGGATTCGTGTTGGCAGTCCCCGTCTTCTTCGGTAACGTGTTCTACTTGCTTGCCCCGCTTGCCCGCTCGATGCGTGCTCGAGTCGGACATAGCTACTCACTGTTCATCGTCGTCATCTGTGCCGCAGCCGCGACGACACACGTCTTCGTGCCACCGACACCGGGCCCACTCGCAGTCGCGGGTGAGATCAACGCGAACCTTGGGACGACGATCCTCATCGGGTTGATGATTGGCATCCCGACAGCAGTCCTCTCGGGGCTCGTCTATGGCAAATTCATCTCGAAACGCCTCGATATTCCCCTCCGTGACACGATGGGGACAACGACCGAAGAGTTGAAAGACATCTCGGAGCAGTCGACTTCCAAACTGCCTGGTGTGCTAGAGGCCTCCCTCCCCATCGTGCTTGCTATCGTGCTAGTCGGTGCTCAGACCGTCACAAGCACGTTTCTCTCGTCCAATGCGTGGTTCGTTTCTGTTTTTTCCTTCATTGGAGACCCGAACTTCGCGCTGACTGTCGCAGCGATGGCCTCGGCCGTCACGTTCTATCGAATGAAGTCCCTCGACAGAGAAACGTGGGCCGACCAGCTGACAGAGGCGCTGAAAGAAGGAGGTAACATCGCTGCGATCGTTGCTGCTGGCGGAGCATTCGGTGGAATGCTCGCCGCGGCTGGTGTTGGCAGTTATATCTCCGACGTACTGCAGGAAGTCGGACTGGGACTCCTCGTCACTGCGTGGATCATCGCCGCTGCGGTCCGCATCGCACAGGGCTCCGCAACTGTCGCTATGTTGACTACTGCTGGGATCGTCGCTCCGCTGGTGGGACAGCTAACGGTCAATCCAGCGTACCTCGTCATGGCTATCGGTGCCGGTGGAAACATCTTCTCGTGGTACAACGATGGAGGGTTTTGGATCATCACCGAGATCGGCGGACTCAAGCAGTCAGAGGCGTTAAAGACGTGGACTGTCGTTACAACGCTGATCGCTGTATTCGGGCTGATCTTCACTCTCGGCCTCTCGACGGTGATGCCTCTCGCATGATGGACAGCTACTCGGGTTCAGGGAGAGTCCACCCCCACTGCTGTCAGCGTTCGTCACCTCTGTCCCGAACACCAAACCAAACGTCAACCGACCCAGACAAACCCAAACGATCATGAAAATCACAGACATCGAAGCGTTCGCAGTCAATGTTCCGCTCGTTCCGTTCGAAGACGGTGGCATCGGTCCGTATGTAACCAATCACAACTCGCTAACGGACATGGACCGAATCCTCGTCAGAGTCGATACTGACGAGGGTATCTCCGGCTGGGGAGAAGTTCGCGTGTTCCTCACGCCAGAAGCAACCGTCTCTATCATCGAAGAGGGGATTCGTCCGCTCGTCGTCGGTCAGTCACCGTTCGAGCTGGAAAAGCTTCGACGGCAGGTGTTCATCGAATACGCCAACGCGGACATGTTCTTCGCACCAGTCGAAGTCGCATGCTGGGATATCGTCGGCAAATCGCTCGAAAAGCCGATCTACGAACTACTCGGGGGCTGGACGGCACCCAGTCAGACCGATATGAAACATCGTGGTCACCAGGACGATTACGCAGACGCCCACGAGATCGAGGTTGCGTACTGTCTGGGGATCCTCTCGCCCGAACAGTCCCGACAGCGGGCCGCCGAGGTACTCGATCAAGGATTCTCCGTGTTGAAGACGAAAGCCGGTCGTGATTGGAAGGAAGACGTTGCCCGGATCAAGGCGATGCACGACGAAGTCGATGGTGAGCTAGAGTTCCGTCTCGATCCGAATCAGGGCTGGACCATCGACCAAGCGATCCGTGTCGGTTCGAAACTGGCCGACGCTGGCATCTATCTCCAGTACATGGAACAGCCGATTCGAGTCGATGCCCACACGTCCTTGGCTAGCTTGAAGAACCAGACGGGGCAGCCACTGGGACCGAACGAGGACACGTACATCCCGCACAATCTGCGCCGACTTATCGACGCAGGAGCCATCGATGTCGCTGTGTTGGACCTGACGCCCGCTGGTGGACTCGCGGGACTGCGCCAGCAGGCAGCCATCGCAGAAGATGCAGGTATCCCGATAGCACACCATTGCGCGTTCGACCTTGGTGTGAGAACGGCAGCCATCCTGCATGCCGTCCACGGGATTCCAGGCTTTTCGCTCCCCCCAGATTCGGTTTACTACGGCTGGGAGGACGACATCACGGTTGATCCCTTCGACAGTACCAACGGAACGCTTCGAGTGCCACAGAGTCCGGGCCTCGGTGTCGAAGTCGACCGCAGCACCATCGAGGAGTATCGTATCGCATGATCCATTCGACCCCCATGCTGGACCGAGAGGTTTCGTTCGGCGCGCAGACTGCGAGTGCTATCTCGGCTATCGGAGCTACGGACGGGTCAGTGCTCGTCGTTCCGGTCGGAAGCACCGAACAACATGGGAAGCATCTCCCAGTCATGACCGACACGCTGCTCGCAAACAGCGTGGCGATAGAAGGGACGAAACGTGTCGTCGACGAAATCCCGGTCTTGGTCGCGCCACCGGTCTGGACCGGCTACTCGCCCCACCATCTGTCGCTGGGTGGAACCCTCACTGCTGACTTCGAGACCCTTCTCGACGTGCTTCGTGATGTGGCCGACGCAGGACTTGCAAACGGCTTCGACGCACTGGTTCTGGTGAACGGTCACGGTGGTAATACGCCGCTTATCGATGCTGCAGTCTCAGAAATCGGGCACGAGCACCCCGAAGCCGAAGTTCTCGGTCTCACGTACTTCGAGCTCGTGACAGAGCTTGTCGACGAGGTGCGTGAAAGCGACAGCGGTGGAATGGCTCACGGCGGTGAGTTCGAAACGTCGGTGATGTTGCATCGCTATCCGGAGCTGGTCGATACCGACGAGATGCCCGCAGCGTACTTGGAGGAGTGCTACGATCTCGGCGACGATGATCTCGTTGCTGGTGGCCCCCTCTCTGTGTATCGGCCGTTTGAGCAGTATTCCGACAGCGGTGCGATTGGCGATCCGAGCGTGGCAGAAGAGGACACTGGAAAACGACTCTTCGACGCTACTACCGAAGCGCTTGCAGAGTTTCTCGTGGAGGTACACGAAAAGAACAGTGACTGAGTCGACAGGACGGCAGAGACACGGTGGTTCGGTAGTCGAATGATTCCTGCGTTCGAAGTGGATCGTTCATGCACGACGATAGCAAAAACGACCTCGGTAGCCCGGATTCCATCGTTGGCCATACATGACGGATGTATCTGGCTGATCGTTGTTCGTAGAGGATCGAAGGGATATAGCCGAGAGGGCGATTCTGAACGGGCATGGACCAGACGATCGTCGACCTCCTGAAACGAAACGCCGATCACGCCGAAGAGTTCAGGGACCGATTCGACGACATGCAGGATTCCCAGCGGCCGGCAGTCGTCACGGTCTGCTGTTCCGACTCTCGGGTGCTTCAGGACCACATGTGGGAAAACGACGAGCCGGGACACGTCTTCACCTGTGCCAACATCGGGAATCGAGTGTCCCAGCGGACCGACGCCGGGGCGGTCGTTTCGGGCGATGTCCTGTACCCGATCGTCCACACCGACACCGAGACCGCCATCGTGGTCGGCCACACCGGCTGTGGAGCTGTCACGGCGGCGTACGACGCCATCACCGGCGACGGGGCCAGCGAGCCAGCGGGGATCGAGCACTGCATCGGACTGCTGACACCCCATCTCGAAGCGGGCGTCGAGGCACTCCCTACGGACGTGAGTCGCACCGAGGCCATCAACCGACTCGTCGAGTACAACGTCGACCGCCAGGTCGCGGCGCTGGTCGAGATCGAGGAGGTTCCCGACAGCGTCGACGTCGTCGGCGTCGTCTACGACTTCCAGGACGTCTACTCCGAGCGTCGGGGTGAGGTTCACGTCGTCAACGTCGACGGTGAGACCGAGGTCGATGTGCTGCGTGACACTCACTCCGAGATCGCCGCGCGGATCGAGCGGCGGTGGACGTACTGAGAGGGACTGTCGTGAATCGGCACGTGAGTCCGGCGGTCGGATCGGCGAAAGCGTTTTGCGGGTGAACGAAAGATCGTGAGTGATAGGTTCGGGCCATGATCGATCTCACCCTCGATATCGAGCAGTACGACTGTCCGTACATCGCCACGACCGACGATCACGACCTGGCGTTCTCGACGCTCAACTGGGAGTTCGACCGGACGGCGGCGAAGCTCGAAACCAGGATGGTGGTCGACGGCGGCGACCGCGCGACCCTCGACCGAGGACTGGGGACGCTCCGCGAGCACGATCAGATCCACGAGTACGACCTGGTGGCCAAGCGCGACGGCGTCGCACGGATCCGCTCGACGATTCCGACGACGAACGTGATGGGGGTGATCCGCGACCACGACGGTTACGTCATGGGCCCGTTCCACATCGAGTCGGGGAGCGAGCGCTGACAGGTGGGGTTCGACGGCGAGGGGGCCGCCGGAGCCGCGCTGTCGGCACTGGAGGCCGACAACGAGTTCACCGTCGAGACGCGCGAGGAGGTCGGCCTTCCCGAGATGGGCGGCTACGTCCAGTCGGTCGGTGCAGCGATGGCGCTCGTCGATGGCTATCGCGATCTCTCCGAAACCGAGCGTGAGACCCTCGAAGCCGCCGTCGACAGTGGCTACTTCGACCGGCCACGGAGTGCCGATCTCGGGGCGCTCGCCGTGCGGACGCAACGGCGTCGGGAGGACCACACGCTGCGCCCGATCTTCCAGCTCACGCCGTCGAGGACCCGATTCGATATCGCGACATGGAATTGATCGGACGGCGGGCCCACGAGGTCGCGGGAAGGGGGATCGGCTGGATTCCCGAGGAACGCGGGTGTTCACCGATCTCACCGTCGCGGAGAAGGCCGGATCGCCGCGCTGGCCGACGAGATGGAGAGTGCTCAGACCACCACCTTCGAGACGTTCCCGGATCTCGAACGGTTCGCGGACCGGAAGGCGGACGTTCTCAATCGAGCTGGCCTCGGAACCGTCCGGGTTCGTCGGCCGGTTCGATCGCGAACCCGAGCGATGTGTAGAACGGACGAACGGGCGCGTCGAACCACGCAATGAGTGGGGCATCGTTCGCCGTGTGGTGCTCTGCGGCCGTCTCGACGAGGCGCGTCCCGATCCCCTGATCGCGCCGCGCGCGACGGACCGCGATCGTCGTGATCTCCTGATCGTCGAGAACGCACGCACCGAGCACCCGATCGTCGACGACCGCGACCAGCACTGCCTCGCGATCGATCGCCCCGCGGACCGCGTCCGCCTCGACCGCGAGCGCCGCCCCATCCAGCACGCCCATCACTGCCGGGAGTTCGTCGGAGTGGGCCGGACGAACCCTCGTCACGCCGCGAGCAGATCGTCGAGTTCGCCGAGCATCGCGTCGATCGAGGGACGATCGGACGGCGTATCGCCTTCGTGAATCGAGTGGGTGTCGAGCGCGTCGTTGCGGGTGTCGAGGATCACGGTCTGGGGCATCCGACCGACGAGGTCGTGGAGCTCACCGAGCGCGCCGAATCGGGTCGGCTGGTCGTACTGCTCGCCGACATCGGCGTCGGGGTCCGCGAGCAGCGGGAAGGGAAGCTCGAATGAATCCTGCCAATCGCGGGCACGGGCCTTCGGCTCGGGAAGGATCGAGACGACGGCGACGTTGCGCTCGGTGAACTCGTCGTAGCGCTCGGCAACGTCCTGGAGTTGGTCCTTGCAGTTGCCACAGTGATAATCGCGCTGGAAGAGGAGCACGCTTGCCTCGTAATCGGCGGCGAACGCGTCGAGCGAGAGCGGGTCTGGCCCCGCACCGACGTTCGGGAGCTCGAAATCGAGTCGCGCGATGGACATGGGAGGGATTGGAGGGCGAGCAGCAAAGCCGTTTGGTCACCCGCCCTTGATGAGCCGGAGCACTCGAACGTGGTCGGCGTCGATTGCACGGTCCTCGGGAACGGGCCGACCGTCGACCAGTACTGTTGCCTCGTGGGGCCCCAGCCCGACGGCGTCGAGCAGGTCGGCGTACGTTCCTTCGACGTCGAGTTCGTGCGTTTCGTCGCCAGCGACGTCGACCGTGATCATACCCGAGCCAGCCCGCGAGCGGTCTTGAGCGTGTCGCCGCCGCGGTCGATCGGTACCGCTTCGCCGTCCGTTCCCGCGTCGATGTCTCGGGTGGCTTAAGAGCGGGCCGGCCATCCGGTCGGTATGAGCGAGAGCGCGACCGGGGCGGCCGGCCGGGACGAGATCTGGATCGAGAAGTACCGCCCCGAGACGCTCGCGAACGTCGTCGGCCACGAGAACATCGTTGGTCGGCTCGAAAGCTACGTCGCCCAGAACGATCTGCCCCATCTCCTGTTTTCGGGGCCGGCCGGCGTCGGCAAGACCACGAGCGCGATGGCGATCGCACGGGAGGTGTACGGCGACGACTGGCGCGAGAACTTCCTCGAACTCAACGCGAGCGACGAGCGCGGGATCGACGTCGTGCGGGATCGGATCAAGGACTTCGCCCGCACCAGTTTCGGGGGGTACGACTACCGGATCATCTTCCTCGACGAGGCCGACGCACTCACGAGCGACGCCCAGTCGGCGCTCCGGCGGACGATGGAGCAGTTCGCGAACAACACCCGCTTCATCCTCTCGTGTAACTACTCCAGTCAGATCATCGATCCGATCCAGTCGCGGTGTGCGGTGTTCCGGTTCGGCCCGCTCGCCGAGGAGGCGGTGGGCGAGTACGTCAGACAGGTCGCGGAGCGAGAGGGGATCGAGGTGACCGACGACGGCGTCGACGCGCTGGTGTACGCCGCCGACGGTGACATGCGGAAGGCGTTGAACGGACTCCAGGCTGCGGCCACGACGGAGGGCGCGGTCGACGACGAGGCGGTGTACGGGATCACCGCAACCGCACGGCCCGAAGAGATCGAAGCGATGGTCGAGCGCGCGCTCGACGGCGATTTCACCGCCGCGCGGGCGAAGCTCGACGACCTCCTGACCGACGCCGGATTGGGTGGCGGCGACGTCATCGACCAGCTCCACCGCTCGGCGTGGTCGTTCGACCTCGACGACGCGGCCACGGTTCGACTGCTGGAGCGCGTCGGCGAGACCGACTACCGGATCACCCAGGGCGCGAACGAGCGCCTCCAGTTGGAAGCGCTGCTCGCGTCGCTCGCACTCGAAGCGGAGTAAGCCACTGACCCGAGTTCAGTTTGGTTCGAGGGGGCGTGGCTTACCACAGTAGTGGTATATTTCTCGGTTACACTATTTTCAGGGCCGGACGGCCCCGAGATACTGATCGAATGGGTGTAGTTTCCGGGCTGAACGTCACCAGAAACAGAGAATGGTATTTCGACGGTCACCTGTGGCTGCGTCGAGAACCACCGCCAGTTGGGGGGCAAGGATTCTTCTACGATATTGGGCCGAGAGGAGAAGTTCGCTGTTCTCTTGATCTCGATTCCACTGTCGGGCTAATCCCACGAAACCCAAGTGATGAAGACGATGCCGCCGAGCTGAAGAACCTGTGCCGACGACATCACGAATAGGGGGAGCGGATGCACGAGTTCTGAGTTCGCCACCCAACCCGATACCGCTGGGTGGAACGTATAGAAATACGTCGTGATGGTGGTCTGGAGCAGGAGGATGCCGGCGAAGACGAGGAGCCCGACCGCGTGCTTCGAGCGGAAGATGAGGTAGTTCCGCCCCCAAACGTAGATGAGACCCACCAAGAGCACTACGCTGAGTGCGGCCGAAAGGCGCAGAAGCGTCACTAATACGTCCATCTACTCACCCGAGTCCAGTTTTCTGTCGGTTTATGGGTTGTCCTAATTTCTACCATACTCACTCCACCTGCTCGATGATTTCCTCGACCATTTCCCAGTTGGTTCGTGCCCGGTCCGTCGGGAGATAGATCGCACCATGCTCGTCGCCGCTGTTTCTGAGAACGTCGTTTTCCACGAGCACGTCCAAGTGGTGTCTGACCGTCGTGTAATCGAGATTCAGGTCGTCTGCCAACTGGTTCGGGTTGCGTGGCTGGTCGTCGAGTGCCCGGAGGAGACGTGCCCTGTTCTCACCGCCGCGGGTGCCAACGAATACGTACCACAGGACGGCCTCCATTGCCAAGCTAGAATCTACCCAAGTATGGTAAGCGTACCGATCGGAACAGTCGTTCAGTAACGTGCTATGAAACACGGAGTTGTGTCCGCCGAAGCAGTACTGAGAACCGAGAACAGTCGATCACGGTGCTCCGATTCAATCATTCATCATACTACTATCCCCCAGTGATTTTTAATGTACAGCCTTGGATCTGGATTTCAACAATGTTCAGACATCGAACGTGCAATCACTTACTCGGGACCAGTCTGTTTCCGACCATTATCGTGCTAAATGAGCGAGTGTCATTATCCGGCGAATGTCATATCGGATCGTCCTCATTTGGGTCGGATTTGGGTATAGTTTCGGAGCGATATGGGGAGATGTTCGGAATAGCCATTAGATCCCCCCGCTCGATTGGATGAGCGGTGGAACCACCAATGACTTCCGAAGAAACCATCGCGGAACGCATCGAAGCGGGCGAGAGCTTCGCCGACCTCGGTGAGTTCGAGTTCGACAACACAACCCACGAACAGGACGATATCGATCGCGAGAACGAGACGACACAGGGCCTGCTTACTCGTGTTGGCAGCGCCTTGGATCGGCGATCGTTCATGAGTAACACGGCAAAAGCGGGTGTCACGGCGGTTGCCCTCGGGTCGCTCGGGACCGGTATCGCCGCCGCGGATCACGAACCGCCCGTCTATGGTCTCACGCTCGTCCCCTCCAAGCAGGACAAAAACAAGAAGGACGCGAACATGGAACACGCGGTCGCGTTGGTCGCCGTCGAGGACGGCACCGCGAACGCGCTCGTCCCGGTCGATCTCGACTCGGGTGCGATTCACACCGATAAGAGTAGCCGAATCGACGGTGTGAGCGGCGACACCCTACTCGTCGGGATCGATTACCGTCCGTCCGACGGCAAACTCTACGCGCTCGGTGAGGACGGCACCCTCTACACCGTCGGGATGCCGAGCGAGTACGGAAGCTCCGCCTCGGCCAATACTGTGGGGTCGGCGGACTACCCCGATACGGATCTCATCGACGGCATCGGGTTCGACTTCAACCCGGTCGCGGACGCGATCCGGATCGTGACGACCGACAGCGACAGTTTCGTCACGAGTGCCGACGACGGCTCGATCGTCCGCCAGGACCCCGATACGTTCTACATGGACGGCGACGACAACGCCGGCACCGCCCCACAGCTCAGTGCCTCGGGGTACACCAACAGCGTCGCGGACCCGAGCGATACGACGCTGTACGACATCGACAGCAACCTCGACGTGCTCGTCCGACAGGATGCGAGCCCGGACTCCGACACCACCAGTGGACTGACCACCATCGGCGACCTCGGTATCGACGCCAACGCCGTCAACGGCTTCGATATTTCGGGTACTGACGGAGCCGCCTACGCGCTGATCGCCGTCGACGGTGAGACGAAACTCTACCGCATCGACCTCGAAGTCGGCTCGGCGATGCCCGTCGCCAAGGAGGACGACAAAGGCGACACGAATGGCATGGGTGACATGGGCGACGTCACCGACGTCGACATCCTGAACTTCGCGCTGGCGCTCGAACACCTCGAGGCGGCCTACTACAACGAGTTCCTCGACGAGTACTCCGAGAGCGATATCGAGAATGCCGACGCCATCGGCAAGCAGTTCGCGAATCCGAAACTCCGGTACGCGACCTTCCAGGAGATCAGTTCGGTCCGAGACCACGAGGAGGCCCACGTCGAGGCGCTCACCCAGACGATCAACGATCTCGGCGGCACCCCAGTTGAGGCCGCCGAGTACGAGTTCCCGTACTCGAACCTCGAAGAGTTCGTCAAGTTCTCCGCCCGCGTCGAGGCGGTCGGCACCTCGGCGTACGCCGGTGCGGGACCGCTCATCGAAAACAACGACGTGGTCGCGGCGGCGCTGTCGATCCACTCGGTCGAGGCGCGCCACACCAGCTACTTCAGGGCGCTCATTCCCGGCAGTTCGATGCCGAACGCCTTCGACATGGCGCGGAACATGGACCAGGTGCTCGGCATCGTCCAGCCGCTGATCGTCTCAGAGTAGTCACTTGCTCTCTGCGGATTTTATAGTGGTGCTCACACCTTCCGACGAACGCTGCAGGGCGATTTTCCGCCTGACGCGGCCGTCGTTCGTCGCTCGGCGGTCCAGTGGCGAGACGAAGGAGGGTGCCAGCTAATGCTCGTCGCCCCCACAAAACGAGCCTGACGGAGTCAGTTCAGCGTCCAGATCGCGTAGTTCAGCGCCGTGGCGAAGGTGACCCACGCGAGATATGGCACCAGCAGGGCGGCAGCGCGGCGATCGACGCGCGAGAACGCGGCCATGGTGGCGACGATCACGAACCAGAGCGGGACGATCACGGCGAGTCCAAGAATCGGCGATTCGAGCCCGAAGAAGGCGGGCGACCACGAGAGATTGAGCACGAACTGAACGGTGAACAGTCCGAGCGCGATTCGAACGATACGGCGGTCGAGACCAGCGCGCCAAATCAGCCACGCGGCGACGCCCTGGAGGGCGTAGAGCAGCGTCCAGACCGGCCCAAAAACCCAACTCGGCGGGGTGAAACCCGGCTTGTCGAGGGTCGTATACCACGTCTCGATCTGCGGGGCCGTAATGAGTCCGCCCGCCGCACCGAGCACGACGCAGGCCCCGACGACGCCCGTAATCGTGACGAGTGGTCGACGTTCGGGGAGCGCGAGCCGCCCGTCGTGGGTGGTCGACATGGGTCGTCTACGCGGGCCGAGCAGTTAGTGCTACCGTCGGGCTGGGGTCCCGTCCGCGCTCGCGAAACCACATCTCGCCGAGTGGTCGGCGAGACGACGAATCGACGCTCCGTGAACGGTACGCAACTGTTTTAGGCGAACGCGGGTATGACGGGATACCATGAGTACGCTCGAAGCCGAGTACCGCCTGAAGTATTTCGAGGAAGAGGGGTTCACCAGAATGGAGTGTCCCGAGTGCGGCGATTTCTTCTGGACGCGCGATGAGGATCGCGAGACCTGCGGCGAGCCACCCTGTGCGGAGTACGCGTTCATCGGGAATCCGAGCCTCGACGAGGAACGGAGTCTGGAGGAGATGCGCGAGGCGTTTCTCTCCTTTTTCGAAGACCACGATCACGAGCGGATCGAGCCCTACCCTGTGGCCGCGAACCGGTGGCGTGACGACGTTCTCCTGACGCAGGCCTCGATCTACGACTTCCAGCCGCTGGTGACGAGCGGCGAAACCCCGCCGCCGGCGAACCCGCTGACGATCAGCCAGCCCTGCATCCGGATGCAGGACATCGACAACGTCGGCAAAACAGGGAGACACACGATGGCGTTCGAGATGATGGCCCACCACGCGTTCAACGCGCGCGAGGACCTCGACGATCCCGACCAGTACGCCTACGAGGGCGAGGTTTACTGGAAGGATCAGACAGTCAGATACTGCGACGAGTTCTTCGAGTCGATGGGCGTGGACATCGAGGAGATCACCTACATCGAGGATCCGTGGGTCGGCGGCGGCAACGCCGGACCCGCGATCGAGGTCATCTATCGTGGCGTCGAACTCGCCACGCTCGTCTTCATGTCGATGGAGCAAGATCCCGACGGCGAGTACGAGCTGAAGGACGGCAACACCTACTCGCCGATGGACACCTACATCGTCGACACCGGCTACGGCCTCGAACGCTGGACGTGGGTCTCCCAGGGCACCCCCACCGTGTACGAGGCGATCTACCCCGACATGATCGAGTTCCTGAAGGAAAACGCCGGGATCGATCACACCGACGATCAGGAGGAGATCGTCACGCGGGCGGCGACGCTCGCAGGGCACATGGACATCGACGAGGCCGAAGACGCCGAACGCGCCCGCGGAACGATCGCCGAGCAGATCGGGGTCGACGTGGACGAGCTCCGCGAGCTGCTCGAACCGCTCGAAGCCATCTACGCCATCGCGGATCACTGCCGGACCTTAGCCTATATGCTCGGCGACGAGATCGTACCTTCCAACGTCGGCACAGGCTATCTCGCACGGATGGTGCTCCGACGAACCAAGCGACTGACCGATACTGTCGGGGTCGACGCACCGCTCGACGAGCTGGTCGACATGCAGGCCGAGCGGTTGGGCTATGAGAACCGCGACACGATCCGGGACATCGTCCGGACCGAGGTCGAGAAGTACCGCGAGACGCTCGAACGCGGCGGGCGACGGGTTCGCCAGCTCGCCGAGGAGTACGCCGAGCGCGACGAGTCGATCCCCACTGAAGAGCTGATCGAGCTGTACGATTCGCATGGAATCCAGCCCGACATGGTCGCCGAGATCGCCCGCGAGAAGGGTGCCGCAGTATCGGTGCCCGACGACTTCTACAGCCTCGTGGCCGCACGTCACGGGGAGGAAGGCGTGGACGAGGCCATCGAAGCGGGAGTCGACGAGCGGATCGCCGACCTCCCCGAGACCGAACAGCTCTACTACGACGATCAGGAGCGCACGGAGTTCGAGGCGATGGTGCTCGACACCTTCGAACGCGACGACGGCTACGACGTGGTGCTCGATCGGACCCTCTTCTACCCGGAGGGTGGCGGTCAGCCCGCCGACACCGGGTCACTGTCGACCGACGATGTGACGGTGGAAGTCGAGGACGTCCAGCGTGAGGGCGACGTGATCGTCCACCATGCCGACGCGAACCCCGGCACCGGCGAGTTCGTCCGCGGCCGCATCGATGGCGGGCGACGGCGACAGTTGATGCGCAACCACACCGCGACCCACATCGTGATCCACGCCGCGCGCCAGATACTCGGCGAGCACATCCGTCAGGCCGGCGCGCAGAAGGGTGTCGAGCGCTCGCGGATCGATGTCCGCCATTACGACCGGATCGACCGCGAGCAGGCGAAGGCGATCGAACACCGTGCCAACGCGCTCGTCCGCGAGAACGTCTCGGTCACAGCGGAGTGGCCCGACCGCCACGACGCCGAGGACGAGCACGGGTTCGACCTCTACCAGGGCGGGATCCCGCCGGGCGAGCGCATCCGGTTGATCCACGTCGCCGACGACGTCCAAGCCTGCGGGGGGACCCACGTCGCTCGGACGGGCGACATCGGCACGATCAAGCTTCTGAATACTGAACGGGTTCAGGACGGCGTCGAGCGGCTCGCGTTCGCGGCGGGCGAAGCGGCGATCGAAGCGACTCAGGACACCGAGGACGCACTCTCGGGAGCAGCCGAGGCCTTCGACGTCACGCCGAGTGAGGTGCCCGAGACCGCCGACCGCTTCTTCACGGAGTGGAAGGAGCGCGGCAAGCGCATCGAGGACCTCGAAGCCCAGCTCGCGGAGGCGCGCGCAGCTGGCGGTGTCGGCGAAGAGGTCGACCTCGGGGACGCGACGGCCGTGATTCAACGAATGGACGCCTCGCCCGACGAACTCCAGGCGACCGCGACCGCGATCGTCGAGGGCGGCGATGTCGCCGTCGTCGGGAGTGCGGCCGACGGCGCACAGTTCGTCGTCGCCGTTCCGGACGGGGTCGGGATCGATGCTGGCGACGTCGTCGGCGAGCTGGCTGCACGGGTCGGCGGCGGCGGTGGCGGCCCGCCGGATTTCGCCCAGGGCGGCGGGCCACAGGCCGAGGAGTTGGACGCGACGCTCGAGGCGGCTCCCGACGTGCTTCGCCAGGTGCTGAACGCCTGAGCGGTTGAAATCGAGTTTCTCTGTGATCGAGCACGCGTCCAGTGGTGACACCGTCTCGGCCGCTCGTCGATCTCAGTATCGCTCTTCCAGGGGCGCTGCTCAGCGATATCGGGGCCGGAGGAAGGCCACAGATCGGCCGATAAATCGTTTATCGCGATAGAAAATCTCTGCGACGGCCGTCCTGAGGTTCGGCACTCGTATTTCTGGGGAACACCCAGCCGAACAGGTCAGATGATCGAATACACTGAATCGGTCGGTGTGGCCGCTCCATTCGGCAGATCGTTCTACTGTTATGGGCCGAGGACGCTCTGTTCACCGGTATGTCGAAGTCAGAATGGGGAATCGGCGGCGAAACGGCCGTGAAAGTCGCCGCGTAACGCGCTTTTCGTTCTCACTGTGCTGTTCGTGGCTCGCGCATACGAGACGGTTCAATCCGAACGTCAGAGCAGGCTTCGTGCGGGCTGGCCGAGGGATTGCTACGAGCGATCACCGTCGTATTCCGGAAAAATTCAGCAGAACCGCCACACATCCGTTGCTCGCTCGAAGTTCACCCTCAGACGCCGATACCGGTAGCGATGAGTCGGATTCCGATGACGACCAGCAACACCAACACGAATCCGTCGACGTATCGCTCCGGCAGCAGGTGGCGGATCCGTTGGCCGCTCGCCACGCCAACGAGGCCGACGAGTGCCACACCGACCGACAGCCACACGAGCGCTCCCGAGCCGTAGAGGTCGAGCAGCCATGCCGCGCCGACGCGAATCGACGAAATCCCGAGGAAGATCAGGGCGAGCACACCCACGAAGATCGATCGCCTGAGGTCGAGGCTATCGAGATAGGCAACCATCGAGACGCCGACGTTACTCGCCCCGAAGATCAGTCCGCTACCGAAGCCGATTCCGATCTGGGCGTTCGGGTACTGTTCGAAGGCGTTCGATGTGACGTATCCCTTGCCCGGAATCGGGACCGCGTCCTGCGTGAACACGACGTAGCCCACCGTGAACACGCCGAGCGCAAGCGTGAGCAGCGCGGTCGGAATCCACTGGAGGATGGCCATCCCGACGACGGTTCCAACGGCGGCCGCCACGATGAACGGCGTAAATCGACGCCCGCAGGTCCGCAACTGTTCGCGGCTGAGCTCACGCACGAGAGGGATGTTCGAAACGAACACGGGGATGATCATGAGAACGACGGCCTGCTGTGGTTCGAGGACGGCTGCCGATCCGACCGTTCCGATGAGCGCATAGCCGAACCCGGTCACGCCGGTAACGGCGCCGGCGAAGAACACGACGATCGCGATGAGAACGAGGACGTCCGTCGAAAAGCCGAGCACCATGTCGCTACAGCGTTCCTGCTCGGTCGTTCACCGATCGATCACGGAGAGAAACAGCAGAACGCTCGTGAATCATCGGCTGTAGTGTGATGTCACTGATTGGACCGTGTTTCGGTCGAAAACCCGGACGCTGCGTGTGTTCCGTCACAGAACGGTTGGTCTGTGAACCGCCACAGCGACACGGAACGGTGTCGGTGTCCCGAACCGTCGAGTCGGCGTCCGCGGCGATCCACGGCGACTCGTCGGGGGCGAACACCGCGAGTAACCCACGGACGCACTCTCCAGCGAGAATCCATTGCTGCACGTCGTAGCTGCCCTCGGTTGCCTCGCCGGAGTACTGGTGGCTGGCTTCGTTCATCGTGGATTCGCCTCGATTGGTAACTTTACTCATGGTGTCGAGATGTCTTAACACTACGGACGGTTTGCCCGCCATACCGCTGCAAACAGCGCCCTATCGCTGCAAGTAGCGCCACATCGCGCGTTTGTCCGTGTGAAGGACAACGGAAACCGAACGCAATGGGGGTCGAGTCTCGCCTTTCGTCGTCCGAGAGAGAGCCCATCGAACGGGCTACTGACGACGGGTCGTCCGCTTCGTGTCTACCGAAGCCGAAAATCACACCAACGGAAGGATACGCAGCGCAGTGCGGCCGCAGTGAGAGCAGTGTTCCACGAGAACACGTCCTCGAACACCAAACGCTTAGTTCCACTGTGAACATCGTCCGGCAATGGCCGACACAGACGACCCTGATCCGGAGGCAGTTCGAGATGCCATCGAACGGTCCAGAAGCGGTGCCCCGGCCGCCGGGGCGGTCGTTCGCGATCGGTTTTCCACGGACGAAGTCTTCCAGCGAATCATCGCCGAAGCCGACGAGGAGGTCACTTCCGGCAGGCGTGAACTCTTCTTCAGCGCGCTCGCCGCCGGCTTCGCCATCACCATCACGTTCTTGCTCTATTCGTCGATGACGGCGTCCACCGACAATGACCCGGTGTTGAGCGCTCTACTGTATCCTCTCGGATTCGTCTACATCATCATCGGCGGCTACCAACTCTACACCGAGAACACGCTTCCTCCTGTTGCGTTAACCCTCGAGCGGCTGGCCAGTGTTCCGACACTGCTGCGCCACTGGCTCATCGTCCTCGCCGGCAACTTCACCGGGGGTGCGCTCGGTGCGGCCGCACTCACGTGGGGCGGCGTGTTCTCGCCCGAAGCGGCGCAGGCGGCCTTCGACCACGCCCAGCACGGCATCGAGACGCCAGTGTGGGCGCTGTTTTTCAAAGCCGTCTTCGCCGGGTTGATCGTCGCCGGCGTCGTCTGGATCGTGTACGCCTCGCGCGATACGATCTCACGGCTCGTGGTCGTGTACATGGCCTTTCTCGCGATCCCGTTGGGCGACCTCTTTCACGTGGTCGTCTCGTTCACCGAGATGCTGTATCTGGTGTTTGCGGGTGATCTCGGTCTCGTCGTCGGAATGACACAGTTCGTCATTCCAGTGCTGCTCGGCAACACCCTCGGCGGCATCGTGTTGGTGACCGTCGTCAACTACTTCCAGACGACCGAACACCGCCTCGAATCCGCCCGGTTCGAGGGCGCGGGCCGCCAGCTCTCGATACGGGAGTGGGCGCTCGGCGGTTTCGCCGGTCGTTCGTACGTCCCGATCCTCGATACCGCGGAAGGGACCGTGCCCGATGACGCCTCCTACCGTGTACTGGTCCCGATCGGCAACCCGCGCACCGAGTCCGGAACCGTCGAGCTCGCGTGCAGCCTCGCCAGCGAGCGCGCGCCCGCAACCGTTCACGCCGTTCACATCGTCCAGACGCCACAGGCGTCGATGAGCTACGATCGCGACCAGCACGAACGCATCGTCGCCGACTCCGACGAACGAATGGAATACGTGCGCGAGACCGCGGAGTCGTACGACGTCCCCTGTGAGACCTCGACGATCGTCTCCCACCGCTCGTACGAGGAGATCTTCGACACCGCGGCGCGCGACCACGCGAACCTCGTGGTGATGGGCTGGGGGACCGACCGGCCGTGGGGAGCCGCTCGCACGGAGCGCCCGCTCGACGAACTGACCGGCCAGCTCTCCAGTGATGTCCTCGTTCTCAAGGATCGGGGCCACGACGCCTCACGGGTTCTCCTGCCGACCGCGGGCGGGCCGCCGTCCGATCTGAGCGCCGAGGTCGCGCGAGCGCTCCGCTCGGCCGTCGGTTCGGAGATCACGCTGCTCCACGTCGTCGACGGTCCTGACGAGCGCGAGGCGGGCGAGGAGTTCCTGGAGGACTGGGCCGCCGACCACGACCTCACCGACGCCGTGCTCACGGTCGATGATTCCGGCGACGTCGAGGGGGCAATCGGCCGTGCGGCCGTGGACCACTCGCTCGTACTCATAGGGGCGACCGAGGAAGGGCTGCTCTCGCGGCTCGTGACCGACTCGTTGTACTTCGACGTCATCGACGAGGTCGACTGCTCGGTGTTGCTCACCGAGCGGCCGGGCGGGCGAACCGTTCTCGAACGGCTGCTCGGGCGGACGTGACTGGTGTCCCAAACGCCGTCGAAATCGGTCCGAAAGTCACTATTTGCTGCTGGATCGGTGGCTACGTCCGCGCTGGGTACGAGCGGAGGTAACGAACGTCGGACACCGCAGTCGCTGGAGTCAGTCGAGTGCGGACTCCGGCGATCGCCCGCGGAGCATGGCTCGGAACATCGCTTCGAAGCGAGCGTTGTCGAAGGACTCCACGACGGTCGTCCGCGGTTCGCCGTCCGTCACGTCGTTCTCGTCGACCACCGAGTACCCGCGCGTGAGGCCGTCGCGATCGTCGACCTCGACGTGATACCTGCCGGCCTCCACAACGAGCGACGGCTCGATGACGGCTGCCATCATCCCGGAGTCGGGCTGTGTAGTCGTGTCCTCGCCGAACGATTCCCGGTTGAACGCTCGTACCGACGTCGCTACTTCGCCGAAGAACTCACCGAGGTCGGTGTCGATCCCCGCCGTGAACTCGTCGAGTGTGTCGCCGTCGAAGGCGGTGTCCCGAACGGTGACACCCCAGTCGAACAGCGTCATATCCAGTTCGTCGACGACCATCTTTGCGGCGTGAGGATCCACCCAGAAGTTGTACTCGGCAGCCGGCGTGACGTTCCCACAACAGTTCGCGTTACCACCCATCACCCAGACATCGTCGAGGAGATCACCGAGCTTGGGTTCCTTCTGGAGCGCCAAGGCGACGTTCGTCAGCGGCGCAATACAGACGAGCGTCAGTTCCCCGGGATTCGCGCGGGCCTGTTCGACGATGAAGTCGGGACCATACTGGTCACCCGATGGAATCCCGGTGTCCGGGAAGCGCTCGCCGCCGAGACCGCCTTCGCCGTGAATGTAGTCCGCGTAGTCGTGGGTGGCGAGCAGGGGTTCGGTGGCCCCCTCGTAGACGGTAACGTCGTCAGCGACTCCCGCGAGATCGAGCGTGTATTTGGCGTTCTCGACTTGATGTTCGAATTCGACGTTTCCCGCACAGATGGTGATACCCTCGACATCGAGGCGTTCGGAGGCAGCGGCGAGCAACAACGCTTGCGTGTCGTCACCAGCAGTGTCGGTGTCGACGATGACGCGACGCGTCTGTTCGGTCATGCGTCCACTACCGACGAACTCGGCAAATAGATGACGACGAGTGGTTCTCAGATCACCCGAGAATAGCGATCTCTTGTGCCTGCCGATATTTTTCAATTCTCCCGTCGCTCTGGACACCGATAGCTGGAGTTTTGATACGGACTTTCCGTGGATCGATAAACAAAAGAGATCATCCGGAGCCAGCAGGGCCCACCACGTGGTAGATCGTGGAACCGATGCTATCCGGTTGGATCATGCGAAAAGTGTGATAGTCCTGGGAGGATTCGAACCTCCGTCGTGAGCCCCAGAAGCTCACATGATTGGCCACTACACCACAGGACTGCAATCACCCGTTGGAATCGTCTCTACTTATCCCTGTTGGAAGCGTCTCGTGCTGAAACCGGATCGGGGATCGTGTAGTGCCGTTTGCGGTGGCAGTTCGCACAGAGTATCTCGCACTTTTCGATCTCCGCCAAGAGTCGTTCCTTCGAGTAGCCGTACGATATCATGCTGCTGATCGTCATTTCCTTTCGTTCCGTGTCGGTGTGATGGAAGTCGAGACACGCGGGATCGTCCTCGACGCAGCGGACACACCCGCCGTCTGCTCGTTTGTACTCGTGGGCCCACGCACGGAGTTCGGCTCGTCTGTCGAGCGTCCGCTCCGTGTTCCAGTCGACGTTCCGATAGTGCCATCGTTGATCGACGGAGAGACTCTCCCACGTGACGTTCTTCGGCAGCGTCACGTCGTCGGGTTTCGGTCCGGCTCGTGATCCCGTGGAAACGTACGTTTCGAGCCCGGCTGCTGCTTTCGCCGTGTTCCATCCGTTCATGACCCGGATGATCGTTGCCGAAGCGGGCGTCAGTCCGAGCTCCTCGTACGCCGCTTTCGTCGGCGACTCACCGAGTCGTTCGGCCGCACGCTGCAGTGCGTCGAGGCATTCGTTCTCGGTCGTTCGCATGGATCGTCTGCTTCGTGATCGGCAATGAACGTGCGGCCATATCGAGAACAGCGAGAACTGGACTCACCGGAGCGCCCGGTTCGCAAGGCCCGCCCGGTCTCGGCCGAGTCATCGATCCTCATGGACCGATGTGTACTTCCGGGCGAGGCGTGGAGGGCGGGTATGTACGTCGGACGGTTCGTCGTCGTCGGTCCCGACATCGGCGCGTATCGGGTCTCCTCGCGGTCGTTCCCCGACCGGAAGATCGTCGACCGCGACGGCAGCCTCACCGTGGTTCCGACCGCCGCGGCCGACGAGACCGACAACCCCTACGTCTCGTACAACTGCGTGCGCTCGACCGACCGCGGAGCCGTGCTCGGCAACGGCTCGCACGTCGATCCGATCGCCGAGAAACTCGCCCGGGGCTACCCACCGCGCGACGCGCTCTGTCTCGCCTTGCTCGCGCTCGACTTCGAGAAAGACGACTACGACACCCCACGGATCGCCGGGATCGTCGGTGGGTCGGCGGACGGACGGGCATCCAGCGGGGCGGTCGACGGCGGGAGCTACATCGGGATCGTCCGCCGAGACGGGATCACCGTCGAAGAAGTCACCGAGCCGACGCTGGTGGCGACCTACGAGAAGGATCGGCCGGAGGCGGTGGCGTTCGATGCTGCGGATGCCGGCGGAACCGAGGACGATGCGGAGGCTGCGACGGCGCGCGCCACAGCGGCGGCGCGAGCGGTCTACGAGTGCGAGTTCGAACACCGGGTCTGTGCGGCCGGCGTCGCACGCGCTGAAGCGGGGTTCGCGACCGCCATCGAGAACGGCGACGGGTGATCGGTACCGAGAGCCGCGTTTGAAGTCGCTGGGGGTCAACGGTCGCAGTATGCAGGTCGGTGTCGTCTCCGATATCCACGCGAACCGGGTGGCGCTCGACGCGGTGTTCGAGGACATGCCGCCGGTCGATGGGCTGGTCTGTGCGGGCGACGTGGTCGGGTACAACCCGTGGCCCGGCGACTGCGTCGATCGGGTGCGCGAGCGCGAGATCCCCACCGTGATGGGCAACCACGACCGCGCGGTGGCGAGCGGAACCGCGTTCGCGTTCAACGGAATGGCCCGCGCGGGCGTCGAATACGCGCGCGAAGCGCTCATCGACGACCAGCAGGACTGGCTCGACTCGCTGCCCGACGAGCGCACCGTGTTCGATGGCCAGGTGAAGATCGTCCACGGCCATCCCGACGATCCCGACCGCTACACGTATCCCGATCTGTTCGGGGCTGAGCTACTCGACGACGAGGACGTGCTCGTGCTGGGCCATACACACGTCCAACACCACGAAACCTACGACGCGGGGATCGTCATGAACCCGGGCAGCGTCGGCCAGCCCCGCGACGGCGATCCGCGGGCGGCCTACGCGATTCTCGATCTCGACGAACTGACTGTGGAGGAACGCCGGGTCGGGTACGAAATCGAGCGCGTCGAGCGCGCGGTGACGGAAGCAGGGTTGCCCGAGGAGATCGGGACGCGGCTCAGGAAGGGACGCTGAACGTCTCCTGGATGGCCGACAGCGTGTCCTCGCGGTCGTCCCAGTCGACGAACACCGCGACCGAGGTCGCGCTCGTGATCACGTCGTTGGCCGTGATGTGTCGATCGGCGAGCGACGCGGTCATCTCGTGGACGATGCCGGTATGGGTCGGGAGGTCGCCACCGGTGACGCGGATCGCCGCACTCTCCTCGCCGACGGTCACGCTCGACAGCGCGCCCTCCTCGATCACGGTCTCGTGGAGGACAGTCTCGGCCGTGGCGGCGTCGTCGGTGTAGACGTAGAAGGTGATCGAATCGAGCCCGCTCGCCACCGCGTCGATGTTGATGTCGGCCTCGGCGAGCGCGCCCGAGAGCTGGGTCATGATCCCCTGCCGATTGCGGATCGCGCGGCCCGCGACCGTGAGACACGCGAGCGGCGTCTCCTGGAGGTCGATCAGGGTCTCGAAAGTGCCCTCGATGTTCGTCCCGCCCTGGAGGAGATCGCCGTGCTGGTAGTGGACCACCCGGACACCCAGTTCGGCGTCCTTGTAGTTGAGCGCGCTCGGCGCGATCACCTCCGCGCCGCGGAAGGAGAGGTTTCTGAGTTCGTCGACGCTGATCTTCCCGACGTTTCTCGCCCCCTCGACGACACGGGGATCGCCGGTCATCACGCCCTCCACATCAGTAACGATCACGACCTCGTCGGCGTCCATGTAGTTGCCGAGCATCACCGCGGAGGTGTCACTCCCGCCGCGGCCGAGGGTGGTGACCGAGCCCGCGCGGTCTTCCGCGAGGAAGCCAGCGATGACCGGAACGACGCCGCCCAGTTGGTCCGCGAGAGCCTGGGCGCGACGGGTGGTCTCCTCGACGTCGACCTCGCCGCGCGAGTCGGTGACCACCGGCCAGTCGTCGCTGCCTGGTTCGAGGAACACCGCGTCGACCCCGCGGGCGGCGAGGGCGGCCTTCACCATCCGGGCGGAGGTGCGCTCGCCCATGCTCACGATCTCGGCCCTGTCGGCCTCGTCGGCGTCGAACTGGATCTCCCGGAGGAGGAAATCCGTCGTAGAGCCCATCGCGCTGACCACGACCGCGATCTCGTGGCCGGCTTCGACCGCGGCGGCCACCGAGTCGGCCGCACGGTTCACCCGATCGCCGCTGCCGAGGCTCGTCCCCCCGAACTTGGCTACGACGCGCATCGACATCCCTCGTGGCAGTCAGTCGGCTTCGTGCGAGATTGGCACATGATCGGCGGGTAGTTCTGGCTGGGGATAACTGCTTCCATCCCACGCGTTGGCGCGGGCGGGAGTCCGGAATCGACCAACACGGGCGAGTGAGGTTTACGTCTCCCAGCCCAGGGCGGAGTATGGAGGTGCGCGAGGCCGTCGAGGCCGACGCCGGACGCCTGGCCACGCTGGCGGATGCGCCGGCCGATACGATGCGGAACCTCGTCCACGACCGGACGGTTCGGGTCGCCGACGAAGGCAGCGAGATCGTCGGGTTCGTCAGTTTCGACGCCCGCCGCGACACCGTTCACGTGACCCAGCTCGACGGCACCACCGAAGTGGCGGCACGACTGCTCGACGAGCCGGCGCGGTTTGCACGTGTCGAAGGGATGGCCGCCGAGCTCCTGGTCGAGGAGTCGCGGGACGAACTCCAGCGCGCCGCGGCGGCCGCTGGCTTCGAGCGCGCCGGCTCCGGACCACGGTTCGAGGGCGCGCCGACCGTCCGATTTCGACTCGAACCGTAGTTCGCCGGGCTCGATATCACGAGGGCGAGGCGGACGGCAGTCGGATCGACAAAAGGAACGACGGTCGGATCAACCAAGCGAACGACGGCCGGATCAACCAAGTGCCCGTGAGCGCTACGGGTCGGCACTGAAGCGACTCATCATGAACGAAGGACGACCCATCACGAACGAAGGCGAATTTCCAGGTCATTGGGGATGGATCGGTTTGGAACAGAGCGACCTACAGACGCCGGAGGAGATGGTGTGGAGCGACGAAGAAGTGTTGGAGCCAACTCAGCAACTGGACGGGTTCGAGAACCCCCAAGGAACACAGATCATCCAGAAAAAGCGCCGCCATCGGTCGGCCAGCGGCTCGGTGTTGGACCAGCACTGGATCGACATCGTCGACGCTGCCACCGCCGATCGGGAACTACTGTTCACTACGGCCGAGATCGATCCCCGAGAGTTGAACAGGCTCACTCGGGAGTACATGACGCTCGTCGACGGGCTTCGTCGGAGCGACTGAAAGGGTTTCTCAGAATGTCTCCCATATCCTGAATTTGTTGCAAGAAATCACGTATGCATTTCAGAGTCATGGGAGTTGTCGTGCAACACACTCGATCGAAGTATTTTTGTTATATTTAGGAGTATGATTCGGGGTGACGAACCATCTGCAGCGAGCGTGGCGACGATATCGGTCGATACCGATCGTGTATCGCATCGCCGTTGTGTTCGTCCTCGGTTCGATCGTCGGACTTGCGGTCGGGCCACCGGCCCAGCGCCTCCAGCCGCTCGGTGACCTGTTCGTTCGACTTCTCGAAATGATAATCATTCCGATTATCATTTTCACACTGCTGATGGCAGCCCGAGAGCTGTCCCCAGCGAATCTCGGAAAGATCGGCGGACAGGTCGTGCTCCTCTATTTCGCCACGACAGCTATCGCCATCGCTCTCGGATTGGGCGTGAGCAACCTCATCGAACCCGGGTCGAGCGTGACGCTCACGAGCGGTAGCGTGAACACACAGCAAGCGCCGCCGCTCGGCGAACAGCTGTTCAGTATCGTCCCGTCGAATCCGATCTCCGCGATGGCGGAGGGGAACATCCTCGCCATCATCTTCTTTACCTTGGTGTTCGGTCTCGGGATGACGATGGTGAGAGCGGAGGCCGAACCGGATTCCTCCGTTCGGAACGGCATCGACACGCTGTTCGAGACGGCCGAAGCGGGCGCGGAAGTGATGTTCAAGGTCGTCTGGGGCATCATGGAGTACGGTGTGATCGGCGTGTTCGCCTTGATGGCGTCGCTGTTCGGCGAAATCGGACTGGAGGCCCTCAGAGCGTACGCTCTGCTGGCGTTCAGCCTCGCCCTCGCCATCGGCCTCCAGATATCGATCGTCTACCTCCTCGTCATCATCCGCGGGTTGGTCGGTGCGTCGCCGCTCGCATTTCTCCGCGGTATCAAGGAAGCAATGGTGACGGCGCTCAGCATCCGTTCATCCAGCGGAACACTCCCCGTCTCGATGTCCAACGCCGACGAGAACCTCCGTGTCGACGACGGTGTGTACAGCTTTTCGTTGCCGCTCGGTGCCACCATCAACATGGACGGAACGGCGATGTATCTCGGTATCGTCGCCGTCTTCGCGGCGAACATCGCCGGCGTGTCGCTGACGCTCGGCCAGCAGTTTTCGATTCTGGCCACCGCCCTCCTCGCCAGTATCGGCACTGCGGGCGTTCCGAGCGCGAGCCTCGTGATGATGACCGCCGTGTTGACGCAGGTCGGCCTCCCGCTCGAAGTCATTGCGATGATCGCAGGGATCGATCCCCTGCTCGACCGTCTCCGCACGATGAACAACGTCGTCGGGGATCTGGCAGTGAGCACGGTCGTCGGAAAATGGAACGATGCTCTCGACCTCACGTCCGGCGTCTGGGTCGATGACCCCGGCGAGGGCGGTAGCGTTCCGAGCGAAACGCCGACCGACTGATACGGAATCGTTACTCTGACGCAGAATCGTCACTCAGACACGGAACCGTCACTCGGCTCGTCCGTCGAACACAGCACGCAGAAGAGGCCATCGTCGCCGCATCTGTCGCACTGAAAGCTGGGAACGGGACTGCGGTGGCGTCTCGGTACTGGCCACGGCTCAGAACTTCTGGATCGTCAGGTCGAGCGTATCGAGATCGAGGATCGGCGCGTAGCCCACGTCGGGGTCGATGTTGACGCTTTTCTGGAAGCTGGTCTGTTCCTGCCAGCAGCCCGAGTTGATCGCGAGCACGTTGTGGTACTTGCCGTAGCCGAGTTTGTGGACGTGGCCGGTGTGGAAGACGTCGGGGATCTCCTCGATCACGAGGTAGTCGCGTTCTTCGGGGGCAAGCCGGGTGTGACCGCCGTACTGGGGGGCGATGTGGCGCTTTTTCAGGAGTTGGTACATCGCCTTGTGGGGTTCGTCGTAGTTGGCCTTCTCCTCGGGGAGTTCGGCGATCACTTCGTCGAGGCTGACGCCGTGGTACATCAGGATCGTGACGCCTTCGATCGTGACCGTCGAGGGATTGCCCGAAAAGCGCGCGTCGTGGACACTCATGATCTCCCGGAGCTCCTCGTCGAAGCCTGGCTGGGGCTCGGCGAGCCGGACGGCGTCGTGGTTGCCCGGGGTGAGGAGGATCTCCATGTCACCGGGCACCTCCTTCAGCCGTTCGGAGAAGGCCTCGTACTGCTCGTAGATGTCAACGATGTCGAGCTCCTCGTCCTGGTTCGGGTAGACGCCGACGCCCTCGACCATGTCGCCCGCGACGAGGAGGTACTCGACCGCCGCCGCGTCCTCGGTGTGGAGCCAGTCGGCGAACGCCGACCACGCGTCGGCCGCGAACTCCTGGCTGCCGACGTGGACGTCCGAAATGAGGGCCGCACGGACGTGGCGGTCGGCGGTCGAGGGGCGATAGGTCCGGGGAACGTCGGGGAAGTGGAGTTCGTCGACGAACAGGATGCCGCCGTCGCCCGCGAGTGTGCCCTCGACTGCGACGAGCTCGTCGAGCAGGAGTTCGTCGACGACGCTCGCGATCTCGCGGTCTTTGAGAACGAGACAGGGAAACGTTCCGGTGGTGTCTTCGAGCTCGACTAGCCAGTGGCCGTTCGCGGTCGAGCGGATGTCGGCGATCATCCCCACGATCGCGGCGTCGCTCCCGCCGGCCATCGCGTCGACCGCCTCGGTCGGCCGGTGGTTGACCCGCGAGCGCAGGAGACCCGAGAGGCGCTCGTACCGATCCCGGAAGGTCGCGACGAAGTCGGCGTACTCGCCTGTTCCGGTGCTCCGACCGGTGATGTCTCCCTGCACGTCGAGCGAGCGCAGTTCCGGGTCGGCCGAGCGCTCGATCGTTTCCTTTTCTTCCTCTACTGCCCCACCAGTCGACCCCTTCGTTTCGACTGGAGAGTCGGTCGTTCCGTCAGTTCCATGTGAGAGAGTTCCACTCGAAACAGAGGGGTTGGCAGTCGACGTATCGGGTGTATTATCCGGATCAGCGGGAGGATCCGAGGATTCGAGGGCTGCGACAGCGGTCTCGACGTCCTCGGCCGAGAGGGTGAGCGTGTCGTCCGAGACGGTCTCGGTCGCCCGCTCGATCGCGCGGTCGGGATCGTCCGCGCGCGCAAGGAGCGTCACGGCCTCGCGCTCGGCGTTGTAGCCCCGGCTGGCGAGTTCGCTCACGACCCGGACCGGCGTCGGACGCGGCACGGGGAAGGGTTTCGCCGGACGGAGCAAAAGCGTAGCGGACGGAAACGGTCGTCGGCGAAACCGCCGTGGACGGTTCGCGACCGGACGGGATGGTCCATGATGGATGAGTATGGAAGACAAAGTTGAAGCGACCGCCGGGAATACAGAGGGCAATGGGTTCCGGCGACGGCTCCGATTCGTGGTCAGATCAAGACGGTTGGGAGACCGCCGCCGACGACGGTGAAACAGAACGCGGAGCGGACGGTAAACGCGATCACGGAGGCGAACGAAGACACGGAGGGAATGGTGAGGAAGGGGACGGGAGTGGAGACGAAGGAGAGGTGATCGCGCGTGCGCGGTGGCTCGCGACGACCGACCACGAGGCGGTGGCGTTCGTCCGGGAGGTGGCGTCGAGCCTCGCGATCGTGGCGGCCATCGGTCTCCTCCTGTTCGCCGTCAGCGGGCTGTGGCCGCCGATGGTCGCGATCGAGAGCGAGAGCATGTCGCCGAACCTCAAAACCGGCGATCTCGTGTTCGTGATGGAAGAGCACCGCTTCGCCGGCGGGGCGGCACAGGCCGGGACGGGCGTGGTCGGCTACCGTGCCGGGGAGCAGGCGGGCTACAAGGAGTTCCACAAGTACGGCGACGTCATCGTGTACGAGCCGGACGGCAACGGGCGCGAGACGCCGATCATCCATCGCGCTCGCTTCTGGGTGAACGACGGCGAGAACTGGTACGATAAGGCGAACCAGGAGTATCTCGGCGGTGCAGGAAGCTGTGAGGCGTTGACCAACTGTCCGGCACCACACGATGGCTTCATCACGAAGGGCGACAACAACGGACAGTACGATCAGGTGGGTGGTGGGTTCATGGGACCGATCAGCGCGCCGGTCAAGCCGTCGTGGATCACCGGCACTGCGGAGTTCCGCATCCCGTGGCTCGGCGAGATCCGACTGCTGTTCGGGATGGTGAGCACGGGCGCGAGTGCGCTCGCAGAAACGGCAACGACAGCAACGACGGCAGCGGCGGCCGGTTTCCCGATCGTCGGTGCGCTCGCTGGCGTCGGAATATTCCAGGCTGCGCGATGATCGTTTGATCGGGACTGCCGCGTAGGCGAACTAGCTGTCGAAGCGCGCCTGGACGAACGGCTGGACGTCCTCGATGTCGCCGAGTCGTGAGTCGCTGGTGAGAACGGCTTCCGTTTCGTCGATCGGCACTGAGAGGTTCATCTCTTTGGTGCGACCGTATCGACCCTTCGAGACGACCACCGCGTTGACGATCCCGAGCATGTCGAGTTCGGAGATGAGGTCGGTGACGCGGCGCTGAGTGAGGACGTCGGCGTCGATCTCGTCGCAGAGTCGGCGGTAGATGTTGTACACCTCGCCGGTGTTGATGTTCTGTGCGCCGTTGCGTTCGAGGAGGATCACCGCGAACAGGACGACTTTCGACTGTGTGGGGAGCGTGCGGACGACTTCGACGACACGATCGATCTCGATTTTCTCCTGGGCCTGCCTGACGTGATCCTCGCCGACGCGCTCGGTCTGGCCCCGTTCTGCGAGTTCGCCCGCCGTTCGGAGGAGGTCGAGCGCGCGCCGGGCATCGCCGTGTTCCTGGGCGGCGAACGCCGCACAGAGCGGGATGACGTCCTCAGTGAGGGAGTCGGGTTCGAAGGCGATGTCCGCGCGCGCAGCGAGGATGTCTCGAAGCTGTGTCGCGTCGTAGGGCGGGAAGACGATCTCCTCCTCGCCGAGACTCGATTTGACGCGAGGATCGAGAAACTCGGTGAACTTGAGATCGTTCGAGATCCCCATGATCGACACCCGTGAGTTGTCGAGTTCGGAGTTCATCCGCGAGAGATTGTAGAGGGTGTCGTCGCCGGATTTCTCGACGAGCTTGTCGATCTCGTCGAGCATGATGACCACGACCCGTTCGTGGTAATCGACCGCGTCGAAGAAGGTCGAGTAGACGCGATCGGTCGGCCAGCCCGTCATCGGGACGGGTTCGAACGCGTCGAGATCGGCTTCGAGTTCCTCGATTCGGTTCTCGACCGCGGCGATCGAGTCGAAGTCAGCTTCGTCGGCGAAATGAGCGCTTTCGTCGCCGTCGGCGTTCGCTGCATCCTCGATTTCCCCGGTTTCCCCGGTTTCCTCGACGTTCCCGGCAGTGTCAGTGCTCTCGACAGCGTCAGTACCTTCGGGGATGTCGGTACTCTCAGTGGTGTCGGTACTCTCGTCGGTGGTGTCATCGAGGGTTGCCTGGCCGCCGGTCGCGCGCTCTTTCAGCCCACGGAGGCTGGCGAGGCGTGATTCGATGTAGCGCTCGTTGGCTTCGATGAACGTGTTCGCGAGCTGGGCGAGCACGCGGTACTGGGTGTCAGTGACCTCACAGTTGATGTACTCGACCTCGCAGGGCACGTCGTACTTCTGGGAGGTGGTTTCGAGCTCGTTGCTCACGAACTTCGCGCTCGCGGTCTTCCCGGTCCCAGTCTTGCCGTAGATCAGGATGTTCGAGGGAGTCTCCCCACGGAGCGCGCCGACGAGGATGGTCGCCATATCGTTGATCTGATCCTGGCGATGGGGGAGCTGATCGGGCGTGTACGAAGGCCGAAGCACGTCCTTGTTCTCGAAGATAGGCTCGCCGCTGAGGAGGTCGTCGAACAGCCCCCCTTGAGGAGTGTCGGACTCCGAGGGATCGACCGCCGCGGACTCGTCTGCGTTCGCTGTCCGGGTCGAATCAGTCGAGTTCGATGGATCAGCCGAATCGGCTAGATCGGACGGGTCACCGTCGAGATCGTCGATCGAGAGCTCATCGAGATCGATCCCGGTATCGGCGGACGGAGCGCTATCTTCGGCGTCCCCCTCGTCGCGATCGTTCGGCGTGGTGTCGTTTCCTCCCATGTTCGGCCTCGGCTCACCCCCTTCTTTCGGATGGAGGAAACGTCACGCGCCGCCGGAGAGTGACGTTTTCCACCGATAGAAGCCGTTTCGACCGGCCTGAGCAGCCAAAGCACTGCCAGCCCGCACGTGAGTGGTCCAGCGGAACCAGAGGTGGGGAGTACATTAGTCTTTTTGGTTGCTGGAGTTCGGCCGGTCAAAGAGATCAACGTTCCACAAGATGTGCTGTTGCACGAAACGATAGTGGCCGATAGTAGAGATGTTTCTATCGTACCAACCGATTCGTGTTGGATCCACGAACAACGTCGAGAGCGTTTCCGTCACCTGAGGCTGTACGGTTCACCCCACGACTCTATCCCTTTTCACCAAACGGTTGGTCGATTCGTGCGACTTGGTAGATGATCGAGTTGGCCAACACCCCCACCCCTTCGTTTCAGGTGGAGCGCGAGAATAAGGGGTGGAGGGACCCAGCACCCACCTAGAAAGAGGTGGATTTAATACATACGAATACGAATCACACCCGAGGGGTTGAGAGAGATGAAGTTCGTTACAACGACTAGAACACTAGACGTCTAGGCTGTCAGTTCTTCGAACACTCTACCGGTTTCACCCGTCTACCTCTATATAGACACCTGCAGAACTACCTCTTCGATCCTATCGTTCGTTCGTTGTCCGTATCTCCTCAGCGGTGGATCTCATTTCACATCCGGTCCTTTGCCTCTTTCCACCCGAAACCAAGGGGTGGGGGTCGCCCACTTCCAAGACCGATAGAAACCCACTCCGAAAACAAAACCTGTTTTGTCACGACGATCTAGTCAGTAGTTTGACTGCTTAACCGCACGTGGGTTGTAGCAGCACGCTCTGTCCGATCGTCGTGAACGACGAGTCCCTCGATCTCTCGTCGAATAGCAAGTCTGATACGCGTCTGACGTGGTTTTAAGTGTATGCGCCGATGCTGTCCGTTCACGATTCGTCCGGCTCGCGAGGGGTGAGATATCAGGATGGGACTGCTTACGGGACTCAGAAACAGCATTGCACGGATGACATCGAGCCTCTTTGCGGGGGGTGAGCAGCAGCGCCGAATCGGGATCTACGGACCACCGAACGCCGGCAAGACGACGCTCGCGAACCGGATCGCGCGCGACTGGACCGGCGACGCGGTCGGCCCGGAGAGTCACATTCCCCACGAAACCAGGCGCGCCCGCCGGAAGGAGGACATCGAGATCGAGCGCAACGGGAAGTCCGTCTCGATCGATATCGTGGACACTCCCGGGGTAGCGACGAAGGTCGACTACACCGAGTTCCTCGAACACGATATGGAGGAGGACGACGCCGTTCGCCGGTCGCGCGAGGCGACCGAAGGCGTCGCGGAGGCGATGCACTGGCTCCGCGAGGACGTCGACGGCGTGATCTACGTACTCGACGCGGCCGAAGATCCCTTCACCCAAGTTAACACGATGCTGGTGGGGATCATCGAGAGCCAGGATCTTCCTGTACTGATCTTCGCCAACAAGATCGACCTCGACGAGGCGAGCGTCCAGCGCATCAACAACGCTTTCCCCCAGCACGAGACGGTGCCGCTCTCGGCGCTCGAAGGTGACAACATGGACGAGGTGTACGACAAGATCGCGGAGTACTTCGGCTGATGTCCGAAGCACACGACGATCCCGGCACTGACGGCGACGGTGGGGGCAACGATGCCGACACCGACGTCGACGCCGAAAACGATGGCGGCAACACTGGGGACGGGAGCGGCGTCCAGATCGACATGATCAGCGGCGAACGGATGGACGGACTGACGAGCATGGAGAAGATCCGGCTGATCCTCGATGGCGTCCACGAGGGAAACATCGTTATTCTGGAGGAGGGCCTCGATCCCGACGAGGAGTCGAAGCTCATCGAAGTGACGATGACCGAGATCAGTCCCGACGAGTTCACCGGTATCGAGATCGAGACGTATCCAGGCACGGAACAGCAGCAAACCGGTGGGTTCTTCGATCGGCTGTTCGGTCGGGAATCACGCACCAAGCTCACCGTCATCGGACCGGCCAACCGACTCGAAACGCTCCACAAAGACGAAACCCTGATCAGCACGCTCGTCACCCGCCGATGAGAGCATGATCGCACCCCTTCGTTTCTAATGCCCCACCAGTGTACGGAGTGCGGTCACGTCTTTCCCGACGGCTCGAAGGAGATGCTGTCCGGCTGTCCGGACTGTGGCGGGAACAAGTTTCAGTTTCGGCCCGCGAGCGATGCACGCGACACCCGGAGCGATTCGGATCCGTCGACTGAGTCGGATCATTCCAGTGAATCGGACTCCTCCACCGAACCCGGAACAACAGCCAGCGACACGTCAGCAACGCTATCTTCGTCTCCAGATTCATCCGGTTCCGAACCGTCTCCAACTGAGCCCGAGTCATCCGCAACCGACACGGAGTCGTCCCCGCCCGAGGACACGGCTCCATCGGCGTCCACGACCGAAACCAGCGACGGAACCGACGCTGGACCAGCCACCGACTCCTCGTCGGATCACGACGATTCTCCACCTGAAACGATGGGGGATGACGAAGTTCGTTCCGAGCAGACTGATCCGACCGAGTCCGACGACTCGGAGATGGCGTCGCTCCGGCGAGAGCTCAACGATCAGTTCGAGAGCATCAAGATCCTCGAACCGGGCCAGTACGAGCTCAACCTGATGGAGCTCTACAACCGCGAGGAGCGCATCATTGCCCTACAGGAGGACGGCCAGTACGTCATCGACGTGCCCGATACGTGGCTGGGTGACGACGACTCCTGAAGAAACGACGAACTCACCGTAACACCGGAATCGTCGCGAAACCCGATTTCAGGCGCTCCGGCGCTCGCGTGCCTTCCGTCGGAGGTTGCCGTAGCCGCATTTTCGACAGTTCTTGGCTCGGGTAGCGTTGCGCGCGTTACACCGCATGCAGATCTGCTTCGCGAGAATGCGTTCTTCCGCCTGCTCGAATCGTGCCATGGACGAGGCTGGCACGCGGCGGGTTTAACGGTTGTGAGTCACGCTCATTCCACAGCGAGAGTGTGGGCCGCGTTCACTCCGCCGCGAGGTACTCCTCTTGAACCGCGACGACCCCACTCGAATCCTCACAGTCGGCGTACCGCCGGAGCGGTTCGTCGTTGAGTTCGAGGAAGGTGTGCCCCCATCGGAACTTCGCGAGCAGCCGCTCGGCGTGCTCGCGATCGCCGAGGATACAGCATGCGCCCGCGAGCGCCTCGACCGTCGTGAGCTGAAACGCTGTGCCGTAGTTCACGGGGTTCGCCGCGACGAGAAAGGGGAGCGCACGATGCTTCCCCCGGATCGTAAACTGCTCCTCGCGGGCGGTCTCCCACGAGCAATCGAGCGCGATCACCCGCTCCGTGCGATCGGCGGGCGAGAGCGCGCGCTCGGCGTGAGGGTTCAACACCACGCCGGGCGGCGTCGCGCGCGCCGATCGGTGGAGTTCGGCGAGATCGAAGCGCGCGAGCTTCCGGGCGGTGCATTTGTCGGGATCGTCGTCGCCCTCGTACCGAACGTGTACCTCCACGGGAAACGGTAGGCGACGGACGATCAAAAGCGGCCCGCGTTCGGAAGAACGAAAGTACGGATCTGGTTGACTGCCTCGGTTAGCTGATCGTCTCGTACTGGTCGGCGAGCTTGTCGGCCGCCTGACCGAGCTGTTCGCGCTCGTACTCCGAGAGGTCCCAGTCGACGACCTCGGCTCCGTCGCTCGTGAGCTTCAGCGGGACCCCCAGCCCTACGTCGTCGTGACCGTACTCGCCGTCGAGCACGAGCGAGCCCGGAATCACAGCGCCAGTATCCCGAAGAATCGATTCGACCACGTGGCCCACGCCGGTCGCCGGCCCCCACTGGGTCGCGCCCTTGCGCTCGATGACGTTCATCGCGCTCTCCTGGAGACTCTCCAAGATGTCCGTGCGCTCGTCGTCCGAAAAGTCGGGATCACGGCCGTCGACGCGCACCTTCGAGAACACGGGCACCTGGGCGTCGCCGTGCTCGCCGATGATCGACGCCTCGACGTTGCCGACCTGGGTGTCGAAGCGCTCTCCGAGCACGTACCGAAAGCGCGCGGAGTCGAGCCGCCCACCGAATCCGATCACGTGCTCTCTGGGCCGATCGCCGGTCTCGTAGAGGTGGCGATTCAGGAGGTCCACGGGGTTCGAGGTCGTGACCGAAACGAACTCGTCGTTGTGCTCGGCCAGCGACGAGCCGATGTCCTCCATGATCGGCGCGTTGTCCTCACCGAGATCGAGCCGGGTCTGGCCCGGTTGGCGTGGGATTCCCGCGGTGATGACCACCACGTCAGATCCCGCAGTATCCTCGTACGTTCCCTGCCGGACGGTGGTGTTCGTGTCGTAGGCCACGCCGTGATTGACGTCGGCCGCCTGGCCGATCGTGGTGTCCTCCTGATCCGGGATATCGACGAACACGAGTTCGTCGGCAATGCCACGCAGCGCGATGTTGTACCCTGCGGCCGCACCGACCGTTCCCGCCGCGCCGACCACGCTGACTTTCACCATAACACCGTGCATCACCCGCGGCACGGGTTAAAACGCTTCGACCCACCTTTTTACTTCGTCCCCGTTCGCGCGTGGTTCGAGAGAGCAAAGCTCTCTCGTCATCACGAAAGACGCTAAGCGTCTTTCGAACGACTTCGCGCGCTCAGGGTCCTCGCAAAAATCTGGACCAAAAACACCCGCTCACTCGCTGTCTTCTCACGGGCCGAGGGCCCGCTCGAACGGTCAGCGGCGCGTAGCGCCGCTCGACGCTCGCTCGCGGTAGAACTGCTGGCGCTCTCCGCGACCACAACCGCACAGCACCGCCGAAGCCCTCGACCGCTCGTTTCACTCGCGGCCTCGCCCTTCATCCACCAGGACCGCCACCGCCTGCCACCGTCCCACCCCACACCGCTCCGCCCCGCCTCCGCGACCGCCGGCCGGCGGCCGCGGAGCACGCCACCCGTCACGATTCCACCGACAGCGGCTGCACTGGACACGTCGATAGTCGACGACACCGAACGAGGGGCCATTCGCCCCGAGCGAGCGCGTCAAGTGGCTTCGGCCCCTCCATCGTTCAATGAGTGACACCCAGTCCGGTCCGCTCCAGCCCGACCGTCCCGGGGAGGACCGCCCGTTTCGGGTGGACGCGCCGTTCGATCCCGCGGGCGACCAGCCCGACGCCATCGCACAGCTCGCCGAGGGGTTCGAGAACGGGATGGACGAACAGACCTTGCTCGGGGTCACGGGCTCCGGGAAAACGAACACCGTCTCGTGGACGATCGAGGAGATCCAGAAACCCACCCTCGTGATCGCCCACAACAAAACCCTCGCGGCCCAGCTCTACGAGGAGTTTCGGAACCTCTTCCCCGACAACGCCGTCGAGTATTTCGTCTCTTATTACGACTACTACCAGCCCGAAGCGTACGTCGAGCAGACCGACAAGTACATCGAGAAGGACGCCTCGATCAACGACGAGATCGACCGACTCCGCCACTCCGCGACCCGATCCCTCCTGACTCGCGACGACGTGATCGTGGTCGCCTCCGTCTCCGCCATCTACGGCCTCGGTGACCCCGCGAACTACGAGGAGATGAGCCTCCGCCTCGAAGTGGGCCAGACGATCGATCGCGACGAACTCCTCGGCCGACTCGTCGATCTGAACTACGAGCGCAACGACGTCGACTTCACGCAGGGCACCTTCCGAGTACGGGGCGACACCGTCGAGATCTTCCCGATGTACGGCCGGTACGCCGTCCGGGTGGAGTTTTGGGGCGACGAGATCGATCGCCTCACCAAGCTCGACCCCCTCGAAGGCGACGTCAAAGGCGAAGAGCCAGCCTCGCTCGTCCACCCTGCCGAACACTACTCGATCCCCGAGGACCGCCTCGAAAACGCCATCGGCGAGATCGAGGACCTGCTGGACGAACGCGTCTCCTACTTCGAGCGCCAGGGCGACCTCGTGGCGGCCCAGCGCATCGAGGAGCGCACCACCTTCGACCTCGAAATGCTCGAAGAGACCGGCTACTGCTCCGGGATCGAGAATTATTCCGTCCATCTCTCCGACCGCGAGCCCGGCGACGCGCCCTCGACACTCCTCGATTACTTCCCCGAGGACTTCCTCACCGTACTCGACGAGTCCCACCAGACCGTGCCCCAGATCCGGGGCCAGTTCGCGGGCGACAAATCCAGAAAGGACTCCTTAGTCGGCAACGGCTTCCGCCTCCCGACGGCCTACGACAATCGCCCGTTGCGCTATCCCGAGTTCGAAGAACGCACGGGCCAGACCCTCTATGTGAGCGCGACGCCCAGCGAGTACGAGCGCGAACACTCGGACCAGATCGTCGAACAGATCGTCCGCCCCACCCATCTCGTCGACCCCAGCGTCGAGATATCGCCGGTCGACGGCCAGATCGACGACCTCCTCGACCGGATCGACGACCGCGTCGAGCGCGACGAACGCATCCTTGTCACCACGCTCACCAAGCGGATGGCCGAGGACCTCACCGAGTACCTCGAAGAGTCGGGCGTCGCGGTCGAGTACATGCACGACGAGACCGACACCCTCGAACGCCACGAGCTCGTTCGCGGCCTCCGGCTCGGGGAGTTCGACGTGCTCGTGGGGATCAACCTCCTCCGGGAGGGCCTCGACATCCCTGAAGTATCCTTAGTGGCGATCCTCGACGCCGACCAGGAGGGGTTCCTCCGCTCGGAGACCACTCTCGTCCAGACGATGGGGCGGGCCGCCAGAAACGTCGCCGGCGAGGTCGTGCTCTACGCCGACGACGTGACCGATTCGATGCAGTCCGCCATCGACGAAACCCAGCGCCGCCGAGAGATCCAACAGGAGTACAACGACGAGCACGGCTTCGAGCCCCGCACCATCGAGAAGGAGGTCGGTGAGACCAACCTGCCGGGATCGAAGACTGACACTGGCGGGACGGCGGACCTCGAACCCGACGACGCCGACGCGGCTGCGGAACTGATCGAGGACCTCGAAGACCGGATGAACGAGGCGGCCGAGAACCTCGAATTCGAGCTCGCGGCCGACATCCGCGACCGAGTACGGGAAATCCGCACCGAGTTCGATCTCGCGACCGAGGACGGCGTCCCACCCGAAGAGGGCGTGCCGCCGGAACCGGAACTTTAATTCACGCGTTTTCTCCGGCCGTGCCGGCAGCGCCCTCGCGCTCGCTTCCGTTCGGCGGTTCCGTTTCACCCACCAGCTTGCCTGTAGCGGCCTGGTCGCGCGCCATCGCGATTCCGAAGAACAGCCCCGTCCAGCCGACGCCGAGCACGAGCAACTCAAGCGCGAGTCGCAGCCCGCCCGAGACGGGAAGGGACGCACTCACCCCAACGAACGCAGCGATCATCACGAATGCAGTTGCTGCTCCGTTCCAGCGAACTGCCTGCCAATCGTCGCCGTAAATCAGTCCGGGCATGGTGGATCCATACTCGACCAAGAGCCGCGTCCCAACGGTGTAGACGAGTGCGAGCGTGAAAGCGAGAGTCAGATCGCTGACGAGCCACGCGAACGTCCCGCCCCCGACGCCGATCCCGACGACGGCCGCGAGAACCCACGCACGGAACCGATTCATGTCGGCTGTTGTACTGTTCGAGTGATAACTGTTCGGTGTCGGTAGCTATCGCCGGTTTGCACTGATCACAGTCCTCGTGTGCTACTCTCGGCCTGCAGTCGTCTTTCGTCCGCCAGCGCCGGACTCTCTGTCGCCCTCATAGTCGCGCGCGGAGCGTCGTCGCGGTTTTCTCGCCGACGCCGGTGACCGCCTGCAGCTCCTCGGCGGAGGCCGCACGCACCCCGTCGACGCTGCCGAAGCGCCGGAGCAGCCGCCGCCTGGTCTGCGGGCCGATTCCGGGAACGTCGTCGAGCACGGTCGAGACCTCGTCGCGGACGGTTTGATGATACTGAACCGCGAACCGGTGGGCCTCGTCGCGCACCCGCTGGAGCAGGTGGCGTTCGGGCGCGTCGTCGGGCCACTCGAACGAGCCATCCGGAGTGACGACGCGCTCTTCGGCCTTCGCCAGCCCGATCGCCGGCACGTCCCAGCCCACGTCGGAGAGCGCGTCGCGTGCGGCGTTCAACTGCCCCTCGCCGCCGTCGATGAGCAGGAGGTCCGGGTCCGGGCGTTCGTCACGGCCCTCCACCGCTCGGCGGGCGCGCCACGCGACGAGCGCGCACATGTTGGCGTAGTCGTCGTTTGCGTCGTCGAGTTTCTTCCGGCGGTAGTCGGCCTTCTCGGGATCGCCGTCGAGAAAGGTGACGTCGCTCCCCACCGCAGCCCGGCCCTGTGCGTGGCTCACGTCGAACCCCTCGATCCGGTTCGCACTGTCGAGCCCGAGCGCGTCGGCGAGTGCGGCGGTGCCGTCCGCCCGCCCCCGTCCGCGACGGGCGTTCTTGAGCGCGAGTTCCACGAGGGTCGCTTCGCGTCCCGCACCCGGAACCCGCACCGCGACCGCCTCACTGTCGAGCCACGCGTCGAGTTCGTCGTCGTCGAACCGTTCGGGCAGCAGGAGCGCGTCGGGCAGCGACCGCTCGGCGTAGTACTGGACGATGAAGGCCGCGAGCACGCCACCGATCTCGCCGGTGTCGTCGTCGGGCACCGAGAGCGTGTGGCGGTCGCGCTCGACGAGCTGGCCGTCCTCGCTGTGGAGGCGGGCGACGGTCGCACGATCACCCTCGATCACCGCGCCGAGCACGTCGACCCACTGCTCGTCGGCCGCCGCCGCCACCGCCGCACCACCACCGTCGTGAAACGATTCGACGACATCGAGCTTGTCACGACAGTTCGCGGCCCGCTCGAAGTTCTGCTCCTCCGTGGCGCGGTCCATCTCTCGGCGGAGTGGATCGGCGAGGACGCCCGTACTTCCCTCCAAGAACCCTTCGACCGATTCGACGTCTCCGATGTACTCTCCCCTACTGATCTCGCCGGTGCACGGCGCGGTGCAGAGGCCGATGTCGTGGTCGAGACACGGTCGATCCCGTCCCGCGAATTTATGCTCCGAACAGCCACGGACTCCGTAGGTCTCCCGGAGCGCCTTCACGACCGTCTCGACCCGGCCGCGTTCGGTATAGGGACCGAACGCCGTCGCGCCGGGTTCGGGATCGCGGGTGATCTCGATCCGGGGGAACTCGTGGTCGGTGAGCTGCACGAGAGGGTAGGACTTGTCGTCCTTCAGCCGGACGTTGTACCGCGGCTGGTGGCGTTTGATCAGGTTCGCCTCCAGAAGGAGCGCCTGTGTCTCGGTGTCGGTCACCGCCGGCTCGATCTCGACGCTCCGCTCGACCATCCGTTCGATCCGGCGCGAACGCGGGTCGGCGTACGATCGCACCCGAGCACGGAGATCGACCGCCTTCCCCACGTAGAGCGTCGCGTCGTCGTCACGGAACTGGTAGACTCCCGGCTCGCGCGGAAGGTCGTTTGCACGCTCGCGAACGCTCGCCCCGTCCATCGCGTGAACGAAGGGTCGTGACGCGCTTCAGTCTGACGCGTTCTCCTCTGGGGGTTCCTCGTGTGGCGACCGCGCGGCTTCCGGCCCGTGGCCGTCGAGGCTGACGATGTTCTCGCGACCGATCGAGAGCTTCTCGACGGTGCCCTCGTCGTTCATCGAGGAGAGCAGCCGGCTGACCTTCGCCTTCGACCAGTCGGTCTCCTCGACGATCCGTGTCTGCTTCATCCGTCCGCCATGCTCTCGGAGGAGTCCCTGCACCCGATCCTCGTCGGTCAGCGGCTCCGGCGCTGGCTCGGGTGTCGGCTCCGGTTCCGGTTCGTCGGGAGCCACGCCGTCTCCACCGTCCGGGTCCGATGGACCTCCGTTTTCGACGGCCGCCCTCCCGTCACGGTCGCGCCACCACCGCCGAAAGCGCGTCCCGCCGACGACGATCAGCCCGCCGACGAGGACGACGAGCCCCACGAGCCAGATCGGCGTCAGCCCGCTCGTCGGGTTGGTACGAAGGAGATTCAGCTCGGTGCCATCCGAGAGCCAGTCGCCGTCGGTGTCGGTGGCCGAGGGGTCACTGCCGACTTCCAGCTCCTCGCCGTCACGGACGCCATCACCGTCGGTGTCGGGGTTCTGGGGGTTCGTGCCGTACCGGTTCACCTCCGGACCGTCGTTCAGGCCGTCGCTGTCCATGTCGGGGTTCGAGAGGTTGTACCCCTGCTCGACCTCCTGCTGGTTCGACAGCCCGTCCGCGTCGACGTCACCCGTCCGGGTGATGACCGTCACCGGGACCGTCTTCCGATCGAGCAGCGTCGTGTTGTACTGATTCGAGAGGCCCTGGAGTTCGACCACCAGTCCCTGCTCGCCGGTGACGTTCGACGGCCACGTGACGTTGGTAAACTCGCTCGTGCCGTTGGTTTCCGGCGAGAGCGGCTTGCGGTCGCAGTCGACGAGCTCCTGGGGTGGTGCGTCCGCGCGCTCGTAACCGAGACAGACGCGATAGTTCGTGAATTCGGGCGAGTCCTGGAAGGTCGCGCTTACGTCGATGGGGTCGTCCTGCCAGACGTAGTTCGAGTCGTTGCCGGCGGCCGAACCGGTGACGACGCCGCTGCCGGTCACGCTCACGTCACCGATCCCGCCAGCGGACGCCGACTGTCCGCCGACCGGAAGGCCGGTGCCGACGAGCACCACCAGGCAGAGCACACCCACCATCACGCGTGCGCGATCGCTCATCCCTCGTCCGTTGTCGTCACGCGGTCGGTATTACTCTTTGCGTCCGCGATGCGCTCCTCCCACCGGAGCGCGAAGCGAGACGCTGGCGAGTCGTGCTTAATAAAAATTCGCGCGCCACGGCGGCGCGTGTGGGAGTATCCGAGTGGGTGGACGGACGTCGGCCGATTAGGCTTCGGTCGTCGTCATGTTGCCGGACATGTTGCCCGACATGTTGCCGTCCATCTCGGTCGTCATGTTGCCGGACATGTTACCGTCCATCTCGGTCGTCATGTTGCCGGACATGTTACCGTCCATCTCCGTCTCGTTACCCATCATCTCGGTGGTTTCCTCCATTTCGGTCCCCTCCATCTCGGTGGTTTCCTCCATGTCAGTCTCCTCCATCTCGGTCTCCTCTTCCATCGCGGTGGTTTCCTCTTCCATCGCCGCGGTGGTCTCTTCGCCTGCTTCCGTCGCGTTGCTTCCGTTCGTGCCGTTCTCGCCACCGCTGCCGCCCATACAGCCGGCGAACAGCAGCATTGCGGCGACGAGTCCGACCGCCAGAACGCGCTTCGACGGGAGCCGTGTCCCGAGCGCGTCGAGTTTGCTTGTCATGGTTTCGGCACTCGATACGGAGACACGGGGAGAGCATAAATCACCCCAGCCGTTGCGCACTGTTCCGTATCGTTACGGGTCGTTGGCTATTTTCGACCATGAAAAATACGAAAATACACTCCGCAGCGCTTCCTTTCACGCCGACTCGTCCGAGTGTCCGGTGATCCCCTGCGCTGACGACGTCCTTCACACTGGTTCGAGTATCGCGTCACGGTTTGTGTGACGCCCCGTTCGTCGTCGCCGGCGAAACGCCCACACGAATCCGAACACCGCGATTCCCCGCTGTCTGTGCCGCTACGACTTCGTTCCATCGACGTTGCTGTCGTCTACCGATCCACCGGGCGATCGGCGATCGTTCGTCCGCTGTCACCGGTCCCAGGCCCCGTCCAGCCGACTGTTTCAGCGGTGAAACGGTACGTAATACGATAGTAATGGCGTGTTACAGGGCTGAAACCGAGCGAACTCGTCCGAATTTCCCGAACAACGGGCAGTGTCAGCGTTCGACACCCTGCTCGGCGAGAAGCGTCTCGAACTCGGCTTCGGTGAGTTCGGGGACGTCCTCGGCGGCGGCGTCGTCGCGCTTTCGCTGGCCGGGGTCGTCGCCGATCACGAGATAATCCGTATTGGACGAGACGCTACCCGTACTCCGCGCGCCGTGGCGTTCGACGCGCTCGGTTGCCTCCTCCCGGGTCATGGTCGAGAGTCCCCCCGTAAACACGAACGTCAGCCCGTCGAGTTCGTCGCTCGTGTCGGCTTCGATCGGCTGTGGTTCGACACCACGCCTGCGCAGCCCGTCGATGGTCTCCCGGTTCCGTTCGTTATCGAGGAACGCCCGGATCTCGCTTGCGACCCGCGGCCCGACGTCGGGGACTTCGCGGAGGGCGTCCTCGTCCGCACTCAACAGAGCATCGAGATCGCCGAACTCGCGCGCGAGGTTCGACGCCGTCGTCGATCCTACTTCCGGCACTCCGAGCGCGGTAATGAAGTCGGAGAGCGGGGGGTCGGTCGAGGCGTCGAGTTCGTCACGGAGGTTTGCAGCACTCGTCTCACCCCAGCCGTCGAGCTGGCCGAGATCGGCCACCCGTAGGTCGTAGAGGTCCGGGAGCGACGCGACTAGCCCGGCGTCGATGAGCTGTTCGACGCGCTCTGCGCCGAGCCCCTCGATGTCGAGGCCTTCGCGGCTGGCGTAGTGCTCGACCGCGCGCTGGAGCTGGGCGGGACAGGAGACACCCCCCGTGCAGAACGCGAGCGGTCCGTCGCGCTCGATCGCGCTGTCACAGATCGGACAGCGATCCGGAAACGCGAAGGTCCCTTCGCCGCCGTCCTCGACGACCTCCGAGACGTAGGGGATGACGTCGCCCGCGCGCTTGAGGCGCACCTCGTCGCCGACGTTCACGCCGAGCTCCTCGATCTCACCCGGGTTGTGGAGGGTCGCGCGCGAGACTTCCACTCCGCCGACTTCGACGGGTTCGAGCAGTGCGACCGGCGTTGCCCGTCCCGTGCGACCGATCTGCACCGTAATGTCGGCGACTCGTGTGACCTCGGTCCGAGCGGGAAACTTGTAGGCGTAGGCCCATCGTGGCGCGCGCGATGTCGTTCCGAGGCGCTCACAGGCTGCGAGGTCGTTGACCGAGAACACGGCCCCGTCGATCTCGTAGTCGAGCCCCTCACGATCCTCCCCCAGCCGGTCGCGGTACTCGATGGCATCTTCGATCCCGTCGACGACCGCGACTCGTTCGGTGACGCGGAGCCCCCACTCGGGGAGTTTCGCGTACTGTTCTTCGTGGGTGTCGAACGCGTAGCTCGCATCGAGAACCCCGAAAAAGAAACACGCGAGCGGGCGTTCGGCCGTGATCTTCGGGTCGAGCTGGCGGAGCGTCCCGGCGGCGGCGTTTCGGGGGTTCGCGAAGGGGTCGTCGCCGCGTTCGACCCGCTCGCGGTTGTGGGCGGTGAAGGCCTCGCGCGGCATATAGATCTCGCCGCGCACGGCCAGATAGTCGGGAAAATCTCCCCGAAGGCGCTGTGGCACCGACCCGATCGTGCGGACGTTCGCGGTCACGTCGTCGCCCTCGTACCCATCGCCCCGCGTCGCGGCGCGCTCGTACACGCCGTTTTCGTACACGATTTCGATCGAGAGCCCGTCGAACTTCGGTTCGCAGACGTACTCGACCGTGATGTCGGCGGGATCGTTCTCCCCGTCGCTTTCGTCGCCCTCGCTGTCGAAATCAGCGAGCGAGCGCTGGCCCCCGCCGCTACTGGCGAGTTCACGTCGAACCCGCTCGTCGAACTCCCGGACGTCGTCGGGGTCACCGCTGGAGTCGATCGAGAGCATCGGCGCGACGTGGTCCACAGTATGGAGTTCGTCGAGCGGCTCGCCACCGACCCGTCGTGTGGGACTGTTCTCGGTCGGGAGGTCGAAGGCGTCTTCGAGGGCCTCCAACCGGGAAAACAGCGCGTCGTAGGTCCGATCGCCGATCACGGGATCGCTCTCGACGTAGTAGCGGTGGTCGTGATACCGGAGCGCGGCGCGGAGCTGTCCGGCCTGCTCGCGCGCCGTCTCTTCGTTCAACTCCTCGACCGGTGCAAACTCCGCGTCGGGATCCTCGATGTAGGGGTTGTCGGCGTCCGCAGCCGTGGCGTCCGGGGCTGCCATTGGTTCGGCTACCCCCGCACTCCGCTTATGCTGTTCGTCTCGCTGTGACCTCGTTACGTGAAAACCGGCGCTGACCGTTGGATCGCACAGTTGGCGATCTGTGGTCGCGGTTCATACTTATCCTTCCAGCCCTCCGGCTCCGCAAGGACTGTACGAGAACCTGAAATTATTGCCAAATGGGAAACCATATGCGACGATGGCTCTCGAACGATTCTATGGCCGGTGTAGATCCTGATGAGGAACAGGCACGAGCATGGTGGAACGCTTGGTCAGAGTCGTTCCAGAGCGAAGGCGGTCACTCGATTGCAATAGCGTTTGGTCCGGGTGCCTCAGAGGAAGACGACTTGGGGCTGCTCGGAAACGTATCGGGTACTGACACAGTTGAACTTGGGTGTGGTGGTGCTCAGTTCGGTATTGCTCTTGCTCAGCAGGGAGCGAATGTTACGGGTGTAGACATCTCTGAAGAACAACTCAGCTATGCTCAGGGACTCGCCGAGGAGCACGATGTTGACGTCAACTTCATCCACAATAGTGTAACAGACTTATCGGACATCTCTGGTGGGACGTTTGACCTTGCAGTCTCAGCTTTCGCATTTCAATGGGTTGAGGATCTGGGAGCCTGCTTCTCTGAAGCAGCACGAGTCCTAAGAGACGGAGGAACGCTGGTTTTTAGCGTGGATCATCCGTACTACAAGATCATTGACCCAGAATCCCATGAGTTCAAGAAGAGTTACTTTGATGACTCTCCTCGTCGAGCATACAGCGACTCATTCGACGCTGAAATGGTGGTTTACTCGCGGGGGGTTGGAGAAACGGTTCAATTACTGAATGACGCTGGGTTCAGTGTCGAAGCAATCCGAGAACCGGGGTACGAGAATCCCGAGGAATATGAAGCAGAGTATGGAAGTTTCAAGCCAGAACTCATGGCCAAGGTTCCACCGACAATCGTCTATTCCGCTCGAATATGACTCACCACTGTGACCTCATTTGGTGTGTGATAGAACTGTCTGGGTTCGGAAACAACCCCGACACCCAACCCTGTCAGTAGGCACTTGGTTTCTGACAGGGTGTCAGCAACGTCGGTTCCCTTTGTAACCGAGGAGGCGTCAGCAAGAGGGCTCATCGCGGGTCAATAATCAGGTGGGTTTCGTCGGTGTTGATATGCGATCGGTCGTCGTCGGTTTTCTGGGCTGGTCCCCAGATATTCGTCGTCCGGCTGCGAAATTTTCCGATGCACAGGTCCCGAAACGGAACGGTGATGGCAAGATAGCGTGATACCGGCGAGGTTTATGTGAGCCGAGACGGACACTCGGGTATGACCGACGACGAGTTCCTGCTGCTCAATCCCGGGCCAGTGCCCGTGACCGATGCAGTCCGCGAGGCGATGGACGCGCCGATGGTCTCACACCGCTCGGCCGACTTCGAGGCGGTGTACGAGCGCGCACAGGACGGCCTCGATTACGTCTTCGAACACTCGACGCCACAGGAACAGTCGACCAGTGCCGGCGGGACCAGTCTCGTGCTCAACGGAACGGCGACGATGGGGATGGAGGCCGCCGTCGCCAATCTCGCTGGCGAGGACTGCGAGGTCGTCGCGCTCGTCAACGGCAAGTTCGGCCGACGTTTCGCACGGATCGCCGAGCGGTACGCGTCAGTCACGCGAGTCGAGGTCGAGTGGGGCGACTCGCTCGATCCCGATTCGGTCGCCGAGGCCGTCACCGACGACACCGACCTCGTGACGATGGTCCATAACGAGACCAGCACCGGCATCCTGAACCCCGTTCCCGAGGTGGGCGAGATCGCCGCCGCCCACGACGCCCGGTTCGTCGTCGACGGCGTGACCTCGATCGGGGGCGACGTCTTCCGGATCGACGACTGGAACGTCGACATGGCCATCACCGACTCCCAGAAAGCACTCGCCGCACCGCCCGGCGTCAGCGCGATGTACGTGACCGATCGCGTCGTCGAGCATATCGACGGCGAGCGCGCCCCCTTCTACGCCGATCTCGACTGGCATCTCCGGAAGGCCGAGAGCCATCAGACTCCCTTCACGAGCGCCGTCCCGCTCTTTCGGGCGCTCGCGGTGGCGGTCGAGGAAATCGAGTCAGAGGGGATGGAGGCCCGTATCGAACGCCATCGCCAGCAGGCAGCCGCCTTCCGATCGGGATTCGCCGCGATGGGCCTGGAGGGGTTCCCTACGCTCGACGACGCAAGCACTCACTCGAACACCGTGACAGCGATCTCGCTGCCCGCAGCGGTTCGCGATCACCCCGAAGAGTTCTTCGCTGCGGTCGACGAGCGCAACGTCTCGATCAGCGGCGGCCAGGCTCACCTCGGTGGCGACATCTTCCGAGTGAGCAATATGGGCCATCTCACGGACGAACAGGTGCTTCGCGGGGTTCGAACTGTGGGCGAGGCGTTCACCGATGTCGGCGTCGATGTCGATCTCGAAGCGGGGCTCGACGACGCCCGCACACAGCTCGACTGACTGCCGGCTGCCGATCGGTCGATGAGCGGCCCGACGATCGTCGATTACTCCTCGGAGTGCTCCTCGACCTCGATCTCGGTCCAGTCGGCGTCCGCCGACGGCCCTGCGTTGGCTCCATCGAGACCAGCGTCCTCGACCATCGCACCGATCTCGTCGGCGAGCCCGGCGACGTTGCCGGTGGCAATCAGTCCTCGAACCCGTTCGACGGCTGCGTCGGCGTCGCCGTGTTCGACCAGCGCTACCGCGGCCGCCTCACCCGCTCGGCCGCCGACTTCGGTGCCGGCGGTCTCGGTCATGATCCGGCCGAGCAGTCCGGAGTTGTTCACGCCCTTTGCGGCCGCACGACCGATGAGTTTACCGAGCGTTCGACCGAGCCGCTCGTACTCGACGGCGTCGTCGAGCGCTGCTCCCTCGGCGAGTGCGTCGATATCGAGCGCCTCCATGATGTCTTCGAGCACGTCGCTCGCGAAATACGCCGCGAGACCACGCTCGATCGCTTCCTCGGGTGTGTCGTCGGACATGCTGATCGTCCTTTTTCCAGGGCTCCTGCCGAATAGGGTTGTGGTTGGCAGGAGCAAGGCCGCCGCGAACAGCCGACCGACGACTCGACGGATCGGGGACCGGCGACACTTGCCGTAACTCGTGGTTATAGATACCCGTAGATATATGCACCACATACATGACCGACGACGAGCAGCGAGGCTTCGGGACACGATGTGTCCATGCTGGGCAAGCGTCGGATCCGGCGACGGGATCGCGCGCGCCGCCGCTGTACCAGACCACCTCCTACACCTTCGACGACGCCGACCGCGCCGCCGATCTCTATGCGCTCGAAGCGGAGGGCGACGTCTACTCCCGGATCTCGAATCCCACGGTCGCCACGCTCGAACGCCGCCTCGCCGACCTCGAAGGCGGCGTGGGCGCGCTCTGCACCGCGTCGGGGATGGCCGCGCTCGACGCCGCGACCTTCCTGCTCTGCGAGGCGGGCGACAACGTCGTGAGCGCCGCCTCGATCTACGGCGGCACCCACGCCTACCTCAGCCACACCGCTGCGCGCCGTGGGATCGAGGCCCGGTTCGTCGACACGCTCGATCCCGCGGCGTACGACGAGGCGATCGACGAAAACACCGCCTACGTCCACTGCGAGACCATCGGCAACCCCTCGCTAGTGACGCCCGACCTCGAAGCTGTCGCCGCCGTCGCCCACGACAACGACGTTCCCTTCTTCGTCGACAACACCTTCGCCACGCCTGCACTCTGCCGCCCCCTCGAACACGGCGCGGACCTCGTCTGGGAGTCGACCACGAAGTGGCTCCACGGCTCCGGCACGACGATCGGCGGCGCGCTGATCGACGGCGGGTCGTTCCCGTGGGGCGAGCACTCCGAGAAGTACCCCGAAATCGCTGGCGACAACCCCGCATTCCACGGCCTGAACTTCGCCGAGGAGTTCGGCGACCGCGCGTTCACCGCGGCCGCCCGCCAGCGTGCGATCCGGAGCCTCGGCGACCAGCAGTCACCGTTCGATGCGTGGGTCACGCTTCAGGGGCTCGAAACCCTCGATCTCCGGATGGAACGCCACTCTGCGAACGCCCACGGAGTCGCCGAGTTTCTCACAAGCCACGACGAGGTCTCGTGGGTCGCCTACCCCGGCCTCGACGATCACGAGACTCACGACACCGCCAGCGAATACTTGGAGGGAGGATTCGGCGGCATGATCGCGTTCGGACTGGAGGGCGGGTACGAGGCCGGCAAGCGCCTCTGTGAGGACACCGACCTCGCGAGCTTCCTTGCGAACGTCGGCGACGCGAAGACGCTGGTGATCCATCCCGCGAGCACCACCCACGCCCAGCTCTCGGCCGAACAGCAGCGCGCCTCGGGCGTGACGCCCGATCTCGTCCGGCTCTCGGTGGGTATCGAGGACGAGGCGGACATCGTGGCGGATCTCGACGGGGCGATACCATGACTCAAGCGACGCGCGACACCCGGTCGATCGGCGCGTTCGAGTTCGAGTGCGGCGAGTCGCTTTCGGACCTCGAACTCGCCTACGAGACCTACGGCGAGTTCACCGGCGACAACGCGGTGCTCGTCTGTCACGCGCTCACCGGCAGCGCCCACGTCGCCAGCGGCCCGCGCGGGGAGAAATCGAGCCCCCGATCGGGGCCCGATGGCCAGCACGGGGACGCGGCGGGCCAGGCCCGCGCGTGGTGGGACGCGATCGTCGGACCTGGAAAAGCGATCGACACGACTGAGTACTTCGCCGTCTGCGTGAACGTCCCCGGTTCGTGTTACGGCTCGACGGGACCGGCCTCGACCGACCCCGAAACCGGCGAGCCCTACGGAACCGACTTCCCGCCGGTCACCGTGACCGACTGGACCCGCGCCCAGCGCCGGCTGCTCGACGAACTCGGCGTTTCCCGGCTCCACGCCGTCGTCGGCGGCTCCGTGGGTGGGATGAACGTCCTCGAATGGGTGAAACGCTACCCCGAGCGCGTCGAGCGCGCGATCCCGGTGGCGACTGCCGCGCGGCTCGATTCCCAGTGCGTCGCCATCGACGGGATCGCCCGGCGGGCGATCACCACCGATCCGAACTGGGCGGGCGGCGACTACTACGGCGGCCCCGAGCCCGACGACGGCCTCGCAATCGCGCGCCAACTCGGCCACGTGATGTACCTCTCGAAGGAGTCGATGGAAGCGAAGTTCGGCCGGCGCGCCGCGGGCCGGGACGCCGCCCGCGACGCCTTCCCTGCCGATCCGGCCGCTGGCTTCTTCCCCTACCGCGACGTCGAGTCGTACCTCGATTACAACGCCGACACGTTCGTCGATCGCTTCGACGCCAACAGCTACCTGTATCTCACACGCGCGATGGACGAGTACGACCTCGCGGCGGGCCACGCGTCCGACGCCGACGCACTCGCGGGCTTCGACGGCGAAGTACTCTGTCTCTCCTTTACCGGTGACTGGCATTTCACCACGGACCAGGCCGCAGCCCTCGCCGACGCGTTCCGGACTACGGGCGTCGAGACCGCCCACCACGTGATCGACTCCGACCACGGCCACGACGCCTTCCTCGTCGAACCCGAGAACGTCGGCCCGCCGATCGCCGACTTCCTCGCCGATGGTGTCGCCGGCCGAGCGGTGACCGACGCGCGCGCCGACACCGACGGCGACACCGAGTTCGCACCCGTCCACGCCAGCCTGTTCGGCGACTGAATCCGGTTCGACCCCCCCACCGACCTCCATCCGATCAGTCATCAGGCGCGGGGAACAAACCTAAATATGATCTGTGAGAACACTTCACCGATGAGAACTGAGGTCGGCGGGTTCTGTGATATGCTCCTCGCCGTTTCATCGCTTTCTATTGTTGGTGTAGGACTTCTCAGCTACGCGACTATCGGTGGGCCAGAATACATCAGTTCTGCAGAGATGGTTTTCTATGCGGTAATCGGAACACTTCTCTTATCGACTCGATTTTCGGAGCGGGTGCAACGCCACGTTCGCTCGGTTCGTCAAAACCGATACATACAGACCGCTATGGCAATCTTCCTGTTCGCAATTGCGGGATTCTTGTTCGTGATCGGTGGTCATCTGATCGTATTGCTCTTCGGAGTTGCCTTTGCCGTAGCAGGAATCGAAGCGGTCTATAATCGCTAGTTGTCCACTCTACCAGTCACGGTACGAGCAAGTGCGTAGAAATCGGCCAGACGTGAGGCGGAGTCCCAA
>NZ_JAQJDA010000068.1:0-789 GCF_028617175.1 Halococcus sp. PRR34 | reverse complement strand
AGCTCTATTGAATCCGCCGACGGCGTCGGGGTGAGTCGTTAGAACGATTGAGATGAAGCGGAAGAGGAGTCTTTGTGCAGAAGATTCTCTTCCGCTTCGTCAAACAGGCTGTCTCGATTGCACGAAAGCTTACTGATGCAGCGCTGATCCAGATCAGCGATCCTGCCGGCAACGGAGTTGCCGGCTGGAAGCACGCCGTCCTGCACTTTCTCCGTGAACACATGGACGCGACACTCGCCGAAGTCCTCGACTGGGCCGAGGAGATGGAACGTGTTCGAGCCGCGCTCGTCCTCGAGCGCGGCGAGTTCATTGGTCCATCTGCGCTGTGCAAATCCCTTGATCGAGCGCCGATGGCTGTTTGGCGAGAGCTGCTCCGACTTTAATGACCCAGGTAAGTTCTGAAGGTAGCGGGATGATTTACCGTAAGTTTTACCGTAAATTAGCCACTTGATCAAATATGCCTCCAGATGGATACACGACGGTCACAATCAGCGATAGCGTAGCAACGAAGCTGACGCAGATCATGGCGAGCCATGATCACTCCAGCTACGCTGAGGCGATCGAATATGCTGCTGATACAACCCTCCTTCAGGAGAGTGAAATCACCGTACAGGAACTGATTCAGCTACTCGCCAAACGGATCGATGAGATCGACGAAACCAATTTACCGTAAAAATTACGGTAGACATTTCACAACATCTCTTAGTCATTATCGCTAGTTGTCCACTTTGGCTCAACAGCCCAATAGCTGATACGTTGTAGGAATGAAGCGGATGAATCAGTGACCTG
>NZ_JAQJDA010000067.1:0-804 GCF_028617175.1 Halococcus sp. PRR34 | reverse complement strand
GCTGGATATAATAATCTTTAAAACCGAGTGCCTTCAAGCCACCACAGTTCTGATTAATTAACTCTTCATTTCCCTTCAGCGCAGCTTCTAACAAGATTGGCGCTTGCTTTAGACACTCAGCGTGGTTTTCAGCAGAACAGCACTTTTCCAGCAGCCCTTCATATCCTTTAGCAACTCGTAGAGCGGACTGAGGGGATGATTCTTGGTGTCTTCTGGCATATTCATATGCAAAGTGAGCTAGGTAATTTGTCTTGTCTTTCTGATAGTCCTCACAAACATGTTCCCCTTCATAATATTCTTTCATTTCTTTGGGCAAGTCAGAGTCCTCATTTGGCAGGGCAAGTACACAGGGTGTTCGTTCTAGAAGAGTTTTATCACAACAAGCGGCTAGGTGGCTTGAGAGTTTGTCCTTATCTTTACATATATGATCTGTCACTTCCATCCTTTCTAGCATACATTCCACGGAATCACCTTTGCAGCAGTCTTTGGTAAAATGTACAATCTCCAAAGTCAATTTTTCCACACTTTGAAAATCAGCTTTACCAAACCTTTGGGCGACTTGAACTAGTACTAGTGCCTGAAAAACTCTTTCTGGAAAGGATGCAAGAATACGGCATTTCTGTTTATGTGTATTTTCAATATAGTTTGTTAATTTCTTGACCTGAGGCATCCGTTCAGAAAAGCATTTGGGCTTGTCTTCTGCTGCACAACATTCCGTGGTGATTTGATTGTATTGAATAGCAAAGCCCAGAACAGCTGGTGGATAGAGTTTTGGATGTCTTTTAGCGATATTAGAGAGGTAGT
>NZ_JAQJDA010000064.1:0-875 GCF_028617175.1 Halococcus sp. PRR34 | reverse complement strand
ATGATCACCTTCGGCGTCGCGGGTGGATACGAGGCTGCGCGAACGACCGTCGAATCGACGGAGCTCGCGAGTTTGCTCGCCAATGTTGGTGACGCGAAGACGCTGATCCTTCACCCAGCCAGCACCACTCATCAGCAACTCACCGATACTGAACGAGACGCCTCTGGTGTTACCGATGACCTCGTGCGTCTTTCGGTCGGCATTGAGGACCCGGCCCGGATTATCGCAGATCTGGAGATGGCAATCGAGACCGCAAGCACTGCGAACTAACCGGCGGTTTCGACTGCCAATCGGCCAGTGAATAGGTGCATTTTCAATTCGGGATCGCGAGGGGATGGTATGATGGCACATAGCTATCAGAGTGCCGGTGAGATTTCGCCTGACATTCCAGATGTCGTCCGGTTTGATCTCCGCGCATCTCGATACGTCGTAACTCGTCAGCGGCCGTCTTGATTGCACCGCAAAGCGTGATTCACTTGCGTGCTTACCTACCCAGATAATGAGATGTCGAGACGAATAGCGAAGAGTTGACAAACCGAGGTCAACAAGCTTAACGCAGATACGGCCCTTCGGTTAGATATGACATGGTCCAACCAAGAGTGGTGGCCAGACCTACTACGACTGGATGTCCTCGACGATAACACTGCGGACACCAATCCGTACGGCGAGGACTTCGACTATGCCGAGGAATTCGAGAAACTCGACCTCGAGGAAGTGAAGTCAAACATCGAGGACGTGATGACGGATTCACAGGACTGGTGGCCGGCCGACTACGGTCACTACGGACCGTTTTTCATCCGGATGGCGTGGCACAGCGCTGGGACGTACCGAACTGCCGACGGTCGTGCCGGTGCGGCCGGTGGCCTCCAGCGCCT
>NZ_JAQJDA010000063.1:0-910 GCF_028617175.1 Halococcus sp. PRR34 | reverse complement strand
TTCCTTTCAGGTATCAGCTACGGCTTCTTGCCGACGGGTATCGTCCCGATTCTAAAGGATTCTGCGACGCGACCAATTGGTTCAAGAGATCAACATTCCAATCCTCTATCTCGTTCATCTCATCCCTGACAAATGTGATATTTCTGATTCCCCAGTCAATGTTTTCTTTTGTTGACCATCGTAGAGCGTCGTCTCTATCCTGTATTCGAATTTTGGCTTGAATGAGATGTGGCGGATCGGTTTGATGATATGCATCAACTACTTCAGACGTTGTTGTCAGGGTGATATTGCCTTCTTCACTCTCTCGAAGATGGTTTACTTCTGGTACTGCTACAGTAGGATCGTTGCCAGTCGTGTGATGGTACGCAAGGAGATCTCTTGCAAAATCATGCAAGAACAAATCCATATCTTCGTTAGAGCGAGGATTGGTGGTTCTTTCGCAGAGCAACCTAATTCGACTATGCAAATCTCGAAGCCTCTCTGAAAGGTCTTCTAATTCGTCCTTTCGATTAAGGCGACGTTCCATTCTCTTTCGCTGCTGTTCTTCGTTCTTCGCGTTTTGTCGTTGCCGCAGAAATGCCGCTGTAGTAATAACGAGTCCCAATGTAGTGGCACCGAGACCAACGATAGTAATAACCTCCAGAGCGTGTCATAGAAAGCGTCACATGCGAGGTTGCAGGGCGTGGGAATTGTGTCCAACAACACCCAAACCCTGCAAAACGTAACTTCTGTCGACGGCTTCTTGAATGTCGCGGCGACTGAGACGGTATCGCTGTTTGAGCATCTTAAGCTCGGATTTCTACTGGAATACGACGTGTTCGCCCCCTGCAAGCGGGGGCGAACACGAGTTCATGAGCCACCAGAACTCTTCCGAGGCTTTCTCCACTGCTACTACGAGGACGTCTACGGC
>NZ_JAQJDA010000062.1:0-935 GCF_028617175.1 Halococcus sp. PRR34 | reverse complement strand
CTGCTCTATTGAAAATGGACGACGGTGACGGGATTACTCCGTAATGAGTTTGAGGAAACGAGGTCGAGAAGTCGATCATGGGAGTCGCGCTTCTCGACCTCGTTGAGACAGCACTGCGTGTAGCCAAACAAGCCTTGGGGAAGCGAGCGGGCAAGCCCGACTCGGGCGGGCTTGCCCGCGAGGCTCACATCGTCGCACACTGTATTCGCAAGGAAGAGGGCTACAGCTACGCCGAACTCGTCGATCGGTTGAGCCTCATGCCGGAGATATGTGACCGGCTCGGCCTTCATCCGGATGCGTTGCCTGACCCTACCGCATTCTACCACTCACTCGATCGGTACGCGATGTACGTCTGGCGGGCGTTGCTGCGCATCTCAGCGCAGCAACACCCGCAGTCTGGACACGCCGCGTTGGACAGTACGTTCTTCGAGCGGAAGCAAGCCTCTCAGTACTACCTCCAGCGATGTGGGCGACGCGTCAAGACGATCAAAGCGACGACGTTGACCGATACGGAGTCGCTTGCGGTGCTGGACGTCCACTGTTGTATCGAGCGCGAACACGATACGAAGGCTGGCCCGCGGATCGTCCGCCGGAACGCGGACGACCTGCGGTCCGTGGCTGCTGACAACGGCTTCCAGGACTGGCACACCGAATACGAAATCGCCGCACTGGACGTTGAGTACCTCGTTCAGCATCAAGGATCGAAACCGATGGCTACAGCGAATAACGCTCTCATCCGAGCGAAGGGCTACACCCAGCGGTGGATGTCTGAAACCTCCTATTCGACGGTCAAGCGAACGCAGGACTCCGCCCTGCGTTCGCGGTTCTGGTATCGCCAGTTTCGTGAGATCGTTCTCCTGTTCGCGCTCAACAACATCAAGAAACTCGCCAAGACGCTATGATCGTACTCCCGTACCGCATTTTCAATAGAGCAC
>NZ_JAQJDA010000061.1:0-990 GCF_028617175.1 Halococcus sp. PRR34 | reverse complement strand
GTCGACCCAGAACGATTGTTGGTGGATGTACTGGGTGTCGTACCGGAGTTTCCGCTCGGGATCGTGGCCGGTGGCACCGTTGATCTGGGCGAGGCCAGTCAGGCCGGGTTTGACGAACCATCGCCGTCGCCACTGGGTGATGCCGGATTCGATGTCGGCATCGAGTTCGGGGCGTTCGGGCCGTGGGCCGACGACCGCCATATCACCGACGAGGATCGACCAGAGCTGGGGGATCTCGTCGAGGTGGGTGCGTCTGAGAAGCCGTCCGGTCCGAGTGACCCGGGAATCGACGCCGCCGGCGTCCTCTTCGCTCAGCTTCGCGCCGGTGTCGGCCTCGGCGTCGGCGACCATGCTCCGGAACTTGTAGATCTCGACGGTTTCGCCGAACTCCGCGGTGCGTTCCTGGCCGTAGAGCACCGGTCCCGGACTGTCGAGTTTGATCGCGATCGCGACTGGGAGAATGATCGGCGAGAGGACAATCAGTCCGGTAGCGGCGAACGCGATGTCGAACAGCCGCTTCAGCGCTCGATCTTCCCAGTCCCAGGGTTCGAGTTGGATGTCGACGAGGCCGACCACGCTCGTGTCGGTGGTGAGGACGCTATCGGCGTGTTTACGGTGGGCTTTCGCCGCCACGCCGTGGTCGTAACACGTCGCGAGCGTGCCGAAGAACTCCGCACGATCCGATCGCTCGAACGCGAGCACTGCGGTGTCGATGTCGTGCTCGACGAAGACCTCTTCGAGCCGTGAGAGCCCACCGAGACACTCCACGTCGTCGAGACGGGGCTGCTGGTGGGTGCCACCGTCGGCGAATCGGGTGGTCGATCCCTGTTCGGATGGTTCGGGATCGTACTGGATGGAAGGGGCGACGTAGCCCACGATCGAGAGATCGGTGGTTTCGAAAAGTTCGGCCATCGCGGTGTGATCGTCGCCGACCAGCACTGCGCGGTGGCTCCCGGCGACGGGGCGGCGACGGATCAGGACGAACCACGC
>NZ_JAQJDA010000060.1:0-1099 GCF_028617175.1 Halococcus sp. PRR34 | reverse complement strand
GCTGCGGTGTTCGGCGCGCTGAAGGCGGTCGGCCAGGCACGCGTCACGCCCGAGCACGAACGCGACGGGCTCGACAGCGCGGAACATGGCGTCGATACCTACCCTGAATTCGGCCTCGGCGATTCGGGTGGGCCGGTCGCCGACGGCGGTGCGGTCTACGCCAGCGACAGTGAAGAAATCCGGACTGATGGCGGCACGCCGAACAATGGCAAAATCAAGATGGTCACCGCCATTGTCCGGCCGGACAAACTCGGCGCAGTCAAGAGCGCGCTCGCGGAGGTCGGCGCACCCTCGCTCACAGTGACGAACGTCTCCGGACGGGGGAGTCAGCCAACAAAGAAGGGTCAGTGGCGCGGTGAGGAGTACACAGTCGACCTCCATCAGAAGGTCAAAGTCGAATGTGTCGTCGCGGACATCGCCGCTGAGGACGTGGTTGATGCCATCGTTGAACGGGCTGCCACCGGCGAACCCGGAGATGGCAAAGTGTTCGTCACACCGGTCGAAGACGCTGCTCAGATTCGAAACGATGTCCGCGGCACGGAAGCCGTATAGACACCACAACTTCTTCGTCGCTTTCGCAGAGAGCGACAGAGATACTCTCAGACCACCAATGAAAGATACTCGTCTCACAGAGATTGATGCCCGACTGTTAACCACCCTCGCTCGCGATCGATGGGGCGGTCTAAGTACATTCGCTGAAACACTCGGTGTTCCCGTGTCGACTGTCCGTGAGCGCCTCCGAGATCTCGAAACAACCGGAGTGATTAGTGGATATATGCCTCGTTTGAACTACGACGCGCTTGGGTTTGACGTGACTGCTATTTTCGAGCTCGAAATCGCCGCAAACGCACTCAGTGAAACCACATCGAAACTTCGAGATGACAGGCGGATGGTGGCCATCTATCGAGTCACTGGTGATCACGATGTAGTTGCAATCGGCAAGTATGAGAACACTACCGAGATGAGTGATCAAGTTCAAGTGTTCATGACGAACTCCGCAATCGAGCAGACGAACGTAAGCGTAGTCTTTGAAGCAATCAGTGAATTCGAACCGATGGAGTTCGAATCAGTAGCTTCGGTTCGGAGTTGACCGGTTGAA
>NZ_JAQJDA010000005.1:0-254447 GCF_028617175.1 Halococcus sp. PRR34 | reverse complement strand
GATCGACTTCTCGACCTCGTTTCCTCAAACTCATTACGGAGTAATCCCGTCACCGTCGTCCATTTTCAATAGAGCAGGAAGACGAGTGAAACGAGTCTTCCGGAAGTGAGGCGAGTAGCGAGGGACGCTTTGCGTCCCTCGGACCGTGCGAACGGGCGCTTCGCGCCCGTGAGCAGATGAAGCGAGCGCGAACCTCGTCGGTCGAGAGAAGCGACCCGACGGCGGCGTTGACGACACTTCAAGTTGAAAACGGGACGGCTAACGAAAGACGGGACGGTTAGTGGTCGATTCGGTTGCGTTCGCGGCCTCGTGAGTCAGTTCTCGATCGAGGCTTCGGCCTCGGGTTTGGCTTCGAGCTTCGACTCGGCAGGAACGCCTTCGTCGGCTTTCGCTTCGAGATCCTCGAAGAAGTTGTTCACGATCCGGGCAGCAACGCTGCCGAGCGCGCGCTGGCCCATGCTGGCGATGAGTCCGGCGACGTTCGTGCGGGCCTCCCACGTGGCGGTCGTCCCGTCGCCATCCTCGACGAGGCACATCTCGGTGACGGCCTCGAAAGAGTTCCGGCTCGCGTCGCCACCGACCTCCATCTCGAGGATTGCGGGCGCGTCGGCGCGCGTGACGGTCATATCGACGTCGAACGTCGGCTTGACGCTGCCGACACCGACCGTGATGGTCGCCGACAGCTCGCCGGGCGATTCCATCGTGATCTCGTCACAGCCTGGCGCGCAGTCGGCGAGGATTGCGGGATCGGTGAAGTAGTTCCAGAGATCGTCACGCGGGTGATCCGAGGTGAACTCGCCGTCGAATTCCATCATGGTGTTGTGGTGTCCGTGGTGTCGACCGCACGTTCGTACGCCGTTTCGAGCGAGCGCCGGGTGTACTCGCCGGCCAACTCTTCTTTGTACTCGGCGTCGGCGTGCATCTCCTCGCCCGGTTCGGCGGCCTCACTCGCGGCGTCGGCGGCCGACGCGAGTGGTGCTTCGACGAGCGATTCACCCTCGACGGCCGCCTCGGCATCCTCGACGCGGAGCGGAACGTCGGCGGCGTTCGCGAGCGCGAGCCGTGCCTCCTCGACGACGGGTGCGTCCGCGTCGGGGTCGTCGATGCGGATGACCGCGGCCGCACTGATCGTCGGCCACGTCTGGGCCGCGGGTTTCTGTTCGAGGAATGCCATCCCCGTGCGTTCGGCCGGGAACGGCTCCCGATCGACGGAGACGCCGGTGATCAGCTCGTCCTCCGCGAGGTCGGAGAACATGTACGCGATGAAGTACTCCGACGCCGCGACGGTTCGCTCCCCGTCCGCGGACGCGACGTGGAGATCGCCGTCGAGCGCGGTGAGCACAGCGGGATAGTTCCCCGCAGGGTCGGCTTCGCCCACACTCCCGCCAAGCGTGCCGAGGTTGCGGACGCTCGGCCCGGCGATCTGTTCGGCCGCCGCCGGGAACATCGGCAGCGCGTCGGCGAGGGCGGCCGAGGTCTCGATGGTGCGGTGGCTCGTCAGCGCGCCGATCGTGACCCGTTCGGTGGCAACGTCGACGTAGTCGAGTTCGTCGACACCGTTGATGTCGACGATATGCTCCGGTGTCGCCAGGCGATTCGCCATCACGATCCCGAGCGACTGGTTGCCCGCCATCAACTCGGCGTCGTGTTCGTGCTCCGCGAGGAGGTCGGTCGCCTCCGTCACCGACGACGGCTGGTGGTACTGGAACGCGGCCGGTTTCATCCGCCGTCACCGCCCGTCGGCGATCGATCCGTTTCGTGTCGGTTGTTCGTGTGGCTCATACGAACACGGTTCTTCCGTAGCCCCACCGTGAGTATAAGTGTTGCCGTGAAACCCCGAACTGTCCGCCGCTGATCTCATCAGGTCCGTCGAACCGGCAGCTCGATTCGGGTCGGATGGTCGGCGCTGTGATGGACGGTGTTCGTCGCGACCTGGTACTCGCGGTCGCCGTAGAGCGGACCGCCGGTGTTGTGGTTCACGTCGAACCGGGGGAAGTTCGACGAGGAGATGTCGAGCCGGATCCGGTGGCCCGCAGCGAAGACGTTTGCGGTCGGGTACGGCTCCATCACGAACTCGTAGACCTCGCCGGGGTCGACGAAGTCCGGCTCGTCGCGGTAGCCCCGGTATCGCGCCCGACAGATCGAGTCCGCGAGGTTGAGCGCGAACCCGTTCGGGAACCCGTCGCTGGGTGGGTACTCCTCGATTAGCTTCGCAGTGAAGTCGGTGTCGGGGGCGTCGGTCTCTCCGTGGACCCGGACCCGGATCGGGCCGACGATCTCGACCGGCTCGTCGAGCGGGGGCGTGCGGAAGACGAGCACGTCGTCGCGGTGCTCCAGCGGGCCGTACGGTGGCTCCGCGCCGAAGGTGTCCTCGCGAGTGCGCTGATCGAACCCGCCCCGACCGGTGATGTCGTGGAGGTTGCGCTCGGCCAGCGGGTACTCGATCAGGTTCTCCTCGCGGGGTTCGTAGGTGATGTACGACGAACAGTTGCCGCCGAGGGTGGGGACGGGATCTTTGGGATCGAACTCGTAGCTCGTCGCGCCGCCATCGGAATCGGGTTCGGCGGTCGCAAGCGTTCCGTCGCCGTGGGCGTAGTAGGTGGTCTGTTCGACGTCGTTCGGAGGCCACTCATCGGCCGTCGACCACTCCCCGCCGTGGAACAGCCGGCCGTCGGTGGTCCGGCCGCCGTCGCCGGTCCCCATCCGGAAGAACTCCACCGTGGCCTGGTCGCTCCACGAGTCCTCGTCCTTGAGGTAGTGATCGAAGAAGCGCAGGCGGGTTTCCTGGTAGTCCCGAAGCGCGGCCTCGCCGAAGGCGAGTTCACCGGAGTAGGGTTTGTTCCACGACGGCAGCGGATACCCGTTCCAGCCGTGGGTCCACGGCCCCATCAGGAGGAACTGATCCGCGTCCTTCCGCTCCGCGAGCGCAGCGAAGTTGTCACAGGTCGCCTTGGTGTAGGAGTCGTACCACGCGCCCGCGTACACGGTGGGAACGTCGGCCATCCCGTCGTAGTGGCGCTCGAAGTCGATTCCGGGAGACTGCCAGAGTTCGTCGCTCGCCGCCCCCTGCGTCATGATGTCGAACGCCCACTCCTCGTAGTTCGGGATGTGTCGCAGCGGGGACTGACCCTGCTGGATCGGCCCGTCAGCGAGCACGTCCCGAACGTCGACGTTCGCGAGGAGCGCCTGAACATCCGAGTTCTCCAGGGCGCGCTTCGCGAACCCGCCGCCGAGGGTGAGCGCCCAGCAGAGCCACCGGAGTTCGAACGCGCCGTTGTGTCGGAAGGTCGCCTCTCTCCCATTGGCGGCCCCCTGGTTCACGAACATCGCTTCGAGGTGGGGTGGATCCTGGGTCGCGATCGCGCTCTGGACCCATGCTCCATACGAAGTGCCGATCGTGCCGACCTGACCGTCACAGTAGGGGCGGTCGGCGAGCCATTCCACCGTATCGTAGCCGTCCTCTGGTTCGTCGACGAAGATGTAGTACTCGCCCTCACTGTCGAACCGGCCACGACAGTCCTGGATCGCGACGACGTAGCCGCGTTCGGCGTACCACTCGCCGTGGCGCTCCATCCGCCCCCGCTTTCCGTACGGCGTCCGGTCGAGCAGCGCTGGTTTCGGATCGTCGATCGGTTCGTTCGTGTCCGGATCCGCCGGCCGATAGATGTCGGTCGCGAGTTCGATTCCGTCACGCGTCTCGACGGGAACGTTCAGTTCGGCGGAGACTCCGTACTCCGATTGACTGCCCATACTGACTTCCTCTCACAATGGTACCAAGTAACTTGCGTCCGGCCGGATACGCCATCGCCACCGAAGGTCCACCGACGAGTCGACGGACGACGATCGAGAGTGCGGATTGCGTTCTCCCCGGCGGTCGTGACGACAACCCATAGATTTATGTCTTCATTCGACAACGATGCGCAAGGAGAGTACGACATGACATACCACAGCCGATGCCCGTACTGGAGGCGGTCATGAGCGGAGACACCAGCACCGAGAAAGCGGGGGCACACGAGAGCAGCATGGTCGAGTACGGGATCGACGACAAGCCGCCGCTCGGCCAGTCGGCGCTGCTCGGCGTCCAGCACTGGCTGACGATGATCGGGTCGACGATCGCGATCCCGCTCGTGCTCGCGGGGGCGATCGGGTTCGACGCCGCACAGACCGCCCAGCTCGTGGCGACGTTCTTCGTGGTTTCGGGGGTCGCGACGCTCGCGCAGGCCACGATCGGGAACCGCTACCCGATCGTCCAGGGCGGGACGTTCTCGATGCTGGGACCCGCACTCGCGATCGTCGCGGTGCTCGCGACGGGCGACGCCGCCCCGACGACGATGATCCGCGAGCTCCAGGGAGCGGTCATCGTCGCCGGTCTCGTCGAGGTCGCGATCGGCTATCTCGGGATCTTCGGCCGACTCAAGCGGTACGTCGGCCCGCTCGTGATCGCGGTGGTGATCGCGCTGATCGGGCTCGCGCTCCTCACTGTCCCGCAGATCACCAGCCCGACGAACAACTGGTATCTCGTCGGATTGACGCTCGCGCTCATCGTGCTGTTCTCGCAGTACCTCGACGGCTACTCCCGAATCTTCAAACTGTTTCCCGTTCTGTTGGGACTCGGCGGAGCGTACCTGTTCGCCGTCGTCCTCTCGGTCACCGGGCTCGTCCCCGGTCTCGTGGATCTGAGTCCGGTCGCGAACGCGCCCCCGCTCCGCGCGATCACCCCGTTTCAGTGGGGGCTCCCGCTGTTTACGACCTCCTTCATCGCGGGGATGATCGCCGGGATGCTCGCCTCGGCCATCGAGAGCTTCGGGGACTATCACTCGGTCGCCCGGATGGCTGGTGAGGGCGCACCCAACGCGCGGCGGGTCAATCACGGGCTCGGTATGGAGGGGCTCGGCAACATCTTTGCGGGCATCATGGGAACCGGCAACGGCTCGACCTCCTACACCGAGAACATCGGTGCGATCGGGATCACGGGGGTGGCCTCGCGGTACGTCGTCCAGGTCGGCGCGGTCGTGATGATCGTCGTCGGGTTCGTCGGCTACTTCGGGGCGCTGGTGACGACGATCCCGAGCGCGATCGTCGGGGGGCTGTTCCTCGCGATGTTCGCCCAGATCGTCGGAGTCGGCCTCTCACAGCTCCAGTACGTCGATCTCAACCAGAACCGGAACGTGTTCGTGCTCGGCTTCGGCCTGTTCGCCGGGCTGTCGATCCCGGAGTACGTCACCAACGTCCAGAACGCCTCGGACATCTCGCTCGAAGCTGGCCTCGCGAGCGTCCCCGTCTTCGGTGCAGTGCTCGGCCTTCCCACGGTCGCCCAGACGCTCGGGATCATCCTCGGCACGCCGATCGCCGTCGGCGGTATCGCCGCGTTCGTGCTCGACAACACGATCCCTGGCACCGCCGAGGAACGCGGCCTGACCGCGTGGGAGGAGATCACCGAAGACGACGACGCGTTCACGCCGTATCACGCACGATTCTTCGGCGGGGAGTCGAGAGAACCCGACGTCGCCAACGACTGATCGGCGATACGAAGCCTCACTTTTCGTGCCTCCATCCACGACTGACCCCCGTAACTCGGAAGTGATCGTGCCGCCACGCACCCGCATGAACGACCGCGACGGCTCGGACGGCACGACGATCACCCGAATGGGACTCCGGCGCGGCGGCTGGATCGGCTACAATCAAGAAGGCGTCTACGTCGATCGGGACGACGAGACGAAGATCAAGATCGAACACGCGAACGTGACGCAGGTCGGTCTCAAGAGTGCCGAGTGGGACCTCGTGGTCATGAGTCTGCTCCTCGTCGGCCTCGGCGTCTTCGTCGGCGTAACACGGAACCCCCTCGTCGGGGTCGGGTTCGCTGTCGTCGGGCTGGCGAGCCTCTACTGGAGCTATCGGAAGCGCCACGAACTCGTCATCCACGTCGCGAACGAACGGAAACCGATCGCGGTCTATCCCATCCATCCCACGGAGTGTCACGAGACGCTCGCCGACCGCGTTCGGACGAGTACCGAGGACTGACCGCTCCTGACTGCGCCAGCACCGAGTCGACACCGACCCGCCCCCGATAGTTAAGTTCTCGCACGCCGAGGGAAGAACGACGATGACACGAGCAGACTTGCGCGTGGTCGACGCACGAGTGGTGACGCCGAGCGGCACGATGCCAGGCGGCGTCGCGGCCGCCGACGGTCGGATCGTCGCGGTGGGAACCGAAGCGAACCTCCCCGATGCCGATCGAGAGATCGACGCCGACGGCAACTACCTCATCCCGGGATTCATCGATCCGCACGTCCACTGGGGACTCTCGCGCTACGAGTTCGAGGACTATCACGCAGGTCTCGAACACGACTTCGAAACCGAGACCCGGGGTGCGGTCCACGGCGGGGTCACCACGGTCGTGAACTTCTTGCTCCAGCGCGAGCCGTACCTCCCCGACATGGAGTTCTTCCGCGAGGTCGGGCGCGAGAACTCCTACATCGACTTCGCGTACCACGCGATCGTCCATCAGGATCACCACGTCGAAGAGATCGAGGGGCTGGTCGACGAGGGGATCCGGTCGTTCAAGGTGTTCTTCAACTGGTACAAGCACGCGAGTCCCGAGCTCGGGATCGATCACTCCGACGCCGGGCGGGTGTACCAGGTGCTCGATACGGTTTCGGACGTCAATGGGGGAGTGGTGATGTTCCACGCCGAAAACGAGGACCTCGCCTACGAGCGCCGCCAGGAACTCCAGGACGAGGGACGCAACGACCTCGAAGCGTGGACGGAGGCCTCGCCGAACGTCGCCGAGGCGATGCAGATAGAGCAGATCGGGCGGCTCACGGAGTACACCGACTCCCGGGCGTACATCGTCCATATGAGCACCGCCGAAGGAGTCGACGTCTGCGAGCGATTTCAGGATCGGGGCGTCAACCTCCACGCCGAGACCTTGCCCGCCTTCCTCGCCCACACCAACGACGAGGATCTGGGGGTCTGGGGCAAGATCTCGCCGCCACTCCGGAAAGAACGGAGCAAGAAGCGGCTCTGGGAGGGGCTCCGGACCGGCGTGGTCGACTATCTCGGTACCGACCACTGCCCGCACAAGATCGAGTTCAAGGAGAAAGGCGAAGGGAAGTACGGCGACATGTGGGACGCGATCCCCGGCGACAACAACGGAATCGAGTACTTCCTGCCGGTGATGATGAGCGAGGGCGTCAACGAGAACCGGCTCAGTATGGAGCGGGTAGTGGAAGTCTGCGCGGAAAACAACGCCAAGCGCTGGGGACTCTACCCGCGAAAGGGCGCGCTCGTCGAGGGCGCGGACGCCGACATGGTGATCGTCGACCTCGAAAAAAGTCGTGTCGTCGACGACGAGTTCTACCACACGATGGAACCAGGCTACTCCACCTTCCACGGCGACGAACTCACCGGCCTACCGACCCACACCATCGTCGCCGGCGAGGTCGTCGTCGAGAACGACGAACTCCAGGTCGAGCCAGGCGACCGCGAGTACCTCCCCCGGGGCGAGAGCGGCGTTCCGATGCAGAGTCCCGAATAGATCGTCCTTGGAGCACGAAGAGATATAATTGTCTACTGTTCTACTTTTCTTCGAGAGACATAGGCCGCCCCCCCCCCCTCAAATCGAACTATGACAGTCTGTATTGTGGTTTCTGTCTGTTCGAAAGCTACCGAGCCGAATTTCGAATCGTGGTATCCGAGACAGACATTCCGGGGCCGAAAGACGTGATATCAGCTTTGAAATGGACTAAAGCCCCTCTTTGTCCGATAACCGGAGCTATTTGCCGATTCTCGACTGTTTGAAAGAGAATCAAAACAAACAACTCGGATCTTGGTTCACTGGTGGCTCCGACGACACTCTCGGCCAGGACGTTTTGTCGTTACATCGTCATTACCCCGTCATACGGATCGATATATAGCCGACAACACCCCACATATCAAGCTTGACGGCCACGGTTTGCGACGGACCGCACATGGAGATACGGAAGGTCCAGCTCTCCGGCGGGACCACGTACACCGTCTCGTTGCCGAAGTCGTGGGCGACCGAACACCGGATCGACGCGGGATCGGCCGTGCGTCTCCATCCGAAGGGGAACGGCTCGCTGCTCGTCGAGTCGGCAGGTGATACTGGTGGTGACGAACGGACCACGACCGTCGACAGCGGCGGCCTCGATCGGGACGGGCTCGCGCGGACGATCCACGCGCTCTACGTCGTCGGCGTCGATCGGATCCGACTCGTCGACGATACCACCCACTCGACCGAGCGTCGGAGCACGATCACGCGTCTTGCCGGGCAGCTGAGCGGGCTCGAAGTGCTCGAAACTACCGACACCGAGATCACGCTCCGGAGCCTGCTCGATCCGGGAAGCGTCTCGATTCACAAGAGCGTGCTGCGACTGAAGCTCATCACGCTCGGAATGGCCCGGGACGCGATGCGAGCGTTCGTGACCGGTGATCGATCGTTGGCCGACACCGTGATCGAGCGCGACGACGAGGCCGACAAGCTGTTCGCGATGGTCACACGGTACTTCCGGCGGTCGCTTTCGGATCTCGCGGTGATCGACGAGCTCGATCACTCGCGTGACGAGCTCTTCGAGTACTACTACGTCGCCCGGCAGTTCGAACGGATCGCGGACCACGCCGAGAAGATCGCCCGACTCGCCAACGAGGACGCCCTCACCGACGACCTCGACGAGACGCTCTCCTCGTACGCCGACCGCGCGCGGACGATCGTCGATCACGCTGCCGATGTCGCGCTCTCGAACGCCCACGTCGGGATGGGGTACGACACAACCGCCAACCGTGACGCACTCGTCGATGAGATCACCGCGTTCAGTCACGAACTCCACGGTCGCGGCGAACCGGAGGAGATCCATCGAGTGGGCCTCGTGCTCGACAGCATCGAGCGAACGGCCGAATACGGAGCCAATATCGCCGAAATGGCCGTCCAGCGGACCGCGCGTCAGGGCGAACTCCCCGACGCGTAACGCACTCGACTGGACGAACCGACTGTGGTCAGTCCCTGGGAAATCGAACGGTGACGATCACTCTGGATCAAGAGGGAGACCGTCGACCAGTGTTGCGGCCCTCTCGTACGGCGAGTGCTTCTTGTCTTCGGGCCGTGGACGCCGTTTGCCGGCGCGCCGAAACACGCTGTCGACGAACGTGTCGCGCACGGTCGCGTTCTCGAACAGCCCGTGGAGATACGTGCCGAGGACGCGATCGGTCGCGGCGCTGCCCTCGCCGAGGGGACGCTCGACGGCCGCGGTGGCGGCGGTTTCACCCATGTGGATCTCGTAGCCTGCGACGGTACCGCTCGCGCCAGCGATCGGGCCGGATCCGTCGATGTCCCGAGTGACGCGTTCGACGCACTTCTCTCGGGAGAACTCGGTTTCGACGGGCAACAGACCGAGCCCTTCGACGACCGATCGATCGCCCGTGCCCTCGATGGCGGCGTTCGTGATCCGCTCGCCGAGCATCTGGTAGCCACCACACAGCCCGACGATCGGGCCCGACACCCTGGCGAGCGCCTCGTCGAAGCCGGCCTCTCGAAGCGCCAGTAGATCGTCGACGGTGTTTTTGGTTCCGGGGATCACGACCGCGTCAGCGGCCGCGAGGTCGGCGTCGAGCGGCACGTAACTGACTCTGATGCCTGGCACGCGCGCCAACGGTTCGAGATCGGTGAAGTTCGAGATTCGGGGCAGCCGGGGGACCACGACGGTCACCGCGGCCCCGTCCGCCACGCCGTCATCGTCGCCCAGCACGCGAGGTTCGCCTTCTGCTGGCAACGAGACACTGTCCTCAGCAGGGAGACCGGGATCATCGTACCGGAGGACATCGAGGACTGGAATTCCGGTTTTTCGCTCCAGCTCTTCGATCCCCGGTTCGAGGATCGAACGGTCGCCGCGGAACTTGGTGAAGACGACGCCCATCACTCGTTCGCGGAGATCGTCGGGCATGAGTTCGAGCGTGCCGTAGGCGCTTGCGAACGCGCCGCCGCGCTCGATGTCCGCGAGCAGCAGGATCGACGCGTCGGCGAACCGCGCAGTCTCGACGTTCGCGAGATCACGGTCGTGGAGATTGATCTCCGCGATCGAGCCCGCGCCCTCGGCCACGATCACCTCGTGATCGGCTGCGAGACGGTCGTGGGCCGATTTTGCGGCCTCGCGGGCGCGCTCCCAGTGGTCGTCGTAGTACGTCCCAGCGGCGTAATGGCCGACGGCCTCGCCGTCGATCACGAGTTGGCTCTCGGCGTCGCCGCGGGGTTTGAGGAGCACGGGATTCATGTCGGTCGTCGGCGTGACGCCCGCAGCGCGGGCCTGGACATACTGCGAGACCCCGATCTCGCCCCAGCCGTCGGTGGACGTTTCGTCGTCCTCGGACGGCCGGCGCTTCGCGCCCGCGACGCCGTCGGCGGTCACGACCGCGCGGGCGTTGTTGCTCATGTTCTGGGCCTTGTACGGCGCGACCGCGACGCCCTCGCGCGCGAGACGACGACAGAGGCCGGCGACCACGGTGGACTTGCCGACGTGGCTCGCGGTGCCCGCGACGAGGATGGTCGAACTCATTGTTTTGCCTTGGAAGGTGCCCTGTACGTGTCTTTTGCTCGGGCGAGTCAAAACAACGCTTGCTCACAAAAGTCGATTCAACTACCGAAGATTGATCGGCACCACGTCAATCTATTTCGATTTAATCGGTGCTATTAAATTCTTAGAGATTTAGTAGAAGCAATGCATGCCAAAACGATACTGTGTGGTGATCGGTGATGTCGTTGACTCCAGATCGGTCGATGACCGGGAAATACTCCACCGTGATCTCGAGCGAGGAGTGGAGTACGCAAACGATGCGTTGACAGACCAGGTAGTTGCTCCGTTTGTCATATTGAAGGGTGTGGACGAAATAGGTGGTGTATTGCCGGATCCAGGCCGAGTGTATCGTGTGATTCGAGAAATAACTGAGGCTATTCATCCGACAGCTATTCGATTTGCAGTTGTACAGGGGCGAATCGACGTGGGTGCCTCAAAAAGCGACATCGTGTCGATGGATGGGCCCGCGTTCCACGAGGCTGACACACTACTGGATACGATCGCTCACGAAAATCAAGCAATCGCACTTTCAGATCCCGATGTCGATCCGTGGCTCCGGCAACTGATAACCCATCAAATTGACCTATTACTTGCTTGGAAGCAGAAGTGGACCTCGCATCAGGGTGCCGTTGTCCGGCAGTACCGAAACGAGTCACAGATGAAGGCTATTGCCGAACAGCGTGACGTATCTATCCAAACAGTGTCACAGACTCTTTCACGGACAGGAATCGAACGAATTATGCGAACCGAGAAGAGCCTTGAAAAAGCAATGGTGGAGGTATGGAGAGATTCGACGTGACTTGGCGGACGCTTCTCTCAGTGATCGCTACGATCATTTCAATCGTGGCTCTCCTCTGGGCGATTCCTCACGTTGAGACGATCGTTGCGCCGCGACATATGGTCGTAGTGGTGGCCGGTTATACGCTTTTGCTGGCGACGAGTGGTTACGTCGTGATGAGCATGCTCTCGCTTGCTGGTGCAAGTGTGGATGAGGCAGAAGCTGATACTGGGAGCGTGATCGGAAAAGTAGAGAACGTACTGATTCTCACACTAACGTTGCTCGGAGCCTACACCGCGCTGGGACTCGTGTTTACTGCGAAATCGATCGTTCGCTGGCAGGACATTTCTAGCGGCAACACGACGTACTACCTCACAGGTAGTGTGGCCAACGTCACCTACTCGCTCGTATTCGGTATCGTACTGCGGCGTGTGCTCGATACAGTAGCTTAGAACTCCGTTCCCTTCCGTGCGCGATGGCCCGCGTCGAACGGATGGGCCTCCTTCCGGACGTTCGTGACGAGATCAGCGCGGTCGGCGATCGCCGGCCGTTCGTGACCGCCCGTGAGGACGAGTTCGAGGTTTGCGGGCTTGTCGTCGACGAGGTCGGCGACCGCGTCGGGATCGACGAGATCGCGGTTCGCTGCGTACAGGATCTCGTCGAGGATCAGGTGGTGGACGCCGTCGTCGGGCTCGCTGTCGAGCGCGAGTGGTGCGGTGAGGTCGGCCTCCTCGGCCGCGGCGACGAGTTCGCGGGCGCGTTCGAGCGCGCCCTGGGCTCGCGCGGCGTGCTCGTCGTCGGCCGATCCGTCGAGCAGACCGTGCCAGCCGTAGTGGCCGGAGTTCTCGTAGGTGAACCCCGGGACGGCCTCGATCGCGTTGTACTCGCCGCGGGTCGACTCGACACTCGCCGCGCCACCTTTCATGAACTGGAGGAGGTGAACCCGGTAGCCGTGGCCCGCGGCCCGGAATCCCATCCCGAGCGCGGCGGTGGTCTTGCCCTTTCCGTCGCCCCACCACGCCGAAACCAGGCCGAACTCCTCGGGAGCAGCGGGTTCGATCGCCTCGGCTTTTGGTGTCTTCCCCTCGCCGGGGGTTCGGCGGTGCTGTGCGTCGCGGTCGGTGTCGGAGCTGTCGTTAGTAGTGTCGTCGGTCATGGATTGTGGACGGGGTCGCGGACGGCCGATCGGTTCAACCAGTGTCGACTGGCGAGCGATCACGGCGAGAACACCTCGGCTCGCCGGTCGGTAACGACGCCGTACTCGGCGTCGGCCACGCTCGACGGGAGTTCGCGGTGCTCGTACCGCGACGCGAGGCTCGCACGCACCGCCTCGCGGACGCAGGCGCGCGCCGCGGCCCCGACCGGGGTCGCACTGCCGGTGAACTGTGCGGGGTCGCCGTTGGGATCGCAGCCCGCGACGACCGCGTCGGTGGTCGTCCCCGGAAAGCCCGTCACCGCGAGCAGCGTCGCGGTCTTCGCCTCGACGGCGACCGCGAGCAGGTTCGCGAGCCCGGCGTCGTCGAGTGCTCGCGTGGTTCCGAGTACGATGTTGACCGTGCCGACGCCGTCCGGTTCGTCGGCTCGATCGTCGACATCGGCATCCCGGGCGGGAGACGACGAGGGCTCCTGAGGGAGCGCGGCGGGGTTCGACACGCCCGCGGTGGCGTACGCCACGACCGAGTCGAGTCGTGCGCCGCGGGCGTGTTGCAGGTCGACGCCGGTGAGCAGCGCCGGTCCCGAAAGATCGAACCCTGCCTGGTCGCGCCGTTCCGCGACGTAGATCCCGAGATCAGTTCGGCTCCAGCCCTCGGGCACCGAGACGTTGTAGGCGGCGTCCGCGCGCTCGAACCCGCCGTCCCAGCCCGTCGAGAGCCAGTCGGTGTCCCGCTTCGCGAGCTGGAGGACGCCCGCCTCGACGCTCGCCTCAAACATCCCCGAGCACCTCGATCAGCCGGTCGTTCTCCTCGGGAAGCCGCACGGCGATCCGAATGTGTGAGTCGAGCCCGCGGAACGTCCGGGCATCCCGAAGGGCGAGGCCGCGCTCACGGGCGTGTTCGAGGAGCCAATCGACGTCGCGATCGCGGACATCGAACAGCAGGAACGGCGCGTCGGACGGATGAACGTCGAACTGCGCGGAGAGCGCATCGTGGAACCGGGACCGCTCCGTACGGACACGCTCTCGGGTTTGTGCGACGAAATCGGTCTGGCGCATGCAGTACGCGCCGGTCGCCAGCGCCGGTCCACTCACGTTCCACGGCCGGCGCGCGGCGGTCAGCGCTTCCCCATACTCGTCCGTGGCGACCGCGAACCCGGCCCGGAGGCCTGGCAGCCCGAACAGCTTGGTCAGCGACCGCGCGACCACGACGCCCCGCGTCCCGGCGAGCGACGGCCGACCGGTGAACCCGAGAAACGCCTCGTCGACGAGTAGCAGAGTTCCGGCGTCGCGACACCGCGCCGCGAACCCGTCGAGGGCAGCGGGGTCGTACGTCTCGCCGGTCGGGTTGTTCGGGTTGCAGACGATCGCGAGAGCGTGCTCCGCGAGATCATCCCTGCCGACGTCGAGCACCGCGTCGTGGGGAACGAACGCCGGCTCACCACCCTGGAGGCGGACCTCGCGGGCGTACTCTCCGAAACTCGGGAACGGAACCAGCACCGAGTCGCCGGGCGAGACCGCGAGATCGACGGCCGAGCGGATGGCCGCGAGGCCGCCGGGCGTCGGGATCACCTCGTCCGGCTGGCAGTCGACGTACGCCGCCGCGGCGTCGCGGTAGTCGGCGGGTGGTTCAGACGGGTACGATCTCGACTCGGCGAACGCGTCGCGGTAGATCCCCTCGACTCCCTCGGGCACTCGTGGGTTGGTGTTGGCGCTGAAATCCACCAGCTCGGGATCGTCGCTGCTGCCGTGTGGCGCTCTATCGACGCCGAGCGCGTCGTCGAGATTCATGTGAGCGCCTCCGCAACCTGGGCGTCCGCACGCCGGTTGACGTTGACCGCGAGGCGCTCGTCGCGGCTCACGAGCGTCGTTTCGGCGTCGCCCGCGACGACGTTGATCCCGGTTGGTGCGAGCGTTCGTCCGTCGTGTTCCATCGTCGTGTCGACGCTCACGCCGAGTGCGCGCTTGAGAATGACGGGAACGCAGACCGCAAGCGAGTCGCCGTCGAACGCGTCGAGAACGCGATCCACACTTTCGCCCGCGAGCAGCGGCAGGTCCGCCGCGACCGTCAGCACGGGCGGATCGATCGAATCGAGTGCGGCAGCGAGATCGGCGACGTAGCCCTCGCCGGGAGCTTCGACGAACGACTCGACGGGCGGGTCGTGGCGTCGAGTCTCGTCCCGGGTGGCGTCGAAACGGTCGGGATCGAGATGGTCGCGCGTCCGTGGCGCGTTCGACGATCCGACCGCGTGGATCGCCTCGACCCGGCTGGCACGGAGCGCGCCGATCACGCGATCGACCATCGGCCGGCCGCCGATCTCGTACAGCGGCTTCTCGGTGCCGGCGTCGAGACGAGTCCCGCGACCGCCGCACATCACCAGTGCGTCCACGCGATCACCCCCGCGTGGAGCGCCGCGACGCGCGCGATCTCGTTGGTCGCGCCGAGGACATCGCCCGAAACGCCACCGAGATTTGACCGTGCCCACCGGAGCACGACGACCGCCATGATCGCGGCAGCGAGGAGCGCTGTCACGGCGGGCATCACTGCGGGCCACGCGAGGAAGACTGCCGGCAGGGCGAGCAGCCAGACCGGAGCCAGCGCCCACGGGTTGGCGTTCGTCGTGAATCCCGCGCCGAGCCCGTCGTGGGGTGACGAGCCGACGCAGACCAGGCTCGCCATTCCGGCCTTCGCGCCCACCTCCGCAGCGATGGCAAGAAGCGCGGTCCGTGCCGGCAGCACCGCGATCGCACTCCCCGCGGCGACGAGGCCGGCCACGACCAGCGCGACCGCGAGCGCGCCACCGACGCCGAGCGTGGTGTCCTTCATGACCTCGCGCCGCGCGGCCGCGTCGCCGTGGACCGCGAGCGCATCGCCGAGGTCCGCCACGCCGTCGACGTGGTTGATCCCCGTCACGGCGTAGACGCCGACGGCGAACACGATCCCGACCGTGGCGGACGGTCCGGGGACGAGAAGTGGAAGACCGACGAGCGCGCCGATGACGTACCCGGCGAGCGGGAAGGCGATCGGCCGCTCGGCGAACGCCGTCCACGCGTCGGCGTCGCGCCCGACGGGGAGTCGCGAGAGGAAGCCGAGCGCACCCCGGAGCGCTGTCAGGACCACGTGATCACCCCGCAGAGGACGAACGCGACTACTCCTGTGATCCCGACGACCCGAACCCCCTCGCGCGCCCGCTCGACGCTCGGCAGGTCGGCGTCCGGGTTGAGGACGTACGCACCGTACTTTTCGAGACGGACATCGAGAACCGCGGCGAGCGTCGCCATCGGCCAGCCCGAGTTGGGGGAGGTGGGTGTGTTGCTCCACTCGTGGCCGCGGGCCAGCGCACGCGGTGACCGACCGGCGAGCGCGAGCAGCGCGGCGCTCGCGCGGGCCGGAAGCCACATCACGAGGTCGTCGAGCCGCGCGCTCGCCCCACCGACTGGCTTCGAGCGGTAGCCAAGCATCGAGTCGAGCGTGTTGACCGCCTTCACCCACGCCGCGCCCGCCACGCCAACCGCGAGCGAGACGCGCGCGCCGAGCGCGAACGCCAGCAACGGCGCAACCAGTCCATCGGCGAGGTTCTCGGCCGCGCTCTCGACCGCCGCGCTCCGGAGCTGAGCCGGGGTGAGATCGTCGGTCTTCCGTCCGACGAGCGCCCGGATCGATCCCCGAGCAGCCGCCGGGTCGGTCGTGGTTTGATCGATCACGTCCTCCGCGACCGACGTCAGTCGCGCCAGGCTCGTCGTGGCGAACACCGCGAGACCCGCGACCGCGCTGCCGACGATCGGTCCGACGGCGACCGCAAGGGCGGTGGCGACCCCCGCGATCGCGGCAGCACCGATCGGCAGACAGAGTGTGCTTCCCGTCCCGACGAGTCGCGGGTGCGACCACGACCGGTCGAGCGGCGCGACGACTCGCCCGAACAACGCGACCGGATGGACGCGCTGTGGGAACTCCTCGAACGCGGTGTCGAGCACGAAGCCGACGGCGAGCGCTCCGACGGCTGCGAGACTCATCGGCTCGTTCCTCTCACGGTCATCGTCTCCCCCTGACGATCATCGTCTTCCTTCGGCCATCATAGCGAGTCGATGAATCGATCGAACGCGGTGCTCTCAGCGTGGACGTGGGCGTAGGTGCCGAGCGTTCGGTACTCCGTGAGCCCGTCGTGCTCTCCGTCGATCCCCTCGCCACGCTCGACGTCGAAGGCGAAGCGCGCGTCCGCGTCGACGGCCGCCTCCGAGTAGTGGAACTCGTGACCGCGGAGGGTGTCGTTCGCGTTCGCGGTCAGCGTCGATTCGCACGCACTGAGTTCGACGTGATCGAGCGCTTGGTAGCGCTCGCACATTTCGACCGCAGCGGGGAGCACACCGGCCATTTCGTGGGTGTCGCCGTCGACGGTCGTGAGCGATTCGGCGAGCGCCATCATCCCGCCGCATTCTCCAAGGATCGGGATGCCCTCCCCGGCGCGGTCGCGGAGGGTGGCGAGTGCCGGCCCGTCGGCGAGTGCGGCGGCGTGAAGCTCCGGATAGCCCCCTGGAAGGTAGATCCCATCGGCTTGAGGCACGTCATCACCCGCGGCCGGGGCGAACGTCACGACCTCGGCGCGCGCCCGGAGGCGCTCCATCGTCGCGGGGTAGACGAACCGGAACGCCGCGTCGCGCGCGACCGCGACGCGCTTCTCACGGGCTGGTCCCGAGTCGATGGAATCGACTGCGGGTGGTTCGCGGGCGACGTCGATCAGTCGGTCGGTCCGGAGGTGTGTCGCCACCTCGTCGAGCGTCGCGAGGTCGATCGGTGCCTCGTCACCCATGTGGAGACCGAGGTGACGATCCGGGATTTCGAGATCGGGTTCGGGTGGTATCCGTCCGAAGTAGGCGAGATCGTCGGGCAACGCCTCCCTGATCCCGCGCTCGTGGCGGCCACCGTGGGCACGCTGGGCGACGATCCCCACGACGTCGACGTCGCGCCCGGCGTGGGCGGCGTAGCGCTCGAAGCCGACCGCGGTCGCCGCGACGCTCTCCATGCCGGCGCTCGCGTCGACGACCAGCACGACGGGGAGATCGAGCGCTTCGGCGACCATCGCCGTACTCGATCGGTCGCCGTCGTACAGCCCCATCACGCCCTCAACGACGCAGATGTCGCCCTCACCACGAGCGTAGTTCCGGCGGAGTCCCTCATCCCCTTCGAGCCAGACGTCGAGGGTGCGCGAGGGGCGCTCTCCGTCGACGTTCCCGGAATCGTCGGAACCGCGAGCGGAACCAACGACAGCGGTGTGGTGGCTGGGATCGATGAAATCCGGGCCGGCCTTCGCGGGCTGGACCGTGTGGCCCGCCGCTTCGAGCGCGCGGACGACCGCGAGCGTGGCGACGGTTTTGCCGACGCCGGATCGCGTGCCGCCGATCACGACGCCGTTCATGGTTCGACCCGAGGCTCGGTCGCCAGCAGTCGGTCGTGGATCGTGACGACGCGATCGCGGATGTCGGTCATCGGGATTCCTGCCCGCTCGGCCAGCGCGAGCGCGCCGCCCATCCCGACGCCCTCCTTCGCTTCGCCCGCGACGTAGGCGTCGAGTGCGGGGTGTGACTCTCGATCGAAGCCCGGATCGGTGATCGTCAGATCGAGGTCGAGATCGCTTGCCAGCCCCTCGACGTCCGCAGTGTCGTCGGCGGCGAGAAACGACGTCGTAGCGAGCGAGAGCGGCGCGTCGACGCCCGCGTGGCGGGCGAGTGCGGCGGCGGCACACAGCTGCGTCCCGCCAGCGAGCGTGACCTCAGTGCCACCTGCGGTCGTCCCGGTGACGAGACCCGCGACCGCAGCGAGCACCGGATCGCCGACCGCCCGCACCGCCGCGATCGGCGTTCCGGCAGCCCCACCGGCCGCGATCCCGGCAGTATCGAGCGCCTCACCGACCACCTGCTGCTTCAGTGCGATCGGGTTCTCGGGAAGTGACGACGAGGTCGCCCGGCGCTCGCCGAGCGCGGCGAGGACACAGCGCGCAGTGGTCGTCCCGCCCGGGATCGTCTCGCCGATCACGAGCTCGTCGTCCGGGAGCGCCCGGCCGTACTCCTCGGCGGCCGTGAAGATTTCTCGGGCTTCGGGAACTGCCCGCGCTGTCCGCACGTCCCGTCCCGACTCCTCGCCCACCGTGACGGTCGGCGCGGCGGTCGGTTCGGCGAGTCCCGCATCGACCACGACGGTCTCGAACCGTGCGAGTTCACGGACCGCACGAGTGACGACTGCGGGCGTCGGACAGCCCGATGGACTGACCGGGACGACCGGCGAACACACCGGCTGGCCGTACGCGACGATCTCGCAGTCGGCGCTCGGTGTGTGCGCCATCACGGCCGAGTCCGCACCGGCGGCGCTGATCCCCTCGATCCGTGCGGTCGCCGTGCTCCCGGCGACGACGACGAACTTCATCGATCGATCGCCTCCGTCGGTGCTGTCATCCCCGCTACACCGCCCCGCGTCTCGGCTCGGTTCGTCGGCTCAACACGACAAACTGTGGTTGGTGTAGAACAATAGTAGTTGCTCTTTCCCCCGATTCGTGACCCTTCCCTCGCCGTTCGTTCGACCACGACGATCGGCGATCGAAGTCCGCAAATCGATCCGCGCCCGTGGTGGATCGTCCAGTAGCCGAAAGGTATTTGCTGTCGCCTCGTGTCGCCTTTAGCAAGCCCATTTGTACTAACTAAACAAAACTTGGGCAATCTGAGCCATGACAACCGAAGCGATCCTTCTCGTCGGCCGCGGTGCGGCGCGCACCCGAACCGTGCTGAAAACCCACGCGGAGCGGCTCGAACGCCGGACCGGGACCACGGTCCGTGTGGCAACGTACGAACACGAACCGGTACACGAGCTCCGGGACCCGCTGGCACGGATCGACGCCGAGCGGGTGTACGCAGTGCCGGTCCGTGTCGCCCACACCTACGAGACGCTCGACGACCTGCCCGCGGCGCTCTCGACGATCGCCAGCGACGTCCGGTACTGCGAGCCGATCGGCCGGAGTCCCGCAATCACCGACCTCATCGTCGAGCGGGCCACGGCGCTCCAACCGGCCACACCGGACGTCTCGCTGGTGCTCGTCGGGTTCGGGAGCAGCGCGAAGCCGTACTACCGACAGATGGCGGCGTACCACGCCGCACGGATCGACGAGGGGTCGGACTACGGCGAAGTAGTCGCCTGCTATCTCCACCAGAACCCGACCGTCGAGTGCGTCCGCTATACGATCGAAAACGATTCCGCGGTCGCAGTCCCGCTGTTTCTGACTCACACCACCGCAACCACCGAGGCGATCCCGGCAAAGCTCGAACTCGACCGCGGCGGGATCGCGTACGCCGAGCCGTTCGGCGATCACCCACGGGTCACCGATGCGATCCACGCCGAGGTCGCAAAACAGCGTGCCCTCACGGACGGCGACAGGGGCGACACGTCATCGGGAACGTTCGAAACGCGGCTCACCGAGACGCGTCGGCCGATCGCCACCGACGGCGAAGGACTCGTGGAGTAACGTCGACTCAGTCGGCCCGGACGACCAGTACCGAGAGATCGGAGAATCGAGAGTCGGCTGCGGTTTCGCCGCCCGCATCGTTTCGTGCCTCGTCCGCGAGATCGCCGAGCGTCGTCCGTGTGACTCGCTCGTCGTCGTGTGTCAGCCGCTCGAACACGAGTGCATCGAGCGACGGGGTTGCGCCGGCCTCGACCAGCATCCCTGCAACGTCGCCCGGCATCCAGTCGTACGGGCGCGGCAGCACCAGCAGGTGACGGTGACCGACGGCCTCGCGAAGTCGCTGAAGGTCGGCATCGATCCCACCGCGTTTGTGGAGCGTGACGAACGTCGTCGCCTCCATCGGCGTCCGCGCACGGCTGGCGGCGATCTGGAGCGACGAGATCCCCGGCACGATTTTTACTGAGCGATCGACCGCAGCCTCGACCTTCCCGACGAACTGGTAGCCCGAGTGGTTCGGATCGCCCATCAGGACGGCCGTGCCCCGCTCCCCGTCGGCGACCCGCTCGGCGAACGCGTCGAGCGTCGCCGCCTCGTCGGCGTACCCACAGGTCAGCAGATCGGCGTCGGTCCGTCCACTGACGAACTCTACCACCGTCTCGAACCCAACGACGACGTCGGCCTCGCGGATCGCGCGCTCGCCCCGTGGCGTCAGGTACTCGGGATTTCCCGGCCCGATACCGACGGCATCCACCGGCCGTTCGGCCGCGTCGGGCCCTGCCTCGGTTTCGGGCTCCGCGGCCGCGACCGCTGCCGGGTCGCGGCCGTCGCCGAGATCGTCGGCATCGTTCACAGCGGATCGATCTCCCCGTTTCGAACGTCGCTCGCGACGTGGACGAGTTCGTTCGTCAGTCCGGCCGCGAGACCGCTGCCGCCGCGGCGGCCGACGTTGGTGATAGTGGGGACGCCGTTCTCCCGCGCGACCTCCCGAAGCCGCTCACGGCTCTCGGCAGCCTTCACGAATCCCACCGGCGTGGCGACCACGACTGCTGGTCGGGTCCCGTCAGCGATGCAGTCCGCGAGCGCGAGCGCCGCCGTGGGGGCGTTCCCGACCACGGCGACCGCGCCGTCGTAGACCCCTCGACTGTCGAGTTCGAGCACCGAGGCCGCGGTCCTGGTCATCCCCGTCCGCTCGGCGAGATCGGCCCCGTTCCCGATCGCTTTGCGGACCGGACAGTCGTGGCCCCGGCCGGTGACGCCGGCTTTCACCATCGTGATGTCGGTCACGATCGGTCGCTCCTCGCCCACTGCGCGCGCGCCAGCCCGGACGGGTTCGTCCTCGTCGTCGCCGGTGAACCGCAGCAGATGCTGGAACTCGGGATCGCCGGTGGCGTGGACCGCTTTCTGGCGCAGCCGGTCGGCGAGCGTTTCGTCGGGAACGAGTTCTCGCACGCGATCCATACTGGTCTCGGCGATCGCCATCGCGTTCTCGGTTGTCGCGCCGAGATCGGCGTACGCCTCGACTTCGTCCTTCTCGGCGCTCGTGCTCCCATCCGCATCAGTCGTCATCGCTCGACACCTCCTCGCTTTCGCTGTCGGGCTGGGCCCTGTCGGCTGCCTCCCCGGCACGCGCTTCGAGATCGGCGTCGGCCCGGAGGTTGACGTCGCGCAGCCGATCGGCGGTCGCGTCGTCGGCGTCCCAGAGCCCGCGGTCGATCGCCTCAAGCAGGGTGTCGGTGATGCTGTCGAGCGCCCACGGGTTCACCTCGCGCATCCACTCCTGACGGTCGTCGTCGAAGGCATACTTCTCGGCGACGTCGTTCCAGAGCGTATCGCTCACGACGCCCGCGGTGGCGTCCCAGCCGAGCGCGACGTCGACCGTGGTCGAGAGGTCGCCAGCGCCCTTGTACCCGTGCTCTTCCATACTGTCGAGCCAGGCAGGGTTGAGGACGCGGGCGCGCATCGCCTTCCGGACTTTCTCCTCGTTGGTGTAGATGTCGACGTTGTCGGGATCCGAGGAGTCGCCGACGTACGAGGCGGGTTCTTCGCCAGCGATCTCCGACACGGCGGTGATGAACCCGCCGTGGAAGGCGTACCAGTCCGAGGAGTCGAACTCGTCCTGCTCGGCGGTGTCCTCGATCTTGACGGTGGCGTCGACGTTGCCGAGCCGCCGCTCGAAGGATGCGTGGGCTTCTGAAACCTGGCCCCGACTGCCGAGCGCGTACCCGCCCCACTGGACGTACACCTCGGCGAGGTCCGAGCGGTCGTCCCAGTTGCCCTCGTCGACGGCCTTGTTGGTCCCCGCGCCGTAGCCGCCCGGCCGGGTGGTGAACACCCGATGGCTCGCCGCCGCACGGGCGTCTGCCTCGTCTATCCCGTCTTCGTCCACGCTCGGCTCGCCCTCGACACCATCCGCACTCTCGCCACCCTCAGCCCCGTCCGCCACGTCGTCCAGCAGTCGCTGAGTTTCCTCTTCGACGTGTTTCTTGACGTAGTTCCGCTCGTGGGGTTCGTCGAGATCGACTACGGTTTCGACAGCGTCGTGAATCACGCTCGCAGCTTGCGGGAAGGCGTCGCGAAACAGCCCCGAGACTCGCGTCGTCACGTCGATCCGGGGTCGGTCGAGCTCGTCGAGCGGGATCGGAGTCACGTCGTCGACCCGGCCGGCGTCGGTCCACTCGGGTTCGACGCCCATCAGCGCGAGCACCTGCGCGATCGTCTCGCCGCGGGTCCGGACGGTGGGCGTGCCCCACGCCACGACGCCGATCTCCTCGGGGTACTCGCCTGCCTCTTCCTGATGGCGCTCGGCGACGCCCGCCGCGACCTCACTGCCGACCGCCCACGCGCTTCTCGCGGGGACTTTCCGGGGATCGAGAGTGTAGAAGTTCCGCGCGGTCGGGAGCAGATCGACCCCGCCGCGGGTCGGCGCGCCGCTGCCGCCCGGCGGGACGTACTCGCCCGCGAGCGCGTCCGCAGTCCGCGGGATTTCCTCGGCGGCACCCGCCACGCGCGGTGCGGCCGTCTCACAAATGTACCCCAAGACCTCTCGGAGATCGTCGTGTGCGCCGGACTTCGCCCGCGAGTCGCCCAGCGGATCGATGTCGACGACGAGCAGGTTCATGTTCACCTCCTCGTCCGGCCCGGCCGCGGACTCGTCGGCCGGGAGGTCGAAGTCGTGTTCGGCCAGCGTCGTCACGAGGTCGACGCTGGTCTCGTACACCGCGTCGGCGGCCTCGGCGTAGGTCGTCCCGAGCGCCTCGTCGTAGGCTCCCGGCTCGTTGAGCAGGCGGTCGTAGTCGACGCCGAGCACGCCCGCCACGCTCTCGCGGAGGCTCGGCGCACCCGGGTTCTCCAGCCGCGTGAGCGCGACGAGATACTCCACCAGTCGGTCGCCATCCGGCGGTTCGCCCATCGTGTGCAGCCCCATCCGAATCTGAGTGGTCTTCACGTCGGTGAGGTATGCGTGGACTCGTTCGACGAGTTCGTCGATGTCGATCTCGTCGCCAGTGACCTCGCCCTCGGCGAGCGTCGTGCCGGCCTCCTCGGGCCCGCGGACATCGGCGCGCTCCTCGATCTCGCCCGCGATACCGAGTTCGACAGCGAGATCGAGGTCGTCGACCGTCTCGCGGAGCAGGTGTTCGAGGTTCTCGCCGTCGTCGGTTCGTGCGTCGGTCGCGCCGGCCTCGCGGTAGCGGTCGGCGAGCTCTTCGAGTTCGGCGAGTTCGTCGTAGGTGCCGGCGTTGGCCATCACCGGCGTGAGGTAGTCCACGATCGCGGCGTACGACCGGCGCTTGGCCTGGGTGCCCTCGCCGGGGTTGTTGACGATGTACGGGTACACGTTCGGGAGGTCGTCGATCAACTGATCCGGGGCGCTCTCGCCGTCCAGTCCGACGGTCTTGCCGGGGAGCCACTCCAGACTGCCGTGGGTGCCGAGATGGACGACTGCGTCGGCTGCGAAGCGGTTCCGGAGCCAGCTATAGAAGGCCACGTAGTCGTGGGGTGGCTGGAGGTCCGAGTCGTGATAGACTTTCGATGGGTCCATTCCGAACCCGCGCGGGGGCTGGACGGTCACGAGGACGTTCCCGAGCTCGATACCGGGAACCGCGAACGGACGGTCGGGGGCCTCGCCCCACTCCGCGACGACGTTCTCCTGAAAGCGGTCGTCGAGGTCGTCGAACCACTCGCGATACTGGCCCGGAGCCACGGTGTCGACGCTCCGCTTGCGGACGTCCTCGGGCGCGACCCACCGGTCGTCGAGGGTGAGCTGCGCAGTCAAACGATCGATGAGCGCCTGGCCGCTCTCGGGGAACTCGCCGTCGAGATCGTAGCCTCGACTGTCGAGTTCGTCGAGGAGATTGACCGTGCTCTCGGGACTGTCGAGCCCGAACGCGGTCCCGATCCCGTCGTCGCTCGGCGGGTAGTTGTGGAGCACGACCGCGACCCGCTTCTCGTCGTTCGAGGTGTGACGCAGGCTTGCCCAGTTGACCGCGAGCCGCGCGGCGTGGTCCACGCGGTCGTCGATCGGGAAATGCTGTTTGGGCGCGCTCCCGATCCCGGCCGCGTCGTCGGTCCGCTCTTTCCCGCTGATCGGATGGGTGATGACGTTGCCGTCGAACTCCGGCAGCGCGACCGAGAGCGCGAGCTCGAACCCCATCACGCCCGTGTCGCTCGACTCGTACCGCGACCGCGAACGCATCGTCGTGATCGTCTGGATCACGGGGACGCCGAGCCGATCGAGAAACACGTCCTCGGCCGAATCACCTTCGTCGCTCGCCGCCCGCCCCCGTTCGTCCATCGAGAGCGAGAACATGAACGACGACAGTACGGCGTCGACGAGCGGTTCGTCGTCGCTATTTAAGAGCCAGTTTTCAGTTACCCACTCGGCGTTCTCCTGGCCCGTTTCGTCGGCAGCGGGGTTGCAGAAGATCGGGAGCGCGTCCGCGCCGTGGGCCTCGATCGCGCGCACCTGCGCGTCGACGTACCGGGTGTTCTCGTGAGTCCAGTGGGATTCGTAGAACCAGACGGCGACCGTGGGAGTATCGGGGTCGAGCGTCGCCACGAGCTCGTCGTAGGACGCGCCGGGATGGTCGGGATGATAGACGCCTTCGGTCGGGAGCGCAACGGGATCGTCGTACTCGCGGTCGATCCCCCTCCCCCCATACTCGTCGACGAGATAGCGGATGCAGTTCGCCACGTTGCTCGTGCCGCCGCGATCGAGATACTCGTAAATTCGATCGCGGTTCTCGGCAGCGACGGTCGTGTCCTCGACGGCGTAGGCATCGCCGGTCGATTTCACGACGAGTGGGACGTCCGCCGCGTCGAGTCGCTCGATCGCGCGGTCGTAGCCCGGCATGCTGTCCTCGCCGCCGTGGAGCCAGAGGACGACCGCCGTCGCGTCAGTGAGTTCGTCGACGAACGCCTCGACATCCGTGGGGTCGTCGAGATCGCTCTCCGAGCGGACCACGAGGTCGGTCTCGACCTGTGCTGCGGCCCGCTGGACGGCCCCTAGCTCGTTCTCGGTCGCGGTGTACAGACCAACTGTTGGCATAATACTGTTAAACCTCCGTTTGTCTAATGCAAGTATGGTTGATTATGCTGGGGGCAAAAACTCTTCGCCCGTTGGACGAGCCGGGTCTGGCTCCCGACGGACCGACCGCGGGCTGTCGTTCGGGGAGATCGTCGGTCAGGACGGGTTCAAGCAAGCGCTGCTGGCGGTCGCGGCGAACGACGCACTCGATGGCCTGTTGGTCCGGGGCGAGAAGGGGACCGCGAAATCGACGGCAGTCCGGGCGCTGGCGGATCTCCTCCCGACACAGACCACGATCGCGGACTGTCCGTACGGTTGTCCGCCCGACGATCGCGTCGCCCAGTGCGGCGACTGTCGCGCGCGCGAGGACCCACCGACGGCGGAGCGGCCGGTGCCGCTCGTGACGCTTCCGTTGGGAGCCACCCGCGAGCGCGTCGTCGGCACGCTCTCGGTCGCCGAGGCGCTCGACGGCGAGCACGCGTTCGATCCCGGGCTGCTCGCGCGCGCGAACCGGGGGATCCTCTACGTCGACGAGATCAATCTCCTCGACGACCACCTCGTCGACGTGTTGCTCGACGCGGCCGCGAGCGGCGTCAACCGTGTCGAGCGCGACGGGATGAGTCACAGCCATCCCGCGAATTTCACGCTCGTCGGCACGATGAACCCCGAAGAAGGCGATCTCCGTCCCCAGCTCTGCGATCGGTTCGCGCTCCAGACCACCGTCACCGCGTGTGAGGAGCTCGATCGCCGCGTCGCGATCATCGAACAGACTCTCGACGGAGGCACAGATGAGAGTCGACAGGCCGAGAACGGCCGAACGAACCCGGAAACGAGCGCTGCACGCGAGCGTCTCCTGCGAGCACGCGAGGGTCTCGACACGGTGGAGCTGTCGAGAGAGCAGACCACCGAGATCGCAGCACTGTGTCGTGATTCGGGCGTCGACGGCCACCGCGGAGACGTCGCCACGGCGCGCGCCGCACGGACGTTCGCCGCCCTCGACGGTCGGTCGACGGTCGCCGAGGCCGACGTGCGGCGCGCGGCCGAGCTCGCGCTCGCCCACCGTCTTCAGTCACGGCCGTTCGAGGACGCGCCCGACGTCGAGGACGTTCTCGACGATCACTTCGATTCCGACGAATCTCCATCCGACGAACAGGGCCCAAACGGCGATGACGAAGGCGAGGGTGGAACCGACGGCAGGGGCGGGACGGGAACCGATGGCAGGGGCGACGACGGACGAGCGAACGGCAACGACGACGGACGGGGAGACGCCAGCGACACGGGTGAGGATGACGCCGGGGACACGATCTCCGACGATCACGACGAGAACGGTGGTGACACCGATCCCGACGATCCCGGGGGAAGCGGCGCTCGGCCGACTGCCGGCGGCAGAAGCGACGAATCCGACGAGGTCGAAACGCCGTCAACGGGCGTCGAGGACGGACGTGACGATGGCAACGACGGGGCCGAGGAGGATGGCAGCCACGCTCCGGACGCAGAGGACGACACCGATGGCGGCGTCCCACTCGTTCCTGGACAAGAGCGCGCCGAGATCGGGACTGCTCGCGCTCCCGAGTTGGACACATCCGAAATCGATACCGACGCGAGCGACGGTGCGGGAACCGGCTCCCGGACGGGGGCGCGACCCGCGGTCGACAGCCAGGGGCCGAGGCTCCGATCGCGTCGAGCGGCGTCGGGCGACGGCATCGATGCGGCGGCGTCAGTCCGGGCCGCAGCGAACCGCGGTGCGGCCGGGGTCGAGTCGCGCGATCTGCGGCAGTCGGTTCGTGCGGGACCGGCGTCGACGCTGGTGGTGTTCGCCGTCGACGCGAGCGCGTCGATGCGACCCGCGATGCGGGCGGCGAAAGGCACAGTGCTGGAGCTCCTGACGGATGCCTATCAGGGACGCGACGCGGTCGCGTTCGTCGCGTTCGCCGGAGATGAGGCGGACGTGCTTCTGCCGCCGACCGACAGCGTCGGCCTCGCGGCACGACATCTGAAGGAGCTACCGACCGGCGACCGGACGCCGCTGCCCGACGGCCTCCGGACCGCTGCCGGGGTGATCGAGCGGGCCGATCCCGCCGCGAGCGTGACCGTGCTCGTCACCGACGGCCGGGCGAACGTCGCCGCGGGCAGCCCCGTCGCGGCGACCCGCGAAGCCGCCAGTCGGCTGGCGAATCTCGGATCGCACGTCCTCGTCGTCGACGCCGGTGAGGGAGGCCGGGCGGGCGTCGCGGAACTCGTCGCCGAGGCGACGGCGGGCGAGCACGTTCCGCTTGCTTCGCTGTCGGCCGATCGGGTCGATGCAGCCGTCACCACCGCTCGTGATCCCGACGGGTAGCCCGGCCGAAAGTTTTACAATTTGAGTTGCCTCAGTACAAATGAGATTGGTATGGCTGCAACCAACGACACAGTTCACCGTCGTATCGAGCGTGCCAGGATCGAACTCACGTCGGCACGGGTCGCCGCCGGCCTCGCGGTGATCGCGGCCCTCGGGTTCACGCTGCTGTTCGTCCAGGAACCCACGGCTCACGACGCGCTCCACAACTTCCGTCACGCCGCCGGGATCACCTGTCACTGATGCTCACGGCGTACCTCCTCCGCGGTGCGAAGGCGGGTCTGATCGCAGGGCTCGCCTTCGGCCTCTTCATCGCGCTGGTCGGCAACCCGCTCGTGGGGCTCGCCGAGACGTTCGAGGGCGGCGATGCCGGCGGTCACGCCACAGAAGATCATGCGGGCGATGCGAGTGGCGATCACCACGAGGGCGGAGCGGGCAGCGCGGATGGCGCGGGCGGCGGCCATCACGCGAGCGCGGCGGTCTCGGCGCTCACCACGAAACTCGTCTCGATCGCCGGCGGGATCGGGTGGGGGCTGCTGTTCGGGATCGCTGGGTTCGGGCTCGCGTACTATTTCCTCGAACCCGCGATCCCCGGCACGGGCGCGACCAAGCAGTACCTCCTCGCAGCGGCCGGATTCGTCACCGTCTCGGGCGCTCCGTGGCTGGTTCTCCCGCCCCAGCCGCCAGGAGCCGAGCAGGCCCTGCCGACCGACACCCGACTGCTGTGGTACGCCGTCCTGCTGGTCGCCGGTGCCGGGGCGTGCCTGCTCGCGGGCGTCGCTTACAACCGGCTCCGGCGAATTCGGGGAACCGGCGTCGCGGTCGCCGGTGCAGCGGCGTCGTTCGCGGTGCTCGCGGTTCCCGTCCTGCTCGCGCCGGCGAACCCGGTTTCCGTCCCGGCCCCGGCCGATCTCGTGACCACGTTCCGTGGGCTCGTGGCTGCGAGCCAGGCGATGCTCTGGTTCGTGCTGGCCAGCGTCCACGCGTGGCTCGTGCGCTGCGAGGCCGACGCGTCGGCCGCCCCCGCCGAGCACGGTCCAACGCCGGAGTCGGTCGTGGTCGAATCATGAACCAGCGGACTGCGGACGTGCTCGACAACGGGTTCACCGATCACGTGCTGGTGTGTACGAACGACCGAACGTCGGAGTACGCCTGCTGTGCGGACGCGGGTGGAGCGGCCGTCCTCACGGCAGTCAAAGAGTGGCTCCGCGAGCGCGACGTCTTCTGGTCGCGGGTCCACGTTGCCGAGACGAGCTGTCTCGGACTCTGTAGCGCCGAGGGAACGGCGGTGGCGATCCACCCACGAAACCAGTGGTACTCGGACGTCACGCCCGACGACGTTCCCGAGCTCCTCGCTGCCGAGTTCGGAGAGGAGGCGACACGGCTGGGAACGAAAGACGCGATGGCCAGCGAGAATCGCTCGGTCGGCGACTGAGATTTTTCGGCCACTCGACTGTCGTATCCGATACCGAGCGGCGACCGAGAGGAGTTACGGCCCGCCAGCGTGGAGTCGGTACGCGCCGCGGCGCTGGCCCTCGTCGTGGTAGACGACCGGCTCCTCGACGGCCACGAACGCTCGTTCGTCGACCGCGGCCGCAGTGACGATCCCCTCGGCGTCGCGCTCCGCACAGCGACCCTTCCGTACGTCGAAAACACGCAGCGCGTGCGTCGCCGGGTCTCGCGTTCGGAACTGCTGTGCGCAGGGAACCGCGATCAGGTCGCCGGACGCCGCGATCTCGCCAGCGAACCCGCCGACCGACGCCGACCACACCCGTTCGCCCTCGGGCGAGTAGCCGAACGCGGTGTGTTCGTCGGGGTGGAGCGACGCGGTTTCGCGTCCCTCTTCGGGGTAGGTGTTCCCGGTGACGAAGACGCAGCCTTCGGGGGTCGCGTGGACGTGGTTCGGGTAGGCGTAGAGCGTCTCGTCGTCGATTTTCGTCAGCGTGGCGAGATCGACCGACCACCGCTCCGCGCCGCCCGCACCAAGCCGGTAGCCACGGTAGTCGCCGTGGCTGGCGACCGCGACGCCCGTTTCGAGCAACGATACGTCGCCGACGCGGCGCTGGCCGGCGGTTCCAGGATCCCACTGCCACTGCACCGCGCCGGTCTCGGCGTCGAGAACGACTACGCCGTGCTGGTGGTCGCCCGGACAGCGGTTGTACGCGACGGCGACGCGGCCGTCTCGTCGATCCGCCCCATCATCTGCGTCGAGGCTAATCGGCGATGCGTCGGTTTCGTACGTCCACGCGATGTCGCCGGTCTCCTCGAAGGCGTAGACCACGCTCCGGAACGAGCGGTCGTCGCCGTCGCGCTCGTAACGCCGCGCGGCGACGTACAGCCGCTCCCCGCAGACCGCGAGGTCGGCGACGAACGGCAGGAAAAACCGGCTCCGTTTCTGGGGTGCGCCGACGTCGTCCGCCGTGTCGTATCGCCAGCGCACGCTACCGGTCGCGACATCGTAGAGCCGAACCCCGCCGTCCGGGCCGCGCTCGCCGACGGCGACGCCGCCAGCGAATCCAACCGCCGCGACGACGCTCGTTTCGTCGTTCGTTCCCTCGGCGAACCAGCGTTCGTCGAGGGTTGTTCGATCGTACGCACGGACATCCCCCACCGCCGTGCCGGCAACGAGCAGGTCCTCGGTCAGCGCCACGGCCGAGCGCCGGCCAGCGTGGCGCGACCGCGCCGGCTCGATGTCGCCGAGGGGGACAGTCGTGGTATCGGTCGTCACGTCCGAACTACTCATCCGCCGGGAACGCCTCGTGGAGGAGATCGTGTGCGTCGCCGAGCCCGTCAAGGACGCTCTCGCCCTGATCGGTCAGCCGGTGGACGGCACGCTCGCCGTCCCGGACGGCGACGAGTCGCCCGCGGAGGTAGTCGTATTCGGGGTCGTTCTCGTCGGTGGTGGCGATCTCTTCTTCGAGATCGACGAGCGCTGCATCGAGATGGCGCTCGATACCTGAGAGGGTTTCGGCGTTCGCAAGCCCCTCGATGGGGCCGTCGAGATGGCCCTCCAGCTCCTGTTCGGCGTGGTCGCGAGCGGTTCGGTCCTCTGTGCCGAGGACGTTCATGAGTCCGAGTCGGAGTGCTTCGAGTTCGTGACAAGTCATGTGTGGTAATGTGGATTTAGTTGGGCGTCACAGCGTCTGATCGACGAGATCGCTCACGATGCGCTCGCGGTCGAGATGCGAGGAGACGATGCGGTCGGCGTCGCTCTCGTCGACGCCGCCGTACCAGACGCCGTCGGGGTAGACCGCGACCATCGGGCCGTCGCCGCATCGGCCGAGACACGACGAGCGGGTGATTCGGGCGTCGCAGGCTGCGGAGTCGCGGGCCGCCTGTCGGAGCCGTTCGAGCACCGCGGGCGCGCCGTCGGCGGCGCAGGTCTGGTTCGTACAGACCGCGACGTGTTTTGCGGGCGCGTCGTGGGCGTGGGGATCGTCGTCGACGCTCTCGCGGTCGGCGTGGGATTCCTGGTGGGTGAGCGCACGAAGCATCGCGCGCGCACCGCCGACGTCCTCCTCGTAGCCGTCGAGTTCGACTTTGTACTTGCAGGTGTCACACGACATCTCGACGCTGTCGGTTCGGGCCGCCTGCCACCGATCACAGAGCACGTCGAGCAACCGCGGATCGGTGCCGAGCGGGTCGCCGGCCGCCGCGTCGACGTAGGGGTACTCGGCGTCGAACTCCGCAGTACGGTCCCGGATCCGCTGGGTGAGCACGCCGTCACCGAGCATGTACGGCAGCACGACGATCGCGTCGGGGCGGTGTTTGGCGACTGCGTGAAGCGCCCCCGACAGCCGCGGTTCGGTGACACCGACGAAACACGCCTCGACCCGATCGAGCGCACGGCCCTCGTAGAGCAGCCGTGCCAGCTTGTGCACGTCGGCGTTGGCGTCGGGATCGCTGGACCCGCGCGCACAGAGCACGACCGCGACCTCCTCGGCCCCGCGATCCGCTTCCAACCCATCCTCCACCGCGGCAGCCCGATCGTCGAGCAGATCGACGATCGCGGGATGGACGCCGAGATGCGAGCCGTTGTGCAGCGTCAGATCGGGGTGTGCCGAGCGGGCACGTTCGACGGCGAGCGGTACGTCGTTTTTGACGTGGCTCGCGGCGAACAGCGAGAGCTGGACGACCGTAACTCGCGACACCGCCGGGGCGAGCCCCGCGATCGCCTCGTCGATCGACGGTGCGGCGAGTTCGAGAAAGCCGACGTCGACCGGGACGCCCAGTCGGTCTTCCATCCCACTGGCGAGCTCGCGGACCTGCTCGTTCGACTTCTCGCGCCGGGAGCCGTGACCGACCAGCAGTACCGCCTCGTCGTCGAGTCCTGCGGGGGCGGCCTGCGCGCTCGCGGTCATCCCGAGAGCTCTCCGACGTCGCCGCCGGTTGCGCGTTCGACGCTCCGGCGGAGCTTCCGGCGTCGATTCTCGGAGTAGAGTCCCGACACGTCGCTCCCGGCGTACACCCACTGGGCGAATCCGGCGACATCGGCGTCGTCCGCCAGCCCGAACCAGTACCCGCCCGAGGAGCTTTTGGCGAGGTCGTCGGTCGGAACGTGTGGATCGGCGGCGTCGAGGAGCGAGCGGACCGTTTCGAGCAGGCGCTCGTCGTCGTGGACGAACGAGATTCCGACCCTCCCCGCTGACTCCCGGAAGCAGACGGTGCCGCAGGCTTCGAGCAGCCCCCGAACGAGCGGCGCGCGGTGGTCGGCGAACGCGTCGAATCGGTAGCCGCCGGCCTGGCCGTCGATCGGGAGTCCGAGTGCCGCGCTGGCGCGCTCGGCGGGCGCGCCGATCACCTGGAGTTCGTACTCGTCCTCGTATCGGACGATCGACGCGTCGTGGGCCGATTCGCGCGCCGCGACCCGGTGGTCGGTTCGGTTCGCGCCCGCGACCGCCGCCAGCGCGTCGGCCGCGGTGTCGTCGCCCGCGCGCACGGTCACACTGTTGCGAGAGAGGTCGCCGTCGCCCGCGACCCGGCCCCAGAAGTACGCCGTCGCCGGCGACGCCGCGAGCAGGTCCGTGGCGGGGGCCGGCGTCGCCGCCCCTTCCTCGGTGTCACTCATCGTCGGCCTCCGTCGTGTCGGTTCCTCCGTCGGTTCCGCTCACGCTGATCGCATCGACCGGACAGGCACGGGCGGCCTGTCGGGCAGCGTCGATGCGGTCGTCATCGAACGTCGCGACGAGGGCCGTCTCCGCCGTCCGCTCGCTCGCCACGCTGTCGTCCGAGGCCTCGATCGTCGCCAGTCCATCAGTGGCCTCGACGAAACGGTCGTCGCGGACGAGACAGGCGAAGATGCCGTCACACCGCTCCCGGTCGAGACGGATCTCGTACTCAGTAGTCATACTTCGACTCGTAGCCCCGTGGGGTGACCATTCGGTCGTCCCAGACGTACGTCTCCTCGTTGCCGACGAGGAGCGTCGTCGTCATGTCGATCAGATCTGTCTCGCCGAGCTCTTCGAGCTCATTCAGTTCAACGATCTCGGCCGCCTCGTCGTCTCGGCTCGCACCGTGGACGACCCCGACCGGCGTCGACGGATCGCGGTGTTCGAGCAGGATCTCACAGCACGTCTCGAAGTTCTCTCGGCGCTTGCGGCTCCACGGGTTGTAGATCGCGATGGTGAACCCCTCTGCGGCGACCGCGTGGAGCCGCGACTCGATGGTGTCCATCGACGTCAAGTGATCCGACAGCGAAACGCTCACCGTGTCGTTCACCAGGGGTGCGCCGACGCGCGCGGCGCAGGACTGGGCGGCGGGCACGCCGGGCACGACGTCGAACTCGACCATCGAGGCGGTCGCACCCTTCGATTCGAGGATCTCGAGCGCGAGGCCGGCGAGCGCGTAGACGTTCGGATCGCCGCTCCCGATGATGGCGACCGCGTTGCCCGCGAGCGCGCGATCGACCGCCTCCTCGGTCCGGGAGACTTCGCCGCACATCGGCGTCGAGTGGATGTCGTCGGCGTTCTCGGTGATACCGTCGGGCAGCAGATCGACGTAGGTGGTGTAGCCCACGATGTGCTCGGCGTCGGCGAGCGCCGCTTTCGCGCGACTCGTCATTCCCTCGGGTTCGCCAGGGCCGAGACCGACGGCGATCAGTCTGCCCGGATCGGCGTCGAAGTCTTCGACCGTCGATCCCACCTTCTCGTCGGTCGTGTCTCCTTTCGAACTACCACAGCTCGAAGCGGATTCGTCCGTATCGGCTGCGCCGCATCCGGACTCCGTCGTCGAACTCGACGCCCCGCACTCACTCTCGGCGCTTGCCGTGGTGGTTTCCGCGTCTGTGCTCGCGTCGGTTTCGGTCGTCTCGGTGGTGTCGTCAGTGCTCATGGTCAGAAATCGTCGACGTCACGCCCGCCGCGCGGGGTGACGAGGTACTCGTCGAAATCGTTCTCCCAGACCGCCGTCTCGTGATTGCCGACGAGGATCGAGGTCCCCATCCCGCCGACCTCGTCGTCGTGGTCGGTCGCCGCGCCGAGCGTCGTGATGGTGTGGGTCTCGTCCTCCAAATTCCGGCCGGCGTCGCCTCGGCCGGCGTCGTTGAAGATCCCCACCGGGACGTCGTCGCTCCGCTCCTCACGGAGTACGTCGATCGCGCGCTCGTAGTCGCGCCAGCAGTTGTACAGCACGATCACGAACCCGCTGATGGCGGCTGCGCGGAGCTTCTCGGCGATCTCGTCCCACCCGCGCCACTTGTCCGAAAGCGAGATCGTGCAGAAGTCGTTCGAGAGGGGCGCGCCGAGGTTCGCCGCGCCGCCGAGCGCAGCCGTCACGCCCGGCACGACCTCGATCGGGATATCCGTCGCCCCCTCCGCTTCGGCCATCGTGAACAGCAAGTCGCTCTTACCGTAGACGTTCGGATCGCCGCCGGAGACGTGGGCGACGTCCTCGCCGTCGCGGACCCGCTCGAACGCCTCGCGCGCGAGTTCGATCTGCTGGCCCATCGACGACCGGACGAGCGTCTGGCGGGTCCCGTTCGGTCGTTCGAGCACCGTCGCCCCGTCGTCACCGGCGGCAGTACCGCCGTCGGTGGCCGCAGCGACCGCGGCATCCTCTGGCGGCAGCGTGCCGTCCCGGCGCAGGAACGCCTGGTAGAGATTCGAGGCGATCACGCAGTCGGCGGTGGCGATCACGTCTTTCGCACGCTGAGTCATCGCGTGCGGAAGACCTGGGCCGATACCGACGACGGAGAGCGTCCCGAGATCGTCGTCGTTCGTCGCAGCCATCTCAGCGCCCCACCGCCACGGTCACGGCGTCGTCGAACCGCTCTTTTTCGCGCGCGAGTTCGTGGTCACGGCCACCGGCGATCGCCGACGCTTCCGCGATCCCCGGCCACCCGATCAGCTCCTTCGATCGGGAGGGTGAGGGCCCCTCGAACCCCTCTAAGGTCTCTTTCTCGAAGAGGACGACTCCCGCTCCGATCTCCTGGGCGGCCACGTAGAGCCCCTCCTCGCCCTCCTTCCGGGTGCCGGTCGCGACGAAGTCGACATCGTCGAAACTCAACCCGAGATCGAGGTCGTCGAGAGCAGCCTCCCACGCGCCGAGGACTTGTTCCTTCTGCACGCCGGAGACAGTTCCTGTCCCGAGCACGACGCCCGTGTCGCCGTTGCGTTTGAGAACGGTGACGTCGTCGCCGACGAGGACTGCCTGGGGGCCGTCGAGTCGGGCGACAGGACCGAGATCGTCGTTCAGCACTGCGAGGTTGGTCGCCACCGTCGAGTCGCCGTTGACGACGTGGGCGTCGAGCGCCTTCGCCTTGCTCTCGACACCCTGCTCGCCCGCCGCTTCGCTCGCGGTCGTCATCGCCGGAACGGCACCCAACTCCGCGAGATCGCCCGCGACCTGGTTCGCGCCGTGGTGGCCGCCGGTGATCGGGATCGCCCACGTCAACTCCTCGTCGACGACCACGATCGCGGGATCGTCCCACTTGCTGTCGAGCAGCGGCGCGGTCTTGCGCATCGCGATGCCCGAGGCCATCAACCCCACGAAACAGTCGTACTCGCCCCAGTGCTCTTCGAAGACGTCGCCGTGGTACTCGATGATGTCGACCGAGTCGTACGCCTCGCCGATGCCCGCCGCGATCTCGCGGGCGGTGTCGAGCTTGCGCTCGAAACTCACGATCGCGATCTCCTCGGCCACCTCGCCATCCGAATCCGGTGTGGAGCAGTGGCCGCTCGATCCGTTCGATTCCTCTCGTTCGCTCGTTTCGCTCGAATCCGTGTCGTTGGTGTCGGTACTCATGATTCAGTATTGATCTGTCTGTGGATCATCGCGCGTGACTGCTGGCCGACCAGCCGCAGGGGTGGGAATGAAAGTGGCCGGTCTCTCGACGACGGCCGACGACGCAAGCACCGAAGGCGAGCGGCGCGTGGCCGATCGAAGGGAGGCCACGGTCTGCGCGAGCGGCGTCGCCGCGAGCCGTGAGCCGAGGCGCGCAGCGAGCCGCCCGAGTCGAGAGCGCGGGGGCTTTCTACACGTTTTGGGGAGTGTTGCCGTCGCATCTCAGTCGTCCGCCTCGCTCTCGCTTTCATCCGCGCCCCGGTTCGCCCAGTCGCCGTAGAGATAGGAGCGCTCGTAGCCTGCTCCCGTCGCCGCGTCGCCGATGACGACCATCGCCGAGGCTCGATAGCCCGCCGCCGCGACTTTCTCGCCGATGGTCCCGATCGTGCCCTCGATGATGTCCTCGTCGGGCCACGAGGCGTGATAGACGACGGTCACCGGCGTGTCGGGGTCGTGGCCCGTCTCGACCAGGCGGTCCATCGTCTCGGCGATCGCGTGGGTACCGAGATAGATGCAGGTCGTGACGTCGCCCATTTCGACGAACTCGCCGATGTGGTCCTCGTCGGGATCGAGGGTCTCGCCCCGCGGCCGGGTGAACGCGACGTGGTTCGCCACGCCATTCAGGGTGAGCTGGGTCCGGAGCGTCGCGCTCGCCGCGAACGCCGACGTGACGCCCGGCACGAGGTAGGTTGGCACATCCTCGTGTTCGAGCGCGTCCATCTGTTCGAGGGCCGCACCGTAGATCGCGGGATCGCCGCTGTGAAGCCGGACGACGCTTCGTCCGGCCTCGTGGGCGTCGCGCATGAGCGGAATCAGCTCCTCCAGATCTTTTCCGATGCTCGACACCTGCTCGGCGTCCGCACAGTACGCATCGAGGAGTTCGCTGTTAACGAGCGAGCCCGCGTGGACAACGAGGTCGGCAGCCTCGACCAACTTTCGGCCGGTGACCGTCAGCAGGCCGGGATCGCCCGGCCCGGCTCCGATGAACGGGATGCCGTCCTGAATCTCGCCGGCGGTTCGCTCGGTGATCCGCGGATCGCGCTCCGTCTCGCGGACGGCCCCCGCCGCATCGATCGCGTCCTGGGGATCGGTCATCGGGAGCGGACCTCCGGCGTCTCGTCGCCACAGCCCTCGCCCTCGGCACACTCCGCGACGGCGACGCCCTCTGTTCCGTCGCTGTCGGTCGTTCCGGCCCGGTCGTCCGCCGCCGTTCGACTCGGTTCGTCCGACTCGTCGTCGCTGGCTTCCGTTCTCGATTCCATCTCGGGAGCGCCAGCCGACTCCTCCGCCTCGAACGCGGCGGTCGCCGGTGTGACGTCGAGGTCGCGCTTCTCGGCGTAGGCCAGGGTGTAGTAGTCCCGCTCGGCGATCGTGTCGGGATCGTCGGTCACGATGGTCTCGCCCTGCTCCATGAACAGCCGGCGGCCGTACACCACGTCGTAGCCCGCCTCGCGGAGTCCCTCGTGGGTCGTTGGCGCGTCGGTGACTTTGAACAAAACCATTCGATCGGGACCGGTCGGGGCCGCGCCGCGGGCGGCCTCACGGAGCGCGAGGCTCGCGCCCGACGATATCTCGACACCGAGCGCGGTCGCGAAGGCGGTGACCGCGCTCACGCCGGGCACGATCTCGATCCCGACATCCGGATGAAACGCCGCGAGCGTCCGTCGGAGATGGCCGAACGTCGAGTAGACGTTGGGATCGCCGAGCGTGACGAAGGCGGCCGTCCCGTCGCGCGCCCGCGGCGCGATCTCCGCGGCGGCCTCGCGCCAGGCTCGCCGGAGTTCGTCCTCGTCGCGGGTCATCGGGAAGTCGAGATCGCCGATGCGATCTTCGGGAACGTGCTCGATCGCCACCGACCGCGAGAGGCGACCGGGCGAGTAGACCACGTCGGTCGTTTCGAGCACGCGCTTGCCGCGGAGCGTGACGAGATCCGCCTCGCCGGGGCCGAGACCGACGCCATAGAGGCTCATGGCGCGCCTCCATCGGTGGTATCGTCGGCGTCGCTGGCCCCGCCAACCAGCATATACACCGGGTTCTGGGAATCGAAACTCGTCGCGCCAGCGAGCTCGTACCCGTGGCTCACCTGGAACTGGACGACTTCGTCGAGGAGGTCGCGCTCGCGGAACGCCGCGGTGGCTGCCCCGGCGACTTCGAGCCGGGAGACGTTCATCACGATCCGGTCGACGCCGGTCGCGACGGCGTGATCGAGTACGGCCTCGTAGTTCCGGCTGCCGCCGAGAAACAGCGCGTCGGCGTCTTCGGGCAGGCCATCGGGCGCTTCGGCTTCGCGGAGTTCGACGTCCGCGGTAACGTCGTTGGCCGCGAGGTTTCTTTCCGTAACCGCCAAGCGTTCGGGCTTGCGTTCGAGCGCGGTGATCCGGCCCGCGCGCCGTGCCGCCGCGATGGTGACGGCCCCGGTACACGACCCGACTTCGACGAAGTGATCCGTCGGCGTCAGGCCGAGTTTGCCGAGCAGCACGGCCCGTACCTCCGATTTGGTCGGGCCAGCTTTCGCGTCGTGAGGGAGCGCTACACGCGACATCACCGAAGACAACTCCGGTGAGTAGTAAAACAATTTTGGTTGTTTTAATGCAAGTAGTATTTCTTCAGACGGCGAAAATCCCGCCTCGGATACAATCGTGCCCGGAGTACACCAAAACTACTTGCGTTCGCGGTACACACCACCGACGATGACGAACGCGGGCGACGCCGGGGACGTGGGGGTGCTCCGGAGCAAGCGCAACGCCACCCGGTATCGAATTCTCACGGGGATCGCCGAGCGCCAGCCGGCGGTCAGCCAGCGCGAGGTCGCCGACGCGATCGGCGTCACCTCTCAGGCCGTGAGCGACTACTTGAAGGACCTGATCGACCAGGGCTACGTCGAGAAACACGGTCGTGGGCGGTACGAGGTCACCAAGGAGGGCGTCGACTGGCTGTTGACTCGGACCGACGAGCTTCGGGAGTTCGTCAGCCACGTCTCCGAGGACGTCATCGAGGAGGTCGAGGTCGACACCGCGCTCGCCACGACCGCGATCGACGAGGGATCGACGGTCTCGCTCGCGATGGGCGACGGCGTGCTCCGGGCGACGGCGGGCGATGCGGGGAGCGCGACCGCGATCGCCGTCACCGACGCTGCGGCCGGCGAGGACGTCGGCGTGACGGATTTCACGGGTGTCCTCGACTACGACCTCGGGACGGTGACGGTGTTCTCAGTGCCACAGGTCCAGGACGGTGGCAGCACGACGCTCGATCCAGAGACGGTCGCCGATGCCGCTGCGGACCACGATCTGGTGGCGACGGCAGGGACCGAGGCGCTGGCCGCGACGCGGGCGGCGGACGTCGACCCCGACATCCGGTTCGGGACGGCGACCGCGGTCCGGGAAGCTGCCACGAAGGGACTCGACGTCTGTCTGATCGCGGTCGCGGATCAGCTGTCGGCCCACACCGGCGAGCTCCGCGACGGCAACGTGAGCTACGAGGTCGTCGACGCCGCGGAGCCGTAGCCGGCGCTCGCGAGCATCGTCACGCACCGCGAAAAATCGCCGTCGATGGCCGCCTCAGGCGTTGTCGTTGACGAGGTCGCGCACGGTGTCGGCGCGCCCGGCGTCGGTCACGAACTTCGAGAACGTCCAGTCGAGCTTGTCGACGACGACCTCGTAGCCCGCGTCGGTGAGCTCGTACTGGTTGGTTCGCTTGTCGAGTTCGCTCTTGGCGACCAGATCCAGCTCCACGAGGTCGTCGAGGTTGGGGTAGAGTCGCCCGTGGTTGACCTCCGAGTCGTAGTACTCTTCGAGCTGGCGCTTGATCGCCAGGCCGTACATCGGCTCGTCGGAAAGGATGACGAGGATGTTTTGTTGAAAAGCCGTCAAGTCGCGTGCGATACTTCGGTCCGGTGCCGCTTGTGCCTCTGACATCGCACCGTGATATGTCATCAGTCTATTTAATAGTTTGCAACTTCATCCGGGAATACGGTGGGTTTAGTGGCTGACACCACCATAACCAACGAATACCACCGGAAGATTCGGCCGATTCTACAGCGGGATACTCACTGTTGACGGGCGAATAGAAAATATTTTTTGGCTGCCTCCTGGAGATCCGGTCGATGACGAACCTCTGGGAAGACCTCGAAACGGGCCCCGATCCGCCCGAGGAGATCTACGCGGTCGTAGAGTGTCTCAAGGGCGAGCGCAACAAGTACGAGTACGACAAGGACGTGCCGGGCGTCGTCCTCGATCGCGTGCTCCACTCGAACGTCCACTACCCCTCGGATTACGGGTTCATCCCGCAGAGCTACTACGACGACGAGGACCCCTTCGACGTCATGGTGCTGGTTGAGGATCAAACCTTCCCCGGCTGCATCGTCGAGGCCCGCCCCGTGGCGCTGATGCGGATGGACGACGACGGCGAACAGGACGACAAGGTCATCGCCGTTCCGAGCGAGGACCCCCGCTACGACCACATCGAGGACTTGGAGGACATTCCTCAGCAACAGCTCGACGAGATCGACGAGTTCTTCGAGACGTACAAGAACTTGGAGGAAGGGAAGGAAGTCGAGACACAGGGCTGGGAGGATCGCCAGGCGGCCTACGACGCGATCGAACACGCCCAGGACCTCTACGCCGAACAGTTCGGCTGAGACCGACAATCCTGTCTCCTGCTGAGTCATAGCGAGATATGAACAACAGCGATTTCGTCAAGGCATGGGTCCTTGCAGCAGCGGGCGTTCTCATCTCAACCACGAGAGAGATCGATCGTTTTTGGTCAGCGATCCCGGAAACCGGTCACGTTCCGCTGCTTCTATTCGCTATGTTGTTGTGTCTTTCTTCAATGTATTATTGGTACAATGTATACCGCTCGACGTGACAGTTTCTCGTGGAGAAATGCGTTCATACCCGGCAACTCATTCGATCTTCGAGGATCGACGCGAACCCCAAGACAAGGCTGTGGTCCGAATCCTGCGGCGGCACCGTCGAAAGTCAATCAGAAATGATAACTCCGACGATGTCTGTGGTGCTACATCCGATACAAATGAGAGCCACACCCTCCCCAGCCGATTCCTTCGCTCGGCGGCTCTCACTTCGTTCGTGCCGCCTGTCGCTCAGTCATCCACCGTCAGAGCGAAGCTCTGACGAGCCTGCGTTCGCTTCGCTCACGCAGACCTCGCACGAGAGTTGCGCGCCGATGAACGGCGTGCAGCCGCGCGCCACCGCGAAGTCAAGTTCTCGGGGCTGTCACTCCCGCGGACAGGTGTCGATGCCGAGCAGCTTGTTCAGTCCACAGCGCGCCGTAGCGAAGTTGAACAGCAGCCCGGCGCTCCCGAGTGCTACGGCGACCGCCGTCGAGCGCCGGCCAGCACGAAACGCACCGAACGCGACCGCGACGAGGCACGCACCCAGCACGCCGCGAGCGATCCGATCGAGACCACCGACGTTTCGTTCGAACATACTCTGCCAACGAGTTCCGGCGACGAAAATCCTCGTATTCCTCACGGTTATGCCGGGGGCCGCGGCGAATGTGTTAGAATTATGGGTAATCTTTTGGGTGCGGGAGTCGTAGCGATGGTCGTGATGGCCGCAAAACGTCCCGCTGCCGGCTTGCATCACCTCACGGTGGTCCCCGAGAACCTCGCGGTCGACGACACGGACGACGGGACAGCGCGCTGTCCGGCCTGTGGACAGCCGCTTGGCGAGCACTGACGGTCGGCGTGTTCCGGCGATCCCGTCCCGTGAGGGGTGATGCCGAAACGAACGTTCTTTGTGCCCCTCGGGAGTAGCCGTCCCATGGGACTGTTCGACCGCATCCGCGGCGACGACGCCCCGCGCGTCGCCTTCTTCGGTATCGACGGGGTTCCGTACAGCTTGATCGAGGACAACCCGGACGTCTTCGAGAACCTCTCCACGCTCGCCCGCGAGGGGAGTTCGGGCGCGATCGATTCGATCGTACCCCCCGAATCGAGCGCGTGCTGGCCCTCCCTGACCACCGGCGTCAACCCCGGTGAGACGGGCGTCTACGGCTTCCAGGACCGAGAAGTCGGTTCGTACGAAACCTATGTTCCGATGGGGCGCGACGTCCAGGCGACTCGTGTCTGGGACCGCGTCGAGGAGGAGGGCCGCGACGCCACCGTGATGAACGTCCCCGTGACCTTCCCGCCCCAGCGCGACGTCCAGCGGATGGTCTCGGGCTTCCTCTCGCCTGGCGTCGACGAGGCCGCCTACCCCGACGAGCTTCGAGACACCCTCTCCGGTCTCGACTACCGGATCGACAACAACGCGAAGCTCGGTCACGACGACGACAAGAGTGAGTTCATCGAGGACGCCCACGCCACCCTCGACGCCCGCTTCGAGGCCTTCTCACAGTACGTGGAGCAGGACGACTGGGACCTCCTGTTCGGGGTGTTCATGACCACCGATCGAGTGAACCACTTCCTGTTCAAACACTACGAGGAGGACGGCGAGTACAAGCAGGAGTTCCTCGACTTCTACAGCAAGGTCGACGAGTATCTCGGCCGCCTGCGCGAGATGCTGCCAGAGGACGTCACGATGGCGGTTGCCTCCGACCACGGATTCACGAGCCTCGATCACGAAGTCCACTTCAACGAGTGGCTCCACCAGAACGGCTGGCTCGACTACGCTGACGACGATCACGAGAGCCTCGCGGACATCTCCGACGACACCGAGGCGTACGCGTTCATCCCTGGCCGGTTCTACATCAACCTCGAAGGCCGCGAGCCACGCGGCGCGGTCGCCGAAGAGGACTACGAGGAGAAACGCACCGAACTCAAGAAAGCGCTCGAAACCCTCGAAGGCCCCGACGGCCGGAAGGTCTGTGAGCGCGTCGTCGAGAAGGAGGACGCCTTCCGCGGAGCCCACGACGACATCGCGCCCGATCTCGTCGCCATCCCGAATCACGGCTTCGATCTCAAAGCCGGCTTCTCGGGCCACGACAGCGTCTTCGACACCGGGCCGCGCAACGGAATGCACAGCTTCGATAACGCCTGCCTGTTCGTCGACGATGCGAACGCCCACGTCGGTGACGACACTGACCTGTTCGACATCGCGCCCACGCTGCTCGACGCGATGGAGATCGACTACGACCGCAGCGAGTTCGACGGATCGAGTCTGGCCTAGAGCACCCACTTTTTTACAGAGGGTCCTCCCTCACGCCTGCGGCGTTCGGTCGAACCCTCTCCAAAAACCTGGACTAAAAACTGCCGCTCACTCGCGGTAGAACTGCTGGCACTCCTGCTACCGCACAGCACCACCCGAGCTCTCGGGCGCTCGCGTTGCTCGCACCCTCGCCCTCGATCCACCAGGAGAGCAAGCTCTCCTGAGCCCTGCAGTCGCGGAGCGACCGCAGGACGCCAGGCCCGCACCGCCGCAACCGCACCGCGACCGCCCGACCGCTGCCGGCGAAGTTTCAAATCCGAAACCGCGACCACCGCGTGGCATGCAGGACGCGTCAGGTCAGCCGACAGCAAACGCACTTGATGGCGACTGCGGCTGTGAGACACGCGTGGAAGGCCGGCGGCTCGTCGTCGACGCCACCGACTGCCCGAAGGAGGGTCGTCTGGCGGCGAGCCCTGCCTGTCGTGCGAGCGTCGTCGTCGCGCTCGTTGGCTGCCCCGTTGCCAGCGTGCGAACGCAGATCGAGGCCGGGACGTACGTCCACAGCGACGGGGCAACGGCGCTGCTGGTCGCCGCCGGGCGGTTCGTCGCGCTCGCCGCGGACCACGACCGGGCACTGGCGGCACGCACGCTTCGCGATCCACTCGGTGCAGCCCGCGTCGCGGCCGGCCGCAGCGGCTCCGTTGCAGAGCTCGCAGCCGAAACGGGACTGATCGAGGGATTGGGGCGCGTCGCGGGCTACGACGACGCGTTCACGGCCGGCCTCGCTCCCGAACTCAATCCACTTACGTCGGCGAGCGCTATCCCGGACATGCTCCACGATATCGACGACGCGGGCAGCCTCTCGCCCGACGAACTCCGCGAACGCTACGACGACCGCCTCCGAAACGTCATCGAAGAATACGGAGTCGAGATCGTCGCGGACGAGGCTGGCGTCCCACGGGAGCCGGTCACGATGCTCGCCGAGGGCGAATCACCCGATCTCACGCTCGAAGAGGCCGCGGCGATCCTCGCGACGAGCGAGGACGAACCCGACGCGGAGGCCATCGTGCTCGAAACCCGCGACCACCTCCTGATGGGGATGACGACCGCCGTCCTCGACGTCGAGGCGGTCGAGTCCGGGATCGACGGTGCGCTCGATGCCCGCGAGATCCAGCAGAAGATCGAGGGCCGGCTCCCGATGGATCTCGACGAGCTCGCCACCATTCACGGGTACATCGAGGAACGCAAACCGTGACCCGTGTCGCCATTCTGGGGTGTGGCTACGTCGGTCTCGAACTCGGTCGCCAGCTCGCGCCCGACCACGACGTCGTCGGGGTGCGCCGCTCGGAAGCGGGCGTCGAACGGATCGAACGCGCCGGCCTCGATGCCGCCCGGGCCGATATCACCGATCCCGACGACCTCGCGCGCGTGCCGGACGTCGATTGCGTGGTGTTCGCGGCGAGTTCGGGTGGTCGGGACGCCGAGGCCGCGCGCGAGATCTACGTTGACGGTCTCCGGACCGCGATCGAGGCCTTCGGCACGCGCGAGCAGCCACCTGATCGCCTGATCTACACCTCCTCGACTGGCGTCTACGGCGATCACGACGGCGCGTGGGTCGACGAGGAGACGCCGATCGAGCCGACGACCGAGAAGACCGACGTGCTCGCCGAGGCCGAGCGGATCGCCCGCGAGGAAGCCAGCGATCACGGCATTGCGGGAACGGTCGCGCGCTTCGCGGGGCTGTACGGCCCCGACCGCTACCGGCTCGATCGCTACCTCGACGGCCCCGTCACGGCGGGCTATCTCAACATGATCCACCGCGACGACGCCGCCGGCACGATCCGATTCCTCCTCGAAATCGACACCGCGCGCGACGATACGGTGCTCGTGGCCGACGACGAACCTGTCTCGAAGCACACCTTCGCCGACTGGCTCGCCGACGAGTGCGACGTTCCGCGCCCCGAGAAGCGAACGAAGGACGAGCGCCTCGAAGACGGCGATCTCTCCGCAGCCGCACGCCGCCGGATAGAGACCTCGAAGCGCTGTGCGAACGACAAACTCCACGATCTGGACTACGAGTTCACGTACCCGACCTACCGCGAGGGGTACCGGGCGGCGATCGACGCGTACCGGAGCGGGTGACGGCGGCGGACGAAAATCCGCTGGCAGTGGCGCGCGGGAGTGCGCCTCCAGCGCACGACTCGTGCGAGGGATGACTGAACGGAGTGAAGGAATCGGTTGGGGAGGTGTGTGGCGGTTGCGGTGTGGTAGCGGAAAGTCAGTGTAGCTGAACCGCGAACGAGCACCGCGAGTGAGCGGGTGTTTTTAGTCCAGGTTTTTGCGACGAGTGGTGGGCGAGCGACCGACGGGAGCGAGCGCACCCGAGAAGTAAAAAAGTGGGCGCGGGAGGGTGTGGCTCGCGGTCTCTCGTTTGCATCGTGATTGTTGTGGACGAGTCAATTCCGTCGCCGAGAAACGGATTGGTGCTGCTTCGTGGCGGAGCCGTTGGGAGGCGTGTCCCACAGCATATCACCACGAGCCGCCAATCGCTCGCATGGCAACCAGCGAGGCGACGTGGGCGTACCGCGACCGCCATACTGAGGAATTCGGCCGGACGTACTTCCGCCGGTTCGGCGACTGCATCGTCTCCAGCATCGGCCTCGGGACCTACCTCGGCGATCCCACCGATGAAGTCGACGAGTCGTATCACGACTCGATCGTGCGGGCGCTCGACTCCGGCATCAACGTGCTCGATACCGCGATCAACTACCGTCACCAGCGCTCCGAACGGGTCGTCGGGCGTGCGCTCGATGCGGCCGATGTCGATCGCGACGCGGTGGTGATCGCCACCAAGGGCGGGTTCGTGCCGTTCGACGGTGGACGACCCGACGACCCGGGACAGTACATTCGTGAGGAGTACATCGAACCCGGAATCGTCGACGCCGACGATCTCGTCCGCGGGATGCACTGTCTCGCGCCCGCGTTCGTCGACGATCAGCTCGATCGCTCGCTCGCGAATCTCGGGATCGAAACGATCGACTGCTACTACGTTCACAACCCAGAGTTCCAGCTCGACGAGCGCTCACGCGAGACCGTCTACGACGATCTGGAGGCGACGTTCGCCAGACTCGAAGAGCGCGCGGCCGCTGGTGACCTCCGTCACTACGGCGTGGCGACGTGGGACGCGTTCCGTGTCGCACCTGACGACCCAAATCACCTCTCGCTCCCCGAGGTCGTTTCGCGCGCCCGCGCTGCGGCCCGGACGACGGGCAACGACGCGACCCACTTCCGGGCCGTGCAGCTTCCGTTCAACGTCGTCATGGCCGACGCGTTCACCGTCGCGGCCCACGACGGTCCCGACGGTCCCCAGAGCGCGCTCCGGTTCGCGCGCGAGGCCGGACTCGACGTGTTCGTGAGCGCGCCACTGGCCCAGGGTCGGCTTGCAGAGGAGATCCCGACCGGCGTTGCCGACCGACTCGATGGCGAGACGCCGGCCGCGAAGGCGCTCACGTTCGCGCGTTCGGGACCTGGTGTGACGTGCGCGCTCGTCGGGATGCGTCGTTCAGAACACGTCGTGGCAAACGTCGATTCGGGCCGCGTGGACGCGATGGGGGCGGACGCGTTCGACGCGACCTTCGAGTGAGCGACCCAACTCCCCGTCTGCGTGAAGTGTACAGCGCCGAACGTGTTTATGACATGAGCATTTTTCCACCGATTGATCCAAAAGAGATATACCGCACAATAGGGGACATCCGAGCCAATGGGACCGCGTGAGCACGTCGCGTTTCTGGCCGGCTCGGCGAACCGAGTACGGATCCTCGAAACGCTCCGCGAGCAGCCCCATCGCCAGTGCGAACTCACCGAGGCGTGTGACCTGTCGCGCTCGACCGTCCACCGCGCGCTCGACGGGCTCGAAAGTCGGGGATGGGTCGAGCAGACGGGCGGTGAGTACCGACTCACTATCGGCGGCGATCTCGTTCTCAGCCACTACGAAGCACTCGAATCGGCGATCGACCGGATCGACGAGTGGGGTATGTTTCTCAACCGACTCGGCGACCTCGCTGACACGCTCCCGCTCGCTGCGCTTTCGAAAGCCACGCTGGTGACGAACTCCCGAGAGGACCCCCACGCGGCTGCCACCCATTTCACTGACCAGTTCAGAACGGCCACGACCGAAACGTTTCGTGGCATCGCGTCGGTTGTTAGCCCACGCTTCACCGAGGCCGCACAGCCGCTCATCACGACCGACACCGACATGGAGTTGATCATCGACGAATCGGTGCTCGACGCCTCGTTGACCCACTATTCGAACGACCTCGAGGACGGATATTCGCTCGACAACTTCACGTTGTACTGTTATCCCGCCGAACTCCACTTCGGTCTCGCGATCTTCGACGAACGCGTGCTGGTCAACACACACGACGAGCGCGGCGTCCTCCGTGAGTGTCTCGACAGCACCGACGAGACGCTCCGATCGTGGGCACACGACGTCTACGACGACCACCGGACTGACGCCCGTCGCGCCAAACACCTCGCCGAACCAGAGTGAGCGTTCGCGTCTCTCGGCGAGACACATGTTTCACACCTTGACACACGATGCAAGAGGTAAGTATTCCATACTCGGGGTCATTCGTACGGATGGAACCGCCTCTGGTTCCGTGCGCACGGGATACGGTCCGTTGCCCTGGCATCATCTCCCGTGCCTTTTCACTACGGCAGTAAGTCACATCGCTCGAGGCCACGAACCGGCGATCGCGGTGGCTTTCGGAAGGTTTGATTGACGGCTTCGCGTAGCAGCGGCCGTGTCACGGAGTCCGCCGCCCGGCCCGCCGCGTTCGTCGCGACGTCGCCCGGTTCTCTGCCGCCCACTCTTCGTTTCCAGATTTGCTGAACCGCAGAGTACCGACCGATTTCCGATCACGACGGCCGTGTGGGGTGGCTGATCGTGGAGTACGTACAGGAACGGATCACGACGCTGCACGACTTCGGCGACGCCACGCCGGATGCCCCCACCGATCGGGCGACCGTCGTCGTGCCGATGACCGACCGCGAGTACCGGACGCCAGCGGCCGAACGAGTGCTCTCGACGCTCGCGGATATCGACCCCGCACAGGTGATCGTCGCCCTCCGAACCGAACCGGCGAACGTCGGTGCGTTCGACGCGTGGCTCGGCGCGTTCGACCCGGTCGAGACGCTCTGGTGTGGCGGTCCGCAGGTGCGGGAACTGCTGGCCGAGCACGGTCTCGACGGCGCGCGGGGGAAGGGCCGGGACGTCTGGCTCGCACTCGGCGTCGCTGCGCTCGACACCGAGTACGTCGTGATCCACGACGCCGACGCGACCTCGTACTCCTCGGGACACGTCCCTCGACTCCTCGCGCCGCTCGACGGCGAGTTCGGGTTCGTGAAAGGCTACTACGCCCGTGTCGAGCGAAACCAGCTGTTCGGACGGCTGTTCCGGCTGTTCTACGTTCCTTTGGTGCGCGCACTCGCCCAGCGCCACGACGCGGCGATCCTCGGATACCTCGACGCGTTCCGGTACGCGCTCGCGGGCGAAGTCGCGCTCACGGCCGATCTCGCGCGTCAGCTTCGGGTGAGTCGCGAGTGGGGCCTCGAAATCGATACACTCGGTGCCGCGTTCGACGCTGTGGGGTTCGCGGGCACGGCCCAGGTCGATCTCGGCACCCACGTCCACGACCACCGCGACGTCGGCGGCTCGGCGGGGCTTGCGGCGATGAGTCGTGCGGTCGGCGCAGCGGTGTTCCGCGCTATCGAGGAACACAGCGTCGAGCCGGCGTACGAGACGCTGCCCGCGCGGTACGAAACCGCCGCAAAAACGCTCGTCGAACAGTACGCTGCCGACGCCGCGCACAACGGGCTCGACTACGACCGGGTGGCCGAGCGCGACCAGGTCGCCCAGTACGCCGCAGCGATCGATCCCCCTGGTGCCGACACGCGCCTCCCAGCGTGGGGGGACACGTCGCTCGATCCTGAGCACTTCCGACGAGCCGCGCAAGCGGACCTCGAATCGGTCGACTGAGTCGGACACATTGCCGACACAGCTGGCGGTTGAGACGGTCTCTGTTGTTACCCGGATCGTGATTCGAGCGCCGTGCCGACACCGATCCCGATGGCGACGCCGACACCCAGCCACAACCCCATCTCGCCCGTCGCTGTCCCGAGGGCTGCACCGAGTGCAACACCGATAGCGATCCCCACCCCGAGCCGTCCGCCGTCGATCGCATCGTCTCCGTCGTTGGTTTCGGTCGTCACGACTCAGATGGAGTAGCCACTGCCAAAACGTTACCGTGGGATCGGTTCGAGTCGGCCGATCGCGGGCGATCCAAAGAGCCATTGGCGTCGACCGGAACCGTCGAACGATGGAGTTCAGCCACGACGAGCTCGCCGGCGTGGTCGATCTGTTCGGCGCGCTCACCCGCGCGGAGCTATCCCAGGCGTGTGACGAACTCGCGTTCAAGCGTGGCACCGAGTTCGAGTCGGCGGAGACGATCGACGACGCGATCACGGCCTACCGTCTCGTCGCGATCGACCCTGCGGATACCGGTGTCGAGGGGATGGTTCCGGAAGCGACTGCGGATGACCCGCTTCTCGCCGTCGGCCCGACGGCGTTTCCGACGCTCCCGGACCGGGCCGAGGACCTCCCACATATCCTGGATATCGAGCCACGCGAGGTCGACCGCACAGTTCTGGGAGCCGTCGCCGAGGAGCGATTTCGTGCGGACGCGGCGCGGGCCGTCGCCGACGCCGATCACGCGCGAATCACCCAGCTGTTGGACGTGAGCTACGACCTCGATGCGTGGGCTCCGGTCGATCTGGGTGGTGTCCGCGATCGGCTCGACGACGCGGCAGCGGAGATGGATGGGGCCGACGACCGCGCCGGGAGCCACGCGCCCGAGATCGACGAGCGGACGAATTAAGCCCCGGCGGCACGTTCGATGGGCATGGATCTCGCGCGGGTGGCTCAGTATTCGGCCACGGCGGTTACCGACGAGCAGCGGGAGGCGGCCGTGCTCGCGCCGGTCATCACCCGCAAGGACGGTCCGCACCTTCTCTTTACCAAGCGCGCCGACCACCTCGGCGAGCATCCGGGCCAGATGAGCTTCCCCGGCGGCGGCCGCGAACCCAGCGACGAAGACCTCACCGCGACCGCGCTTCGGGAAGCGAACGAAGAAATCGGACTCGATCCGGAGACTGCCGAAGTGATCGGCCGGCTCGACGACATCCGGACCGTGACCGAGTACGCGGTCCGGCCGTTCGTCGCCCGGGTTCCTGACCGCGAGTACGTCCCCGACGAGCGCGAGGTCGCCGAGGTAGCAGTGTTATCGGTGGCGGCGCTCACCGACCCGGCGAACTACGACTCGGAGCGCCGCGATCACCCCCACTACGGCGAGATTCGACTCCACTTCTTCCGGGTCGACGATTTCGTCGTGTGGGGTGCGACCGGGCGCATCCTCGCCCAGCTTCTGGAGCTCGCGACCGACTGGCGCGTGCCCGACGAGCCGGATCGCGTGGTCGATCCCGACGCCGACTTCCCGGTATGAGATGGTGGTGTGGCCCACCAGCTCTGTTTCACTGTGTGGCGAACTCGCTGTCGGCGTCGGTCAGCACCGAGTCCGTCAGAACAGTGGATTCGGGAGACGATGGCCGGCAGGTTTCGGAACGTATCGTTATCGTATCTCTTCGGGCGACTTCGCTCCGTGTTCTCGCAACTCCGCGTCGAACGACAGGAGGGTTGCATCGGCGGCGTCGGCGGCAGCGAGGATCAGCGCGTCCATCGGATAGAGGTACGTCTCGCGCTGGAGTCGGTTCGCGGCAACGATATCCGATGCGTCGGGAAACGTGATCGTGGCTCGGTTCGTGATTCGCGCTTCGATTCCTTCGACGTGCTCGCGGTCGAACTGCTTTTTCTTCGCGAGCACGCTCCGCAGTTCCATGAGATTCAACACCGACGTGTGCATCTCGTGGTCGTTCAGTACCGCGATAGCGGCGTCGGCGCGGTCGTCGTCTTTCGTCACGACGGCGACGAGCACGTTCGTATCGGCGAAACACCTCATGTCTGCTCGCGGAGATCACGAACCGCCGCGACGGAATCCATGTCGACGTCGACCGCCAACTCCGCGAGCGCGTCACCGAGTGGACGGTCGTCCTCGTCGCCGCCATCACGGACGAACTCGGCGAAGTCATCTGCAGTGAGACTCATAGCTCATCTTCAACATCAGTACGGATAAACAACCCACCTCCAGCCCCACCTTTTGCTGCACTCCGACCTTTTTCCGCCTCGGGTGCGCAAAGCGCACCACTCGGCGCAAAAACGTCGATGAAAAAGTCCCGAGCCTCGCTGCGCTCGGCTCGGTGAACCGCGCTCGCCTGCGGCTCGCGCGGACGTTACTCCCCGACCGCTTCCTCCACGATCTCGATCTCCTCATCCGTCAGCCCGTACAGTTCGTAGACGATCTCGTCGATCAGATCGTCGGTGCGCTCGATTTTCTCGTCCAGCTCCGCGGCGCGCTCGCGGGCGTCCATATAGCGCTCGATGCCACCCTCGACATCCGCAAGCGTCGGCAGCGTCAGCCCCTCCAATCTATCGAGCGGCGAAATCGTCGCGGTCGCGTTGTCCCGATAGCCCGCGAAGCCGTCGGCCGCGTCGACCGCGTGGGGCACGAACGCCGCGATGAGGTCGGCCTCTGGCTCACTCAGCCCAACGAACTCCATCGCCGGCACGGGATCGAGCGTGGCGTAGCCCCGACTGTTCGTGTCGTACTCGTCGGGATCGGTCGGCTTCACGTACGGCTCCGCCAGCACCCGCAGGCGGTCGCCATCCCGCTCGATCTGCGCGCCCGTCACCCGGAGTTTCTCGAACTCGCTGTCGGCTTCCGTGTCGGTCAGCACCGACTCGGCCAGCCCGCTCGCCGGCTGGTATAACTCCCCGAGGGCCGGGCCATCTTCGTAGGTTCCGAGGTAATCGAGGAGGTCGAGATTGAGCGCGTTTCGCTCTTCTGCGAGTGTTTCCATTTCAGGAACGATATATGTCAAGAATTCATGTTTCAAGAGGTCTGATTCTCGCATCTCTTTTCTCAATTCGCTATTCTGTATTTCTTGAATACTAAGTGCGCCAAAGCTATACAAGTCCTGTATATTTTCTCCATCAGGGGCGCGCAAATCGATTTCTTGTATTGGAATTCGAAGTAGCTCGTTTCGGTGAATGTCAAGAGTTTGGAAAACGCGGCTATAATAGAAATCGATTAGTCTGGAGTTCAGAATCGCACAAAGGTACTCATGACTGTATTCTGTATCTGTGTGGGCAAGCAACGCGTCTTTCACATACCACGAATCTCGGTCAACAACGCCAGTTGGCGACTCACTCATTCGGCTAATCACGACTTTCTTGCGTTCGAATCGTTCTGCTTCGCCGGGTCGTGCCGTTGAACGGTGCTGTCGCATATCGTCTGGTACGTACCAGACATATGTTCCGCTCCAACTGGAATAGTACTGCTGGATGTTTCTGCTCGTGATTAATTTTTTGTCTTCCGGTTCTGTCTCCTTCTCTTTCAAATATCTAGAATCGTCGCCTGTTTTGAGGCCGAAATCAATATCAGAGAGTTTGCCCAGTTCAGCGGAATCGGATTTGATTTTGTCTCTCAGTTCGAATTCTTCTGGTGAGAGTACGAAGAATCTCGAATCGCTGTCTGAATCGTATCTTTGCTGTGGTATGGGCGCGATTTCTGAATCAGAGACCACATCAAAAATGCCAATCACGTTTTCGCTCCTTGCAGACTCATCGCTTTCGGGAGAGACAAATGTCAAAACGGTTTCCACGGACGCATCTTGAAACACGTTCTCTGGGAGAATACCTAGCCGACGCACATTCGCAGTTTTCAAGATATATTCTCTGAGTCCTTCTGCACTACTGAGAACACGCCATGTATCGGAAGTTATTAAACCAATATTCCCGTGCTCTCGAACCGTCTCGATTGAAAATTGGATGAAACAATTGAGAATGTCGCTTTTTGCACGATATGACTCAGGGTACAGTTCCCAAAGTGCTCCCTTGATGCTATCATCTAGGTTATGCGGGCGAACATACGGCGGATTCCCCACCACGGCATCGAAGCCCGCACTCGCCAGTCGCTCGCCGTCGCTGTCGAAGAAGACCGCGGGGAATTCGAGTTCCCAGTGGAAAAAGCCCTCCTCGCCGGCCATCGCGCGGGCCGCGGGGAACCAGTCGGTCGCCTCGATCTCGGCCCACGCTTCGTCGTCCTCGATGGCGCGGGCCATGCGCTCGATGGCGTCGTCGGGCACGTCGAGTCCGAACTCACCGGCCGTGTGGACCGTCGCCATCGCCTGGAGATGCTCGTACAGCGGGTCCTCGCGGATGTCGGCGTAGAGTGCCTCCATCGAGTGCACGTCGTCCAGGGTCTCGTTGTCGATGGCGAGCAGCTCGCCCATGCGGTCCATCACGTGATCGAGCGCCTGCCGGCGCACCTGATCGAAGTAATCGAACAGGCTCGACTGGACCATCCCCTCCGCGTCGTCCGTGATCGCATCGGCGTCGCCGTCCTCGGCGAGCACCTCGGTGATGTCCGACCCCACCAAGGAGTTCCCGGATTTGAGGTGGTGATCGAGGAAGGCCAGCGGCTGGTCGGCGGCGAGCGTTTCGAGCCACATCGAGAGCTTCGCCAGCTCGACGGCCATCCCGTTGACGTCCACGCCGTAGATACACTCCCGCGAGATCGTGCGCCGGACCAACTCCTCGTCGAACAGCGAGCCCGATTCCAACTCCCGAACGCGCTCCATCACCGCGTCGGCGAGGTATCCTGTGGCCTTCGTCAAGAAATGCCCGCTGCCCATCGCCGGGTCCAGCACCTTGAGATCGGTCACGCGCTCCCAGAACGCGATCACGTACTCCTGGGTGCCCGGCTCCAAGTGGTCGAGATCGTCCTCGATTTCGGAAAGCAGCGGCCCGACGGTCTCCTCGACGATGTACGTCACCACGTAGTCGGGCGTGTAGTACGCACCCGTGGCCTTGCGCTCGCCGTCGTCGTTCACCACGTAGAGCTCGCCCGCCTCGACCGTTTCGACCGCCTCGGCAACGCTCACCTCGTCGGCGGGCTTCCAGACCTGTCCACCATCCCCGGATACGGCGGCCTGCGCCTCGGGCGCGACGGCGAACTCGTGTTCGAGCAGCCCCTCGTAGATCGTTCCCAGATGCCGGGTATCCAGATCGGCGTAGTCCGCAGCGACGTGGCCCTCGTCGGTCTCGGTCGTCGACAGCCGATACACGACCTCCGCGAGATGCCGGTCCGACACCTCGTTCGCGGCGAGGAACTCGTGACTCTCCTCGTCGAACAGCCCCCCGTTGTACGCCGGAATCCCCAGGTCGTCGTTGCCCGAGTCCACGAGCGCGAAGAGGTCCTCAAGACGGCTCCACAACCCGGTCGAAAACGACGAGAACTCCCGCTCGAACTCCCCTTCGTCGGCGCGCTCGCCCACCTCGTCGATGACCTCGCGCCGGAGCGCGTCGAGGCTGAAGTTCTCCTCGTACTCCTCGGCGGCGTGCGGATCGTCCGGATCGATGAGTCCGCGCGATTCCGCGTAGAGCACGAACATCAACCGATACAGCAACACCAGCGAGTGCTCCTTCAGCTCGCCGAGCCGCTCCTCCTCGGCAGGGTCGATCTCCAGATCGTTCGTCTCGACAAAACCCTCGCCGAGCACCCGCAGCGCCGTGAACACGTTGTCCTGGAGATCCTCGCCCAGCTCCTGGGCGGCGGTCTCGCTCTCGGACCACACCCTGTCGAGAAACGTCGTCCCGGCCGATTCCCGAAACGCGGCCGGCCGGAAGAACACGTAAAAATACTTGAACACCTCGACGCTGCCAGTTTCGAGCAGATCGACCAAATCGACCTCGTAGTAGGTCTCGGTCTCGTAGTCCTTCGTCCCGTAGAGCCGCCATTTCTTCCCGTTCGTCAGGATGCCCCACGAGACCGACTCGGGCGTGTGTTCGAGGTAGTATTTGATCTGGTGGGAGGCGTCCCGATAGGACCGCGCCTCGCCGAAGCGTGCGGTGAAATCGGCGTCCCACTGCTTGGCTTCGAGCACCGACAGCGATTGTCCATAGATCCCGGCGTACTCCCCGTCACTCTTCATCGCCGCGGCGGCACGGCGGTCGTCGGCGGCGTCGTACAGCGCCCGATCGACCGATCCGCGTGCGTCGAGGATCGGCGTCTCCGGAAGCGATTCGTACCCCAAAATCGAGAGCACTTCGTCGATCCAGTGTTGCCGGAGCGGGTCCTCGTCGTAGCTTTCGAGCGTGCCCTGCTCCGCCTCGTAGAGCGCCTGTAGCTCCTCGAACGCCTGCTCGGCTTCCTCGTCGCAGTCCCACTCGTCCAGCCCGAAGACACGCTCGTCGAGATAGTAGCCCGAAAAGAGGTTCGAGTTGCGATACCGACCCGGAAGCGTCGCCTGACTCATTGCTGTTCCATACGGGTCGGGCGGACGATAAGAAAGTACGGACTCGCCGTGGATCGCTGCGGGAACCCTGGCACGGCGTATGGCCGTCACGATCACGCTTCGACGTCTCCCGCCCCGAGTCAGCCCCACATTCCCCTTCCGAGCTGGCTACACTCGCCGGACGAGATGCGCGCTGATCGCCTGCTGGCACCGATCACAGACCTCGATGACCCGAGCCACGGTCGAAAGAATCGGATACGCCACCGGAAACCCGTCGTAGAGACACGCCACGAGCTCCTGGTGGGCAATACCGGCTTCACCGTCGCCGGTAGTGGTCGAACGAAGCACCGACTGCCGGTCGCGCGCGAGACCATCACACCGATCCCGGAACTCCGCAAGCCGATCGTGGCGCGACCGAAGCTCGTCGAAACCGAGCTCGGTGAGCGGCGTCTCGTTGGCCTCGACGATCCACCCGAGCACGTCGTCGAGAACCCCCTTCGCCTCGACGAGCGATTCGGCTTCACGATCGAGCGCCCCCGCCATCGCCCGCAGTTCGGACCGTCGCTGTGTGACCTCGGACAGCACGCCGTTCTTGAGGCCCGCGGTGAACCCCACCGTCGCGTTTCGCGGCGCGAGTGCCATTGCGACCTGCTCGGACAGCTCGGCGGCGATCGCTTCGAGCAGCGTCTCGCCGTCGTCGACGTCCGCAGTGCTGTGCGGGCGGACGGTCGCGGCGAACTCCTCTCTGACCTCCTCACAGCGGTCCGACCCACCCACTCCGCCCGCCCCGCCCGACTGCATCGTGGCGATCGACCCGGCCGTCGTCTGCCGGGTGGCCTGTGTACTGGATGGCGTGTCGACCGACAGCTGCTCGATCTCGCGGACGAACTGCCCGTAGGCCGTCTGCTTTTCCGTCACGACGGCCCGTTCGTCCCGAACGCGGTCGAGCGCCGCCTCGACGTGTGTTTCGACCGTCATCGATCGCCCTCCGCGGTCGCCCGGAGACGAGCCAGTTCGCGGTCGGCGACTGCCCAGAACCGACGGTGCCACTCGGCCCCTCCGTGGTCGGCCCGGCCACGAACTCCGGCGATGTCCTCGCAAACGATGAGGTCGTGGACGGCGACCCGTGGATCGTACCGTCGCAGCCGAGCGCGGTAGCGTCGGGCGACGCGGGCCGCCCGGGCCGCCGTGGCTCGGTCGTCGAACCGTAGCCCGGCAACCGGCACCGGGTGCTCGCCGGTGCGAGCGCATACGACGCAGTATCGGCCGCCATCGACCGCCAGCGCGTCGAGGGTGGTGTGGATGGTGTGAAGCGTTGGTCCGGTCATGTGTGATGAGTCCTGTCGCGTCGGTCGAGGTCGGTCGTTCAGTGCTCCGTCTCGACGGCCCGGCGCTCGGCCTCGATCTCGCGCGCCCGTTCGAGAACCCGCTCGTCGTCGACGTGTTCGAGCAGTCGGGACTGTCCACGCCGGGTCCGGGTGGCGATCTCCTCGTCGCTGAGGTACTGATCGAGGCGACGATCGATCTCGCGCTCGCGCAGCTCGTCCAACCGGGCCGTCGAGCAGTCGTGATCGTCGGGCAGGCGGTCGTCGAACCACTCGGCCCAGCGCTCGCGGTCACGCCACTCGTCCGTCAGTTCGTCCTCCTTGCGAACCCAGTCGTACTGCTTGGCGATGGGATCGGGATAGCCACGACCCCGGCGGACGTCCGCGATGAGGGCGTGCCCGGCACGCGCGCCGCGTCCGGCCGCGATGATGGCCTGGCGGTCCGCTTCGTCCGACGGCGATGCGACGTAACAGCCATCGATCGGCGTCCGGCCATCGACGTCGGCGTAGGACCGATCGAACCGCTCGTGCTCCTCGCCGTCGTGTTCGTGAGTCGCGAACATTGCATCGTCGCCGAGCGACTGGAGATACTCCCCACCGTAGCGTGTCGCTGCGATGATCCGGTCGGCAGTAACTCGGCGATCTTCCTGGGTTTCGATCACGAATCCAGCGTCGTCACGACGCTCGACCGATTCGACGAGATCCGGGACGATCTCGCAGCCGGCCGTCGTGGCGTGGTCGTGGAGCAGCGCGGTGAACGTCTCGATGTCGATCCCGGCGGGGAAGCCGGGGTAGTTCTCCAGATACGCACACCGGTGGATCGACGAGCGGCCGCGGTCGAAGATCACGGTGTCGAGACCGTATCGGGCGGTGAACACGCCCGCCGAACAGCCCGTCGGACCACCGCCGACGATAGCCACGTCGACGTCGTCGGTCTCTCGGTCCGGACTCATCCGTTCACCTCCCCGACGATCCGGTCCGGATCGATATCACGAGCACGCAGGTGTTCTTCGACGGCACAGAGGGTTCGTATCGTCCGCTCGTCTGCGCCGTACTCACGGAGGAGGACGCTGTTGCGCCGGTAGCAGTCGATCAGGCACTCGTCGGACCACTCGTGGTACTCGACCGCTGGCAATCCGGCGACGCCGTCCGGGGTCGAATCCGTCCGCTGGACGGTCGACGGAGTCTCGTCGGTCACGATCAGCCGTCCCCGTTGATGATGTCCGCGACGCGCTGGCGGTCGAACAGCTGTTCGTCCCGGTCGAACTCGTCGGGGTACAGCTGCCACGCGCCGCGTTCGGTCCACGCGAGGTTGACGATCGGCCCCTGGTATATTCCGGCTCCGCGGTACACGTCGTCGTTGTTCACCGCCGTCAGCTGGCTCGCCACGTCGTGGCCCTGCATGAACGACACGAGGCCGTTCTGGAACTCCTCGCGGGACTGCCGCTCGAACCGGCCGCTGCCGTCCCACATCAGGAGCACGTCCGGATCGGCCTCCGCGAGAGCCTCGTAATCGATCGTGCTGCCGGACACGTAGAAGTCCTCGATCCCGGCCTCGGTGAGCGCACTCCTCGCCCCGAGGTCACGCCACTGCTTGTACGACGTGCCCTCGTTGACGGGATACGGGTAGAACTCCTCCGGCTGGTCGGACGTGATGAGGAGGATCGCGACCGAGGGTCGTTCGGACTCCGGCGGCAGTCGTTGTTGTACCCGGCCGATGAACTCGTCGTGCAGCCGCTCGAACTTCCGATATCGCTGCTCCTGTCCGAAGACGTGCGCGAGCTTCTCGAACGCCTCGTAGAGGGTGTAGTACTGATGATCGTGCCACTGGAACGCCTGTGAGTAGATGCTGTTCCCGAACACCGGTCCGATGTTCTCGTCGACTTCGTCGAGATCGGCCTGCTTCCACTTCGAGCGGCTCAGTACGAACACCGGATCGAACACGTGGACGTCGGCGTCGAGTTCGTAGAACAGCTCCTTGTTCAGCGATTTTCCCCACAGCTTGTCGATGGTGCTCTTGTCGACACTCACGCCGGGAATATCGTCGTAGACGTGCGTGTGATACCGATTGGGTCGCCAGAGACCCTTCGGCGGCTCCTGACCGAGCGCGATCCCCATGTCTGCCCAGCTCCCGTTGTTCGCGACCCACGTCTCCGGCACCGACTCGAACGCGACTTCACCCATCGGGGCCATCGTCACCGAGTACGAGCTCTCGCCCCCACCCGCCGTCGTGTTTCCGCCGGCGGAGTCGTTCGAGCCGCTCGAATCGTTCGCTCCGCCAGAACTGCCCTCGCCGGTACAGCCGGCGAGCAGCGCCCCACCGACGATCGTACTGCCGTACTTCACGTACTCCCGCCTCGTCGGTTCCTCGTGCGCTGCGGAGTCGTCCGTCATGTGAATTAGGCCTACCTAAAACAACAAAGCCGTTTCGGTTTTTCGGCGGGCCAAAAAAGCGGCTCCGGACAGTCCATCCGACGAAGAACGCATTAGCGGGCCGTTTACTGGAGATTCGGGGTGCAGCGGAGAGATGTTCCGTCAGGTGGTCGTGAAGCCTGACGCTCCACCGACCGTCCTCCGAAGCGCCTGCTTCGAGAACCCACCCGCGACCGACACGACGAGGCGACCGTCGCTGCCCGACAGTATATCACCCAGCAGGACGAACGACCGGTATGCCTGTTCCCGGGTACGACCCCGACGACCTCGATTCGGAACTCGAAGGCAAGCTCACCGACGAGGAGATCCGCGACCGGCTGAGCGACGATGAGTACGAGCGCTACGAAGAGGGTGAAAGCCTCGTTGGGCTGCTCGACGAGGACGAACTCGACGACCTCCTCGACGACGCGTAGCGATCGCTCTCCGCATGTCACGGCGGCGTCGAATCGCCGGTCCCGGATCGTCCGAACCACCGCATCCCGAACGACTTTGTGTAATACCCCCGACCACCGGCCATGGAATACACTTCCCTCGGTTCCACTGGAACGAAGGTCTCGAAGCTCTGTCTCGGGACGTGGCGGTTCGGCAAGCAGACCGGTGACGTGCTCGAAACCGACCGTGAGGAGGCCCACGAACTCCTCGACGCCGCCGCCGACCGCGGAATCAACTTCATCGACACTGCCAATGGCTACGGCGACGGCGACTCCGAACGCTGGATCGGCGAGTGGCTCGACGACCGCGATCGCGAGGAGTACGTCCTCGCCTCGAAGGTGTACTGGAGCCAGGAGAGTCGCTTTTCGGAAAATCTCGGCCGGAAGAACATCCGCGCCGAGATCGAGGGCACCCTCGATCGGCTCGGAACCGACTACCTCGATCTCTACTACATCCACCGCTTCGACGACGACACGCCGGTCGAGGAGACCCTCCGCACGCTGAACGATCTCGTCCGCGAGGGGAAGGTCAACCACCTCGGTGCGTCCACGATGGCCGCCTGGAAGCTCACGAAGGCGCTCTGGAAATCCGACGTCGAAGATCTCGAACGCTTCGAGGTGACCCAGCCGCTGTATCACGCCGCCTACTACGAGGATGTCAGCGACTACCTCGAAGTTTGCGCCGACCAGGAACTCGCAGTCTGTCCGTACTCGCCGCTCGCGGGTGGTTTCCTCACCGGCAAGTACGAGCGCGACGGCGACAGCGTGAAATCGCCCGACGGCTCCCGCGGGAGCTTCGACGAGTTCTTCGACGACTACTACGTCTCCGAGCGCGGCTGGGACGTCCTCGACGCCGTGCGGGGGGTTGCGGACGAGATCGACGCGACGCCCGCCCAGGTCGCGCTCCGATGGCTGATCGAGCGCGAGCAGTTCACCTGTGTCCCGATCGTGGGCGCGCGCACGGTCGACCAGCTCGACGAGAACCTCGGTGCGGTCGAGATCTCGCTGTCGAGCGATCACCACGACCGTATCGACGCGGCGCGCGCTGGCGAGCAGTAGGGCAGCACGACTACGCCCACCGCTGAGAACGGGGCTGCTGGCTCGACTATTTGGAACGAACGCTACCGACGCGCGGTTTCGTCACGTTGGTAATCGGCGCACGCAACGAGACTGTCGTAAAAATGTCATTTCTGACGAGAAAACCCGTTTCCCGATCGCCGGGGATTGATCGTCGAGTGGCTACTGGAGATCACCGAACCGCAGGACTGGCTCCCCGTCGACGGAGCGCACCTGTTGATACCCCAGCGCGTTCGTCAGCATCGTGTGACCGAGGAACGTCGCCGTGTATTCGAGCATCCCGAACGGATGGAGGCTCGACTGCTCTGCCGGTGGGAGCAGACCGCCGATGACGTGGATGCCGGTGTCGTCGCCGTCCGTGAGCGATCCTGCCGAGACGTACTGTCCGGCCGAGGACTGATCGTTGCTGCTGTATCCGGCAATCGTGCCGCCCGCAGCCTCGAACGCCGCCGAATCAACGACTGTCATCGGCGCGGTCCCGATCGGGTGGCCGACCGGCGGGGCCTTCCAGAGTTCGCGCTGAATCGGACGTGTGTCGGCCAGTAGCGGATGTTCATTCACTCGTTCGGAGAGCGCTCCGCTCACCATCTCGATTTCGGTCACGTCGTCCGGCGAAAGCCCGGCTGCTCGATCGTTCGACATCGCGCCGAGCAGCGCCGCCCCCCGGTCGGTCAACGCGAGGTTGCCACCGTTGGCGACGAACGCATCGAGCGCCGCGACGTAGTCGGCGTTGGAGCGCCCTTCGTCATGGGTGACGACGAGGTTCTCGACGGCGAGGTTGTCGCTGTTGCCCCGGAACAGCGCGCCGTTGGCGATGTCCGCGACCCCGAGACCGACCATCTCTTCGGTGATGTTCCCCCGGCCTCGATTCCCGTTGGGACCCTTCCCTCTCTTCGGTCCCTTCCCGCGTTTCCTTCCGTTCCCGTTGTTTCCGCCACGGTCGTGAACGTCGGCGACGTACTCGGCGTAGTCCGGGAAGTACGCGAGCGGCGTCACACTGTACTCGCGCTGGCGGTAGCCGAGCACTTCCTTCGGGTCCGGTGCGTCGTACGTTTCCTCGCTTCCGAGCAGCGTCGCGCTGTCGATCATCACGCTGGTCTCGTCCGCTCCGCCGATGGTCTTGAGATCGATCGTCCACGCTCCACCCGCCGGCGACATGACCGACCATTCGATGGTCCGAGAGGGATCGCTCGGATCACCGGCCATCGGATTGACGTTTCGGACGACGCGGCCGTCCGGCGCGCGAAGCTTGGCGCGGACGAACCCCGATTCCGGGCGAACGGTGAGTGACAGACCCTCGGCGGTCGACGGCACGTCGACCGTCGCCGATTCGGGCTTGTTGCCGGCGGTCACGCGAGTGGTTCGTGTCTGCCGAGACGCGTCGCCGAACGAGAGGCTGGCCGACGTTCGGGTGAGCGCCTCGGTATCGACGTAGGCAGTCGTCGCGTCGCCGGTCTCGATTGTCGCCGTCACGTCACGAACGGCGTGTGCGGCGGTCTCGCGGATGACTTCCGTGTACCCAGTGACCTGCAGATCGACGAGCCACGGGCGGTATTCGATGCGATCCAGAACGCGGTTGTCCCACCCCATCTCGTGGGACATCATCTGAATACCGAGTCCGCCCTGGTCTTCGGGGTGGCTCATCCAACTGATGAGCGTCCCGGTCGTGGTGTAGTCGATGGTGTCGAGGATCGTCCCATAGGTGTACGTCTCCTCCGGCTCGGGCAGGAACGCGCTTCCGTTTTCGTAATATTCGTCGTTGAGTGCGGCGAATCGGTCCTGTGCAGCGTCGAGGCGGTCGGCGAGTGCAGCCTCCAACCGATCCTGAGTCCGGCGATTCCACTCGTAGAGGTCGTGGAACTCGTCGGTATCGTACTGGTCGTTGACGATGAGACCGTCCATGAACGCCGTCGACCAGAACTTCCCGTGGAGATCGGTGCCGAGACGGAGGTTCTCGTACCCGCGGAGGAACTCGACGATGTCGAGCGCGTCCGGAACCGTCTCGGTGTACTCCGCGGGAACGTCGGCGTCGATACCGGGATCGTCGTCGACGAGGTCCGAGCCGTTCGGTTCTGCGGGGTAGTAGCCGGCGTCGGCCCATCCCACCGTGGGGTACTGTCGGTTCGGATCGACGCCCGTACCGGTCACGCGCTTAAACGAGTTCGATTCGGGGGTCCCATCGTCGTTCAGATCGACGCGATAGCGCGGGTCGCGCGAGACCCAGCCATCGGGGTTCGGATAGAGGAAGACGAGAACGATGTCGTCGAGCAACGCTTCGGTTTCGGGTTCGCGCCCGTCGATCAAACGCTCGATGAACCGCGTCCCCGCCTCCGCGCCGGAGCGTTCGTCGCCGTGGACGGCCAGCGGGAACAGCACCTTCTCCTTTTCCGCGAAGGCGGCTTCATCGCCGATGTCGTTCGTCACCTCGACGGTCCAGAGGTTCTGTGGCCCCGGTTCGTCGAGAAAGAGGTTGTAGTGACCGGGACTATCCCCGATCGAGTAGTATCGCAGCCGATCGGAGTGACGCGATTCGAGCCGGCCGATCCCGTCGACGAACTGTTCGAAGTCGATGAAATCGACGCTGTCCTCGACTGCGGGGAACACTCCGTCTGGGTAGTAACCGAGCCGCCAGAACGGGTTCGATCCCGGCGAATACTGGAGCTGCGTCACTGTGTCGAGGTCGACCACGGCGGCGACCTCGCCCGGTTCGAGCGTCGTGTAGGCCGCGGTCGTGGGTGTCGTCGTCGTTTCGAGGTCGTGCCCGAGGTCGCGTAGATCGTCGAACCCGCCCGACGACGACAGTTCGACGAGCGTCGGGATCGCGAAGTCGGCCTCGACGTGCTCGGTGATGAACTCGTAGAGGTCGGTCAGTTTCGTTGCAGGGGGTGCTGCCACGGCGTTTCCGGAGACGGTGAGCGCCCCTGCTGTGGCTGCCGACAGGCGGACGAACTGTCGGCGCGAGACTGGATATCGATCGAATCGGGTTTCGTCAGCCGATGAGTCGTTCGGAGTCATGAGTGATGTTCTCTGCCGAGTCGCCACCACACTCTGCCGAGCCCATTTAGTTATGCTTATGGTTCGATTTCTGTATAGAATCCGATTTAGTTTACGCCATCGCGCCGCACTTGTAGATTGGCTGTCATTTCTGATGGGCGACTGAGCGCCTCAAACAGGAATTTATGGCACTCGGTCGGAGTCCAACAGCTGTATCGGGTGTCGACTCGGCCGCTCCAGCAACGCATCCAACTGCTCGCAGCACGACGTCCCGCTCGCGACGACTGTGCGGTCGCGCGCGTCGTCGGTCGTGAACTGGGCTTCGAGGTCGCTGCCGACGTCCATGCTCAGTTCGTAGTATTCCTGTTTGTACCCAAAGGAGCCCGCCATCCCACAGCACTCAGTTTCGGAGGTGAGCACGTCGTAGCCACACTCCTCCAGCACGGCCACGCTGTGGGCTTCGAGTCCGAGGGTGCGCTGCTGGCAGTGGCTGTGGTAGGCCACTCGCTCGCCGTCGCCACCTTCGAGCGCCGCGCGCTCGGCCCCGTTTTCGAGCAGGCCGTAGGCGTACTCGATCACCTCGTAACTGCTCTCGGCCAGCCGCTCGGCCGATTTCTCTGGCAGGAACTTCTCGTACTCGCCGGCGAACATCGCGAGATCGGAGGGTTCGATCACCACCACGTCGCGGTCCGCATCGATGTGTTCGGCGAGATCGGCGTAGGCGTCGTGGGCGTGGCGCTCGGCGGTGGCGAGCATCCCCTGGGAGAGCGGTGCGCGCCCGCTCGACGCCACTTCGGGGACGCGCACCGCGACGCCGAGCGCCTCCAGCACTCGAACGGCGGCCTTCCCGCGCTCGGTGTGGACGTGGTTGGTGTAGACATCGGGATAGAGCACCGCCTCGCGGTCGGCGTCGGCAGCCGAAACCCGCGACCCACCTCGTGATTCGAACCACTCGACGAGGGTTTCGCGCTCGAATTTCGGGAGGTCACGTCGGCGATCGATCCCGAGGAACCGTTCCAGCACCGCGCGGCTCGGCCCCGTGCCCGCGAGCCAGTTCGACACTGGTGCGGTGGCGCTCCCGAGCTTCGCGAGCGTCGAGAAGTTCCCGAAGAAGCGCTTTCGGGGAGTGAGTCCACCAGGCTCCTCGTCGGGCGTCAGCCCCTCGACGAGGAAGTCGAACTCAGGGGCGTCGCTCGCATCGCTGGCGTCACCCACCCCGCGATTGATCCGATCGCGCACCACCTCGTTGATCCACGGGATGTCGATCTTCACGGGGCAGGCGTTCACACAGCGCGAGCAGCCGGTACAGAGGTCGTTGAACTCGGCGGCGCTGTCTTGACTATGGACCCCAGCCTCCCAGCCGGTCGCAATCCCCCCAGTGTAGGTCTCGCCGCCGAAGGCGTGGCCGCCGACGTGCTGGAAGTTGGCACACGAGTTCGCGCACGCGCCACACCGGATGCAGTAGAGCGTTTCGCGGAGTTGGTCGTCCTCGCGCATCGCCGACCGGCCGTTGTCGAGCAGCACGAGGTGGAACTCACGGTCGTCGTTGCCGGCGCTGCCACCGCCACCATCGTCCCCGCCTCCGGTCTCGATCCCGATCTCGCTCAGCGGCGTGTCGGGATCGTCGAAGTCGAGCGTCGGCGTTTCGACGGGCGGCGAGAGCGTCGTGACGTACTGGGCGATCGACTGGCCGGTGGCCGCACGCGCGATCAGTTCGACGAACGGTTGGAGCTCCCGAATCGAGGGGATGAGCTTCTCGACGCCCGCGACCGCGACGTGGGTGTCGGGTGCGACCGCACACTTCCGGGCGTTGCCCTCGTTGGTCACGAGCGTGATCGAGCCCGACTCCGCGAGCACGAAGTTCGCGCCGGTCATTCCCACATCGGCGTCCTGGATGCGCTCGCCGAGCCAGTCCCGCGCGAACGCGGTGAGCTCCTCGGCGGTCTCGAACGGCTCGTCGGGATCGAACCGCTCGTTGAACAGCTCGGCGATCTCCTCGCGTGACTTGTGCATCGCCGGCCCGACGATGTGTGAGGGCGACTCGTCGGCGACCTGGAGCACCCACTCGCCGAGGTCGGTCTCGTGAACGTCGACGCCCGCGGCTTCGAGGGAGTCGTTGACGTCGATCTCCTCGGTCGTCATCGACTTCGATTTCACGAGCGAGTCGGCGTCGCCGACCACCTCCTCGATATACTGGTTCGCGTCCGCGGCGTCGTCGGCGAGATAGACCTGTCCGCCGTTCGCCTCGACGGCGTCGGTGACCCGACCGATCAGCTCGGGCAGTCGCTCGATCGCATCCTCCTTGATCTCGCGGGCCTCCGTTCGGAGGTCCTCGTACTCTCCGAACGACTCGGTGGCGTCGTAGCGCGCCTCGTTGATGTGTGTCGCGTCCGCGTGGACGTTCTCGCCTTCGGTGTCGAGAAGCTGGCGGATCTGTGCCGCCTTCTCTCGGCGCGTTTCGGCGCTCACGACTCGATCACCACGACGTGAACCGCGGTCGGGCCGTGGACGCCCTCGACCATCTCGCCCATGTCGGCGGTCGCGCTCGCACCCGTCGCGAACACCACGCTGTCGCGGCCGGCGTCGAACTCCTCGTCGAGCCGTGCGAACGCCTCGTCGAGTCCCCACATGACGTCCACCTCGCGCACGACCGCGACGTGGCACTCGGGAAAGAGACTCACCGGCTCGTCACCCGCCGCCGAGGACTCGATCGCGAGCGTGCCGTAGGTCGCGACCGCCGTCCCGACCGGCGTCACGCCCGTCCGCGCCGATTCGAGTTGAGCGGTCGTCGGATCAACGGTGACTGGCACGTCGTCGAGCGAAACGCCGTCGATCCGGAGCGGCACGCCGACCGCCGGCTCGTCGATGATCGCCGCGAGCGCGTCGTCGAACCCCTCCGGGTCGGTGCGCGTCATCCCGACCCCCAGCTCGTCGAGCGATGACTCGAACGTCGCGACCGTCTCGGTTGCCATACCATCACGATCGATCCACCGAGGTATTCGTCTTTTGCCCCGAACGCCGGGCGGGTCGGCACGATTCGGGCCGGTGTCCGTTTCATCGAGCGACTGCCGATACCCGAAGATTCGTCCGATCACGGGCCGACGAACCGGCTGTGACAGACACCAGCCGCCAGTTCGTTCTGGGCAAGCGGCCCGACGGGAAACCCGATCGCGACACGTTCGAACTCGAAAAAGGCGACGTTCCGGAGCCACGCCACGGCGAGGTGCTCGTCCGCACGTGCTACCTCTCGGTCGACCCGTACATGCGCGGCCGGATGCGCGACCGTGACTCGTACGCCGATCCGTGGGACGTCGGCGATCGAATGGGGGGCCACGTCGTCGGCGAAGTCGTCGAATCCGAACATGACGCGTGGTCCGTCGGCGAGTTCGTCTTCGGCAAGGGGTTCTGGAGCGAGCATTCCCTCCTCGACGGCGATGACCTCACGCCCGTCGATCCCTCGCTCGAAAACCTTTCGCTGCCTGCCTACCTCGGCGTGCTCGGGATGCCCGGCCGGACGGCGTACTTCGGCACGCTCGACGTGCTCGAACCCGGCCCCGGCGACACGGTAGCGATCTCCGGGGCGGCGGGCGCAGTCGGCTCGACCGTCGGCCAGATCGCAAGCCTCGCCGGCGCGCACGTCGTCGGATTCGCGGGCAGCGACGAGAAAGTGGACTACCTCGAAGACGACCTCGGGTTCGACGCCGGGATCAACTACAAAACAACCGAGAACTATCGCGCAGCGCTCGCCGACGCCGCACCGAACGGCATCGACGCTTACTTCGACAACGTCGGCGGCCCGATCTCGGACGCGGTGTTCTCCCAGTTGAACGTCGACGCGCGGGTGGCGATCTGCGGCCAGATCGCGCTCTACAACGACGAGGGCGTTCCGACCGGGCCGCGCAAACTCCCGCAGCTCATCGCGCCGCGCGCCCGCGTCGAGGGCTTTCTCGTTGGCGACTACGCGACGCGATTCGAGCACGCGAACGACCGACTCCGTGAGTGGGTGACGAACGGCGAGATCGAGCACCGGGAATCGATCGTCGAGGGGTTCGAAAACGCTCCCGACGCCTTTCTCGGACTGTTCGAGGGCGACAACATCGGCAAGCAGGTCGTGAAGGTCGCCGAGCCGAGCGAATAATGAAGATCGTCGAGACCGACGACGCCGACGGCTTTTTCGAGATAATCGCCGGCACCGATCGGTCCCAGGCCGCAACGATGGTGCTCTCGCCGGGCCAGTCCACGGGCGGTCCCGAGAACCGCCACCCCGATGCCGACCAGTGGTGCTACGTCGCCGACGGAACCGGGACCGCCGTCGTCGGCGGTGAAGAACACCGTCTCGAACCGGGGACGCTCGTTTGCATCGAGGCAGACGAAACTCACGAGATACGCAACGACACCAGCGCAGGTGACAGCGACGATACCGACGCCGAGAGGGAACTTCGGACGGTCAACGTCTACGCACCACCGGTGTACTGACCTCGGTTCTCGCCGCTGTGGCCATCATCGTATAAACGATACCGCAAGTGGTGGGTGTAGAGTCACGTGTCCCTGCTCCGTTCCTGTGTCTATGAGTACCGAATCACAGGATCAGACATGGGCCATCGACGGCGCACCGTCGGCCCGCGACATCGACGAGATCGACCTCAACGAGTTCGAGACTGGACCGATAGCGAAGTTCGTCGTCGCGTTCGCCGTCGGCGCGGTCTTCTTCCTCGTCCCGGTGCCGTGGCAGGGCGAGATCACCGTCCCGTTCGACATCGTCGTCAGCACGATCACCACCTCGTTTCCGGACGCCGTCGGGGTGTACGCGCTGGCGATCATCGTCGCCGGTGGCGTGCTGACGACCGCCGCCGAACTCGACGCTCGGAATGCGCTATCGCTCGACGCCGACCTGTCGTACTTCGAGAGTTCGGTCGCGTTCTGGGCACTCCGGGTGCTCGGCGCGGTGCTCGCGCCGGTGATGTTCTTCAAGTTCGGCCCCGACTGGCTCCACACTCCGGCGACGGGCGGTTTCATGTGGGGAACGCTGATCTACAGCGTCGGCGTCATCATCCCGATCGGCGCGATCTTCATCACGATCTTCGTCGAGCTCGGCGGGCTGGAGTTCGTCGGCACGCTCGCGAGGCCAGTGATGAACCCGCTGTTCAAACTCCCTGGAAGAGCGGCGCTCGACAGCCTCGCGTCGTGGGTCGGGTCGTACTCGGTGGGCCTCTACGTCACCCGGAACGTCTTCGACCGTGGCGGCTACAACAAGCGGGAAGTGTTCATCATCTCGACCTGCTTCTCGACGGTGAGCATCGGGTTCGTCGGCGTTGTCGCCGCCACGCTCGACATGCTCGCACTGTTCCCGGTCATCTTCCTCGCGTACTTCGTGTGTGTCGTGATCTGCGCCGCGATCCTCGTCCGGGTGCCGCCGATCAGCACCGTTCCGGAAGAATACATTGCCGAACCCGATCCCGAGGTTCCGTTCGTCGGCTCTCCGCCGGAGTATCTCCGGTTCGCGCTGAGCGAGGCGGTCGGGAAAGCAAAGGAGGGCGAGACGTTCGCGCAGGCGGCGTGGCGCGGGTTCGTCGACGGGCTGAAGCTCACGAGCCTCATTCTCGGGACGATCCTCGCGGTCGGTCTTGCGGCGGTGCTCCTCTCGGCGTACACCCCGACGTTCGATATCCTCGGTGCACCGCTCGTGCCCGTGATCGAACTGCTCGGGCTGCCGAACGCCGAGACCGTCGCGCCGGCGACCATCGTGGGGATCACCGAAATGTACGTTCCGGTCCTGCTGATTCAGGATGCCGCGCCGATGGCTCGGTTCTTCATCGCCGTGCTCGCTGTCTCCCAACTCATCTTCTTCTCCAGCGTCGGCCCGATGACGATGGACATGTTCAGCGACGTTCCGGTTCGGTTCCGCGACCTCGTGACGCTGTTCGTCATGCGCACGGTCATCCTCGTGCCGCTGATCGCTGGGATGACCCACCTCGTCGCCGCGCTCGGACTGCTCTAAGACCGAACGTACTCGATCAGCGCTGCGACCAGCTTGTTCTCCGCCCGTCGGAGGTGTTCCTCAGCGGTCCGTCGCTCGACCCCGACTGCGTCGGCGATCTCGGTGGTCGTGACTTCCCGGGGAATCTCGTAGTACCCGCGGTCGTAGGCGACCTCGAACGTCTCGCGCTGGCGCGCCGAGAGATCGGGGAGGACCCCATCGAGCGTGAGCAGGGGCGCGTCGTGGGTGACCGTCTCGATCTCGCGCTTTTGCTCGACCGAGACGGAAAACCCGTCGTCGATGAGGTCGCGGTAGCACGCCGTGAGGTTGGCCGGATCGAGCGCGAGCACTCGGCAGGATTTCGCGCCGCCGGCGTAGCGCAGCGGCGGCAGCAGGAGGCAGTCGTGGCGGGCGAGATACGACTCGATCAGATCGCCCTCGCGTCGTTTGAGACACTCGCCGGTGACGACCACCAGCTCATCCGGCCGTCGGAGGAGGTCTTGCACGCCGACGCGCTCGCGGACGTGTGCGAGGATCTCGTCGGTCGCGTCCTTCGTGACGTAGAGGAGATCACAGTGGTCGTTACACCACAGTTCGACCGCGGCGTCGGTGCCAGCGGTCGCGGCGGCGTAGGCCCCATCGCCCTCGATCCGGAAGGTGGCCTCGTACATATCTCGGAACACGGCCACGCTATCGTAAATACTGCTTCACACGAGCGAGAGCGATTCTGGTGTCGAACCGAGCCGCAGCGTCAGTCCTCGCCAGCGGGAGCCGTCGCCCCACTGCCTGTCGATGCGTCGTCGCCGTCGCCGTGCGCTCCCTCCTGGTACTCGATTCCCCAGCCGGTGACACCCATGAGCAGGAGGACGAGCGGCGAGAGGAACCCGAAGAAGTAGTAGGGGGCGTACGTCAGCGTCGGAACCCCGAGAGTGCCGGCCATGAAGAGGCCGCCGCTGCCCCACGGGATGAGGGCGGCCGTCGTCGTCCCGGCGGCCTCGACGGCGCGCGAGAGGTTCTTGCTCTTCAGACCCTGTTCGCTGTAGAGGTTTCTGAGGGTCATCCCCGGCACGACGATGCTGATGTACTGCTCTGCGGCGAGCATGTTCATCGAGACGGCCGAGATCGCCGTCACACCGGTAAGACTCGCCACGCCGCGACTCAGCCGGCCGAGGTGGTGGGCGAGGACGGCGAGGATCCCCGTTCGTTCGAGCATCCCGCCGAGCGAGAGCGCGGCGAGCGCGATCGTGACGATCCACGCGCCACCGAGCAGCCCGCCGCTTTCGAACAGACCGTTCACGAGTTCCATCCCCGTTTCGGGGGCGGTCCCGGACTGGGCGGCCGACCACGCGGCGGCGAACTCGGTCCTCTGAACGAACACCGACGTGAGAGCGCCCGCGAAGACGCCCGCCCCGAGCGAGGGGAGTGCCGGGACGCCGTAGATCGCGAGGCCGAAGGTGACGACCAGCGGGAGGAAGACGAGCGGTGTCACGACGTACGACCCCTGGATAGCGCTCTGGATCGCGCCGACACGTCCGACTGGAATGTTCCCGGACGCGCTCAGGCCGAGGAACACGTAGAGAACGACCGAGATCCCGAACGCGAGGAGCGTGCCGGCGCGCATCGCGTTGATGTGGTCGTAGAGGTCGGTGTTCGTCACGGCGGCCGCGAGGTTCGTCGTATCCGACAGCGGCGACTGCTTGTCGCCCGTGTACGCGCCCGTGAGAATGGCCCCGGCGGTCATCGGAGCGGGAATGCCGAGTCCGGAGCCGATCCCGATGAACGCAACGCCGAGCGTACCGGCCGTGGTCCACGACGAACCGACCGCAAACGAGACGATCGCCGCGAGGACGGCGGTCAACGGGAGGAAGATCGACGGCGTGAGCAGCTCCAGCCCGTAGTACATCAGTCCCGGAATGGTGCCAGCCTGCACCCACGTCGCAATCAGCGCGTAGACGACGAACATGATGAGGATCACCCGCATCCCCATCAGGATGCTGTCGGTGATGCCGTCGTACAGCTCGTCCCACGAAAACCCGAGATGCAGCCGAGCGAACAGCCCGGTGAAGGCGATCCCCCAGAACAGCGGGAACTGCGGGTCAAGTCCGAAGACGACGATGCCGACGCTGAGAAAGACGATCATCGCTCCGACGGGAACGAGCGCCGCCGCGAGCGACGGTCGTTCCTCGGGAGCGATCTCCTCGAACAGCCGCGGTTCGAACGCTACCATCCGTTCACCTCCACGTCAGCCACAATCCGGTTAAACGGCTTCGAAACGCGTCGCAGTCGGTCGTTCTCGTCAGTCATTCGCTGCCATCCGGACACGTGTGCCCGCTGGTTCGACACCGAGTCGGTTCCGCCGTCGGTCTCGGATCGATGGCGCGAGACCACGACGGCCTCACGAACGGGAGTCGTTTCCCGACCGCCAGTGCCCGTCGCAGAGCGAATCGGTGCTCGTGGCCGAACGGTCCCCGTTCGGTAGCCGTATCCATAGTGCTTCTTCCCACCGACACGATCAAAGATGATCAATCGCCACGTGGCGTGGTGTTTATCCGTTACACCGCACAGTGGCCGGACAGCACCGCGCCGAAGCCACGATTCCATCGGCGGTCGTGAACGCGAACGAGCAGTGACGATCCGATCATATGAATTATTCTCCTTATGGAGGGGAAACAGTCTGGTGAATCACTCACGTACGTCCATTGATGAGCGAACAGGAGTCCGCCGCGACCGAGTCCGGTATCGGCGAACCGTCCGACGAGTGGCGCGAGTACCATGGCGCGCCGACGGGCACCGAGATCGAATGTGAAGGCTGGCGACAGGAGGCCGCTCTCCGGATGCTCAACAACAATCTCGACCCTGAGGTCGCCGAAAATCCCGAGGACCTCGTGGTGTACGGCGGGACCGGACGGGCGGCCCGGAGCTGGGATGCCTACGACACCATCCTCGCCGAGTTGCGTGATCTCGGCGACGAGGAAACCCTCCTCGTCCAGTCGGGCAAACCAGTCGGCCGGTTCCCGACCCACGAGCGCGCGCCCCGCGTCCTCATCGCGAACTCGAATCTTGTAGGGAAGTGGGACGACTGGGAGCACTTCCACGAACTCGAAGCCGAGGGCAAGATCATGTACGGCCAGATGACTGCCGGCTCGTGGGCGTACATCGGCACGCAGGGGATCATCCAGGGAACCTACGAGACTCTCGCCGAACTCGGTCGTCAAGAATATGACGACGACCTCGAAGGCAAGATCGTCGCCACCGGCGGTCTGGGAGGGATGAGCGGCGCACAGCCGCTCGCAGTCACGATGAATCGGGGTGTCTGTATCGCCGCCGAAGTCGACACCCATCGGATCGAGCGCCGACTGGAGACGGACTACCTGATGGAGCGCGCCGAGAGCCTCGACGAGGCGCTCGCCGCCGCCGAGGCGGCAGCCGAAGCCGGCGAGCCGTACAGCGTCGCGGTCGAGATGAACGTCGCGGACATGCTCGAAGCGATGGATGACCGGGACTTCGTCCCCGACGTCGTAACCGACCAGACCAGCGCTCACGACGAGCTGGAGGGGTATTACCCGAGCGGCTACACGGTCGACGAAGCCGACGAGCTCCGAGAGAAAAATCCAGAGCGCTACGTCGAAGAGAGCCTCGACACGATGGAGCGCCACGTCGACGCCATCCTCGAACTCCAGGATCGCGGCGCGGTCGCCTTCGAGTACGGCAACAACCTCCGCGGGCAGGTCGAGGATCACCGCGGGCGTGAGGATGTCGACAGCGGCATGTGGCCGCTGTCGGGCAGCGATCCGGAGGATCGCCAGGCGTTCGACTTCCCAGGATTCGTGCCGGCCTACATCCGGCCGATGTTCTGTCGCGGCCGCGGGCCGTTCCGCTGGGCGGCGCTGTCGGGCGATCCCGCCGACATCCACCGTACCGACGAGGCAGTGACCGAACTGTTCCCCGAAAAGGAGTCGCTCGCCCGCTGGATCGACCTCGCCCAAGAGCAGGTGTCCTTCCAGGGCCTCCCCTCGCGGGTCTGTTGGCTCGGCTACCACGCCGAGGACGACGCCGACGGCCTCACCGAGCGCGCGCGGTTCGCACTCCGGATCAACGAGTTGGTCGCCGACGGTGAGATCAGCGCGCCGATTGTCGTCACCCGCGATCACCTCGACGCCGGCAGCGTCGCTAGCCCACACCGCGAGACCGAGGCGATGAAGGACGGCACCGACGCAGTCGCCGACTGGCCGATCCTGAACGCGCTGCTGAACTGCGCGGCGGGCGCGGACATCGTGAGCGTCCACGACGGCGGCGGCGTCGGCATCGGCAACGCGCTCCACGCCAACAACCACGTCGTGCTCGACGGCTCCGAACTGGCTGCCGAGAAAGCTCGACGCGTCTTTACGACCGATCCCGGTATGGGGGTGATCCGCCACGCCGACGCGGGCTACGAAGATGCCATCGACGAGGCCGACCAGTCGGACGTGGCGGTGCCGATGCGGGATCGACAATGAGCCTGCACGAGCCGCCGGCGTGGTCGGGTCCGTCGTCGGATCCGAACGACGAGCAGTTCGGCGACGTCGTCGAACCGGCAACGCTCGATCGCGCCGTCGAGTTCGACGCGGTGCTCGTCGGCGAGCCCTACGACGGCGCGGTGATCGGCCGGCGTGGCGCGCGCGAAGGACCGGCTGCACTCCGCGAAGCACTCGCCGGAATCAAAACCCACCACTTCGATGCAGGTCTCGTCGAATCGATCGGCGACCTCGGTAACGTCACGATTCCGGATGGCGATGTTAGCTCGGTCCAAGAGACCGTCCGCGAGACCACCCGCGAGATTCATGCCAGCGACGCGTTTCCGATCTTCCTCGGCGGCGACAACTCGCTCACGTACCCGAACGCCACACCGCTGCTCTCGGAGTCGCTCGGCGTCGTCAACTTCGACGCTCATCTCGACTGTCGTGAGGTCCGCGGAGAGCCGACCAGCGGGACGCCGTACCGACAGCTCCACGAGGCGGGTCTCGACGCCTACGCCTGCGTCGGGGCGCGTCACTTCGAAACCTCGACGGCGTACGCCGAGTACGTCGACGAACAGAACGGCGCGATCGTCACGAGCGAAGCGGTCGGCGACGATCTCGCTGGAGCGGTCGACCGCGCGCTCGACGCGATGGCCGGCGTCGAGACGGTCTACGTCAGTCTGGACCTCGACGTGCTCGACGCCACAGCCGCGCCGGGCGTGAGCGCACCCACACCCGGCGGGATCACGACGCGCGAACTCTTCGAAAGCCTCCGCCGTGTCGCGGCCGACGATCGCGTGGCGGGGTTCGAGGTCGTCGAGTGTGCGCCGCCGCTCGACACCGAGGGACGGACTGCCGCCGCGGGCGCACGAGCCGTCGCTCACTTTCTGACGGGGCACATGGAGGAACACGATGACTGAACTCACGACGCTCATTCACGATGCGAGCGAGATCGTCGTCGGACCTGGCGACGACGACACACTCGAACGATACGAGGACGCCGCTCTCGCCGTTGTCGACGGTCGCGTGGCCGCTGTCGGTCCGACCGACGAGATCGTTGCGGAACATCCGCCCGAGAACGCCAGCCATGCGATCGACGCCGATGGACGGAGCGTGATTCCGGGGTTTGTGGATTCACACACCCACGGCCTGTTCGCTGGCGATCGCTCCGACGAGTTCGCGGCGAAGCTCCGCGGGAAGGAGTATCAGGAGATCCTCGCCGAGGGCGGCGGCATTCTCCGAACCGTGCGCGCCGTCCGCGAGGCGAGCGACGAGCAGTTGCTCTCGAACCTGCTCGGCCATCTCGACACGATGCTCGCTCACGGCACCACCACAGTAGAGATCAAATCCGGGTACGGCCTCGACACCGAAACCGAACTCCGGATGCTCGACGTCATCCGGCGGGCCGACGATGCCCACCCGATTGACGTGGTCCCCACGTTCATGGGTGCACATGCCGTTCCCGAGGGGAGCGATGCCGAGGCGTACACGGAGCGAGTCCTTGACGACCAGCTCCCCGCAGTCGCCGACCAGGGGGTCGCCGAGTTCTGTGACGTGTTCTGCGAGGAAGACGTGTTCTCGGTCGCACAGTCTCGCCGGGTACTCGAAGCCGGCGTCGAACACGGACTCACGCCGAAAGTCCACGCCGAGGAGTTCGTCCGGCTCGGTGGCGCACAGCTCGCGGCCGATCTCGACGCGGCGAGCGCGGACCATCTGCTCCACGCGAACGCCGACGACCGTGCGGCGCTCGCCGACGCGGGCGTCACGCCAGTCCTCCTTCCCGGCACGGCCTTCTCACTCGGCGCGGACTACGCCGACGCGCGGGCGTTTCTCGACGAGGGAGGGTCGGTCGCGGTGGCGACCGATTTCAACCCGAACTGTCACTCTCAGAGCATGGGGTTCGCGATCGCGCTCGCCTGCGTCGGGATGGAGATGACGCCCGCCGAGGCGCTGCTGGCCGGCACTCACGGCGGCGCACGCGCGCTCGATCGTGCCGGCGAGGCGGATGGGGCGGACGGAGCGGACGGGGTCGGCACGCTCCGCGAGGGAATGGCCGCCGACGTGACCATCGTCGATGCACCATCGCACGTCCACGTGCCGTACAACTTCGGCGTGAACACCGTCGAAACGGTGCTTAAGCGCGGCGAACCGGTCTCGGGGATGGAGGGCAATCATGAGTGAGCGCGAACCAGTCGTTCTCGACGGCGCGTCGCTCACACCCGATGGCGTGGCTTCGGTTGCCCGCGACGACGCGAAGGTGACGATCGCCGAGTCCGCGCGCGAGGCCGTTCGGGAGTCCCGAGAGCGCGTTGAAGAGGTTCTCGAAAGCGGCGAGGCGGTCTACGGCCTGAACACCGGATTCGGCCAGCTCGTGACCGAACGCATCCCCGAGGGCGAGCGCGAGCGCCTCCAGACCAATCTCGTCCGGAGCCACGCGTCGGGCGTGGGTGACGAACTCGATCGCGAGGCGGTCCGTGCGATGATGCTCACCAGGATCAACGCCTTGGTGAAAGGGTATTCGGGCATCCGCGAGGTCGTCATCGATCACCTCGTGACGATGCTCAACGAGGGCGTCCATCCGGTCGTCCGGTCGCGGGGCAGCCTCGGCGCGAGCGGCGATCTCGCACCACTAGCCCACCAAGCCCTCGTCCTGTTGGGTGAAGGAACGGCCGAAGTGGACGGCGAGCGACTCGACGGCGAGGCGGCGCTCGCACGGGCAGGCCTCGAACCACTCTCGCTCGCCGCGAAGGAGGGGCTCGCGCTCATCAACGGCACCCAACTGTCCGTCGGGCTGGCCGCGCTCTGTGTCGTCGACGCCGAGCGCGCCGTTCGCGGAGCAGATGTCGCTGGCGCACTCACGACCGAGGTCTCGATGGGGACGACTGCCTCCTGCGATCCGGCGATTCAGGACGTGCGGCCCCACGACGGCCAGGCTGCGAGCGCGCGGAACGTCCGAAAACTCACCGCCGGCTCGGGGATCGTCGAGTCTCACCGCAACTGCGATCGGGTCCAGGACGCCTACTCGCTCCGCTGTCTCCCGCAGGTCCACGGCGCGGTGCGCGACGCGATCGCCCACCTCCGCGAGGCCGTCGAAAACGAATTGAATAGCGCGACCGACAACCCGCTCGTCTTTTCGGGGAGCGAGGTCGACGAACGCGCGAGCGGCACGGCGTCGGTCGGCGTGCTCTCGGGCGGCAATTTTCATGGGGAGCCGCTCGCGCTCCGGCTCGATTATCTCACGAACGCACTCACGGAGCTCGCCGCGATCGCCGAGCGCCGCACCGATCGGCTGCTCAACCCCAATCTCCAGGAGGATCACCTCCCACCGTTCCTCACGCCCGAAAGCGGCGTCCGCTCGGGCTACATGATCGCCCAGTACAGCGCCGCCACGCTCGTGAACCAGAGTCGATCGCTCGGGTCGCCCGCGACCGACAACACGCCCGTGAGCGGCGGTCAGGAGGATCACGTGAGTATGAGCGCCGAAAGCGCACACCACGCCCGGACCGCCGTCGAGAACGCGCTCGCAACTGTGGGGATCGAACTCCTCTGTGGCGCACAGGCGATGGAGTTCGTCGACGACGGTCTCGATCCTGGGGCGGGGACTGGCGCGGCCTACGACGCGATCCGCGAACACGTGCCGCCGCTCGACGACGACCGGCCGCTCCACACCGAGATCGAGATCGCGACGGAGCTGGTGGCCACGGGACGGCTCGATGACGCCATCGAGTGCGCTCTCGACGATACGATCGAGTGAGCGTCGTCGCTTCGTCGGGGTGATTCGGCGTCGTCTCGAACCTCCTCCTTTCTGGTCCTTGCTCGCACTTACGCGCTATGCGGGTACGTTTAAGTGACTGACACCGGTACCGACGAACCAACGACGATGAACGACGAAGAGACACCGTCTTCCATCGCGCCGAAACCTGACGAGGGAACGAGGGACGCTCTCCAAAATGTCGTCGCGGAGTTCGACTGTACGTCAGGCACGCTCCATCGAAAAGACGAAGACGGGTTACAGCTCGTCGCTTCCGTCGGTATTCCGGATTCCGTTCTTTCTCGGATCGAGACGATCCCGGTCGGCAAAGGAATGGCTGGATTGGCGGCCGAGCGAATGGAGCCAGTCGACGTCTGTAATCTACAGACGGACGACTCCGGCGTCGCCGAAGACGGCGCACGCGCGACGGGAATGGAAGGATCGCTTGCTGCCCCGATCATCGGAGAGGATGGCACGCTCGAAGGAACGATTGGGGTCGGTAAGCCGGAACAGTACGAGTTTACCGCCGAAGAACGTCAGGGGCTGATGAGCATCGGTAAGCAGATCGTCTCGCATGACAACGCAGAATAACCCGCCACTCGGTCAGGAACTCCGTGCTCGCCGTCAGTCCCGTGGTCTCCATCAGATGGAAGTCGCGCCCACTCTCGAAACCACGACGACCGTGGTCGCGGCGTGGGAGGACGGCGACCAGGTTCCGAGCGACGAACACGCGGCCGCGCTCGTGGAGCTGTTCAGCGAGAGCGAGCAGTCCTGATCGTCGACCGAACGGCGAGCGAGTGACGGCTAGCAGCAGTCCGCTTTCGGACGGGAGCGAGAGAGAAAGAGAGCGATCCAGATCAATGTACGAGCCACTCGAAGGAGCGCTCTTCTCACGCGATGAGAACTCGCTCCCACAAAGCGTATGCTGATTTTGGCAAATCGAGACGTATGAGGCGTCGTTCGCTACTTACCGGGATTGCAGGGACGCTGTCCCTGTTTGCGGGTTGTACTGGTGACTCACAGTCTGGTTCGGGAAACGACACGACGACAGCTCCGGAGGACGGTTCTGGCAAATCCACCACTACCCGTTCCACGGCAGAGACTACAGAAACGGTCTCGCCACCGGCCTCGACAGAGACAGCAAAGCCAACCGCCACACGTATCACGCGGACGAGTTCCGGATGCAGAAAGACAGCCAGCACTCCAGGGACAGCGATTGTCGAAGCAAGTCCCGTTGTCCTTTCTATCGAGAACACCACAAATGCACAGCGAACGGTAGCGACAACGGTCACTCTGCTGCCGAAAACCGCGACCGTTCGACCCTCCGAGGAAGCACCACACGAACCGCGTGATCTCACGGCGTCGCCAGTGTTCTCTGCAACCACCGAACTGCAGACAGGAGGAGTCAAATCCTACAGATGCATCGGGGTTGACGATTCCTCGCGCGCGTATCAAATCATGGTGCAAGCCGGAGAGAATCCGAGCGCCGCGTACGATTGGAGCCGAGATACGGGTGAACTGACCGTCGACATCACGGATTCGTCCATCGAGTTTTCGACCTGAAGCGGAGAGTAACTGCTCTCGTGGCGTTCCGCGAAGTGGGCACGCCTCGCAACGTTTGTAACCCGACGGACGGTGGGTGCGGTATGTCCCTCCTCTCGATCTTCGCGAGCGCCATTCTCCCGATCGTCACGATCGCGGCAGTCGGTTTCGTTCTCGGTCGCGTGCGCTCGATCGCAGTCGACCCGCTCAACACCGTGACGATCTACGTGCTGGCCCCGGCGCTCGTCTTTCACAGCATCGCGACCACCGACATCGGTGGGGAGACGCTCGTGAAACTCGTCGTGGGCGTCGTCGGATTCATCCTCGTCATGGCGATGGCCGCGGAGATCGTCGGGCGCGCGCTCGGCGAGGACGAACCCATCCGGAGCGCGCTCGTGCTCGTGAGCTCCTTTTCGAACTCGGGCAACTTCGGCATCCCACTTTCGGCGTTCGCGTTCGGGGTGGTCGGCCGCGCGACCGCCGTGGTCTATCTCGTCGGCCAGAGCGTCGTGGTCTACACCGTGGGCGTCTATCTCGCCTCCCGTTCCGGCGGCGACGGCGGGTTCGGCTCGGTCAAGCGGGTGTTCGAACTTCCCCTCGTCTACGCGGTCGTGCTCGCGGCGCTTGTGCGCTGGCTCGGGGTCGTCCCGCCCGCCGACGGCACCACGATGAGTACGCTAAAACTCGTCGGCGACGCGGCGATCCCGCTGATGTTGTTGCTCGTCGGTATCCAGCTCGCGAACACGAACTACGGCACGGCGGTCGCACGCGTCGGCACCGCGAACGCGCTCAAACTCGTGGTCGCACCGGTCGTCGGGTTCGCGATCGCGGCCCTGCTCGGTTTCGAGAACACGACGGTCGCACGGGTGTTCGTGCTCGAATGCGCCGCGCCCGCGGCGATCACCCCGCTCATTCTCGTGATCGAGATGGGAAGCGACCGCTCCGTGGGCGGCATCACCGCCCCCGAGTACGTCAGCGCCGCCGTCCTGACCACGACGCTCGCGAGCGTCCCCGTCCTCACCGGCGTGATCGCGGTGCTCGAAACCGATATGATCGGTTCGCTGCTCTGAACCCCTACAGCTGGAACTTCCCGCTGGCGATGCTGTGGGCGACCATCGCCAGGTACTCGACCCACACCGGCTTCGCGTTCGAGGCCGTCCCGGCTTCCGTGCGATGCCGGTGGAGGTCCTCCCACACCGTTGCGAGCCCGAATGCGGCGTGTGCTCGGTAGAACCGCTCGTTCGCGAACGGGCGGGCCGTTCGCTCCTCGTAGCGAGCGACCAACTTCCGTCGGCTGGGGCTGCCAGGCCGCGCGGTAAACGGACTCAACCCGTTTTCGTTCGCGGCTTTCACCTCCGCTATCGTGTCTTCGTTCGGGTACTTCGCTTCGAGCTCGTCGATCGATAGCGTCGGGTCGCCGTCGTCGCGCCATCGGAGCAGCAGGTAGCCGAGTTCGGTCAGCGGATCGCCGAGGAAGGCGGTTTCCCAGTCGAGAACACCCGAAACCTCCGGTTGGTCCGTCTCGGCGAAAAGCACGTTGCTCGGCCTGAAATCCCCGTGAACGAGCGTCGTCGCCGATGCCGATGGAGCGTTTCGCTGGAGCCAGTCTCCGACGGATCGAAGCGTCGGGAGGTCGTGCCCCGTCACGCTCGTCGCTTCGTCGAGTCGCTCGGTGGTGCGAGCGACCTGTTCCTGTGGCGTTCGGCGTTCGCAGATGCCCTCGAACCGTTCGGCGTCCAGCGAGTGGATGTCGGCGAGCGTGTCGACCAGGCGAGTGGCCACTCGACGGCGCGCTCCGTCGTTGCGAAACCGCTCGGGCAGATCAGCGCCCAGTCGGATCGCCGCGCCGTCGAGATACGTCGTCACGAAAAACGGATCACCGATGAGCGATTCGTCGTCGCAGAACAGAATCGGGGATGGAGTGGGTATCCCGGTGTCGTTGAGCCGTTGCAGCAGTCCGTATTCGGTTTGCAGATCGTTGAACAGGCTGGTGTGCCGCAGCTTGTTCGGTCGACGCAGAACGTACGCCCGCTCGGCTTCCTCGGTCGAAATCGCGATGGACAGGTTGAGTCCGTCGTGGAGCACCGCGGTTTCGATCACGCCCGTGTCCAGCTCTTCTGCGAGGTATGATTCGAGTTCGATCGTGTCGATGTCCGCATCTGTCATGACTGGAGAAACACGTCGAATCGAATAAACCCTCGGCGGGCTGGAACCGCGATCGGCGATCGGCTCCACGTTCGGTTCGATCCAGCAGTTCGCTTCGTCCCTGGTAGCGTGCAGGCAGGCGATCGAACGTGCTGGCTAACTCGCTTGTCCCCGAGGCGTTCGACGAAGCCCGCGAACCGATGTCATTCTTGAGGCTACCCCAGTGTTTAACATTATCTACCGTCAAAAATACGCATGGCTGCCGAGGAGGCTTCCGATACAGCCGACTTTTCGACATCGGTCGACACGCTGGGCCACGACCACACCGACGTCGCCGAGCACCGTGCGCTCGCCGCCGATCTGCGCGAGGCGGTGCGCGGCGAAGTGGGGTTCGACGAATACTCCCAAGTGCTCTACGCCACCGACGGCAGCATCTATCAGGCGCGACCCGCGGGCGTGGTCCGCCCGCGCGACGTTGAGGACGTGCGGGCGGCAGTGCGGATCGCCGCCGAGCACGATACACCCGTGCTCCCGCGCGGCGCTGGATCGTCGCTCGCGGGCCAGACCGTTGGCCCCGGTTGCGTCGTGCTCGACTGCAGCCGTCACATGGACTCGATCCTCGATGTCGATCCCGAGGAGCGGACCGCGACCGTCCAGCCGGGCGTCGTCCAGGATCACCTCGACGCCCACCTCGACGAGTGGGGACTCAAGTTCGCGCCCGATCCCGCTTCCTCGAACCGTGCGACGATCGGCGGCGGGATCGGGAACAACAGTACAGGCGCGCACTCGGTCCGGTACGGCATCACTGACGCCTACACCGAGGAACTCCGGGTGGTGCTCGCCGACGGCTCACTGATCCACACCCGCGAGGTCGTGCTCGACAGTCCGGAGTGGGAGGCGCTCGTCGGCAAGGACGACCGCGAAGCAGCACTCTATCGCACAGTTCGCGATCTCGTCGAGGAAAACGCCGAGGAGATCGCGGAGCGCTATCCGAGCCTGAAGCGGTCGGTGTCGGGCTACAACCTCCACAAGGTCGTGTACGAAAACGACGACGGGGAGGAGGTAATCAATCTCTCGAAGCTGTTCGTCGGCGCGGAGGGGACCCTCGGCGTCGTGGTCGAGGCGACGCTCGGCCTCGTCACGAAACCCGACTCGACCGCGCTTGCACTCTACTGTTTTTCAGACCTCGTGGACGCGATGGCCGCCGTCCCCGAAGCGCTCGACTTCGACGTGAGCGCGGTCGAGCTGATGGACGACGAGGTGTTCCGGCTCGCGGGCGACTCCACCGAGTTTTCTCAGTACGTCGATCCGATTCCCGAGGGCACGGCAGCGGCGCTGATGCTGGAGTTCGACGCCGAACTGTGCGACGACTTCGAGGCCGCCATCGAGGGAACGAACGCCCACTTCGTGGAACAGGGTGCGGCGTTCGACGTGCTGGAAGCGTACTCGGCCGCGGATCAATCGAAGCTCTGGAAACTCCGGAAGGCCGCGATCCCGCTGCTGATGAGTCTGGAAGGCGATCCCAAACCCTACCCGTTCATCGAGGACGCCACCGTTCCGCCGGCGGAACTCGCGGAGTACGTCGTCGAGTTCGAGGCAATCCTCGACGACCACGACACCTCGGCGGCGTACTTCGCCCACGCCGGGTCGGGGACGCTCCACATCCGGCCGATCCTGAATCTCAAAGAGGGCGAGGGTATCGAGGCGATGCACTCGATCTCCGAGGACGTCACCTCGCTCGTCATGGAGCACGACGGAGCCTTCTCGGGCGAACACGGCGACGGCCTCGCGCGCACCGAATTCAATCCGAAGATGTACGGCCAAGACCTCTGGAGTGCGTTCCAGGAGTTGAAACTTGCCGCCGATCCGGATCGACTGATGAACCCCGGAACGGTCGTCTACTGGGACGAAGACGACGAGAGCGCGCCGGCGGACGGACGCGGCGTCGGCGTGGACATGCGCGAGAACCTCCGATACGGTGCGGAGTATTCGTCGCTCGAACCGCAGACGACGATGGCGTTCGACGAGAGCGCAAGCGACGAGGTCGGGAGCGACGGGAGTGGGGACGGCGGGGGGTTCTCACACCTCGTCGAGCTCTGCAACGGCTGTGGGACCTGCCGCCAGACCGACAGCGAGACGATGTGTCCGACCTATCGCGCTTCGCGCGAGGAGATCCAGACCACCAGGGGCCGGGCGAACCTCCTCCGAGCGGCGATTTCGGGAGAGCTTCCCCAGGAAGAGCTCTACTCCGAGCGATTCCAAGAGGAGGTGCTCGATCTCTGTGTCGGCTGCAAGGGGTGTGCGAGCGACTGTCCGACCGGCGTCGACATGGCCAAGCTCAAAACCGAGGTCAAACACCAGTACCACGAGCGCGAAGGGATCGACCGCCGCGAGCGCCTGTTCGCGAACGTCGACCGACTCGCGGCGCTCGGGAGTCGGTTCGCGCCGCTCTCGAACTGGCTCCCGAAACTGCCGGGGGCACGGGCTGCGATGGAGAAAACGATGGGAATCGCCCGCGAGCGCGAACTTCCCCAGTTCACGCGCGAATCCCTCGAAGACTGGTTCGACGCGCGCGGCGGTGCGGCGATCCCGCTCGCAGAGGCCGAGGCGAAGGTCCTCCTCTTCCCCGACACATACACCAACTACAGCCATCCCCGGCCAGGGAAGGCGGCGGTGCTGGTGCTGGAGGCTGCCGGCGTTCACGTCGAAATCCCCGACGACGTCGCACCGAGCGGTCGGCCCGCCTACTCGAAGGGGTTGCTCGACGTCGCCGGCGAGCGCGCGCGGACGAACGTCGAAGCGCTCGATCCGCTCGTCCGGGACGGCTGGGTGGTCGCGTTCGTCGAACCCTCCGACGCAGTGATGTTTCAGGACGAGTATCTCGATCTGCTCCCCGACAGCGAGGCGACGACGCGGGTTTCCGAGAGTGCCTACGGCGTGCTCGAACACCTCGACCGATTCCGACTCGACGATCGGATCGATTTCACCGCGCCCGACACGTCGCTCACGTACCACGGCCACTGCAACCAGAAGGCGCTCGCGAAGGACCACCACGCGGTCGGCGTCCTGCGGCGGGCGGGCTACGACGTCGATCCGCTCGATTCGGGCTGCTGTGGGATGGCCGGCTCGTTTGGCTACGAGGCCGAACACTACGATCTCTCACAGGCGATCGGGAACATCCTCTTCGATCAGGTCGATGCGAGCGACGGCGATCGAGTGGTCGCACCCGGCACCTCCTGTCGCACCCAGCTCGGCGACCAGGCCGACGAATCGCGGCCACGCCACCCGATCGAGGCGGCCGCGGTGGCGCTCGATCGCTGACGACACCCCGAAACGTTCGATCACGCCGGTGGGGAGAGTCAGCGGTCGTGACTCCGAGACTCACCGCCGAGCGTTTGAGTCCTCGTTCCCGAGCGCTTGTTTCAGGAACGACATCCAACGTTTCCGATCGGCGGCCTCGTTCGCGTCGGCCTCGCGCTCGATGTCAGAGGTTCCGAGATCACCGAGCGCGTTCAGCGCGCGGTCGATGCCGACGATGCTCTCGACCAGCCGCTCGCCCTCTTCGTGCGGGATGTCGGCGTCTTCGAGGAGCTGCTTGCGCTGGAGGCGTTCGCGTCGGAGGTTCTTTTTCGCCTGCTCGACCCGGTCGCGATCGCTTGCCGGCACCGACTCGCGTGATCGCGTTTCGAAAACGAACTCCCGGAGCGCGAGCCGATCGCCCTGAACGTCGATCGTCTCGGGAATCGACGCTCCCACGGTCGCGCCCTCGCGCTCGACCCGCGCGAGGAGCTGTTTTCGCTCGTATGGTTGCATGGAGGCTTTCGGAGCCACCGAGGTTTCACTTCGTCGGGCGCGCTCCGTCGTTTCGGTCGTCCGGGCGCTACACGACCGTTCGGCAGTCCCGCTCGTCCTCCGGAACCCAACCGATTTTAGCCGGCGTCACTAACCCACGGTAAATGGCGACGTGCGACCAGTGTGGTCGGAGCGAGAACATGCCGTATCACTGCCAGCACTGCGGCGGCACCTACTGCGGCGAGCACCGCCTCCCCGAGAACCACGGCTGCCCTGGGCTCGACGACTGGGACGATCCCTCGGGTATCTTCGACAGCGGCTTCGACGATAGCGCCGACAACCGCGGCGGCCGGTCGTCGTCGGGGCGGCTCTCCGGGGTCCTCGATACCGGTGTCGGCGGGCCGCTCGGGTTCTTCCGTGGGAACATGACCTTCGTGTTCCTCGGGCTGATGTTCATCACGTTCGGCCTGCAGTACATCGTTGCACCGGTGTTCGATGTCGGGCCAGACCTCTGGAGTGCATTGTTCGTGATTTCGCCGGAGCACCCCCTATATGTCTGGACGTGGTTCACGTCGATCTTCGCCCACGGCGGCCTCTGGCACCTCCTCGTCAACGCCATCGTGATCTACTTCTTCGGCCAACTGGTCGAGGAGTACGTCGGGTCGCGGGATTTCGCCCTCCTCTTTCTCGGGAGCGGCGTGCTCGCTGGCCTCGCTCAGATGGGGGTCGGGATCGTACAGAACGATCCCACGGGTGCGCTCGGTGCGAGCGGCGCGGCCCTCGCCATCCTCGGTGTGCTCACGGTCCTGAACCCCGATCTCCGGGTCTATCTCTACTTCTTCATCCCCGTCCCGATCTGGCTGCTCACCGTGGGGTACGCCGCGGTCTCGGTTTCGGGAGCCCTCGGCGTCCCGATCCTCCCCGGCGTCGCCAATATCGCCCACCTCGCCGGCCTCGTCATCGGACTCGCCTACGGCCAGCACGTCAAGGGCCGGGTGAACGCACGGAACCGCCTCCAGTTCGGCGGCGGTCGCGGCGGTGGCGGGATGGGTGGCCGCGGGCGCGGCCCGTTCTGAAATGAAACCCGTCCGCCCCGCGTTCGTTCCCGATCCGTCGGCCTCACGCGAGGCGATGGAAGCCCTCCAGCGGGAGATCGCCGCGGCCGCGGCCTTCGCCGACGATTTCGGATTCGATTCGGCAGCGGTATCGACGACCGCCGCCACGCATACCCTCGATTCGATCGCCGACGATCGAACGGCCGCAGGCCCGTCGCACGACGACCCACCGACCGTCGTCGGTGTCGATCAGGCCTTCCTCGACGATCGGGCGGTCGGAGCGATCGTCGCCCTCCGCGGCGGTGAGGTGATCGAACGCGCCCACGCCGTCGTCGATCTCGAATTCCCCTACGTTCCCGGTTTGCTTTCCTTCCGAGAAGCCGGTGCGATCCTCGCGGCGTTCGAGAACCTCGACGTCGAGCCGGATCTCGCGGTGTTCGACGGCAGCGGTCGGATTCACTACCGCGAGGCCGGTCTCGCGACTCACATGGGCGTCACGCTCGATCTGCCGGCTGTCGGCGTCGCCAAGGGACTGCTCTGTGGCGCGCCCCAGGGATCGCTCGACGACCTTCCCGAGGGAACGCGCGTCGCCATCGCGGCCGACGACAGTGTCGAGACAGCGGACGACGTCGATACCGTCATCGGCTACGCGCTCCAGACTCGCCAGTACGACTCCGGAAATCGACACATCAACCCGGTGTATGTGAGTGCGGGCCACCGTGTCGGCGGCGACACGGCCGCCGATCTCGTCGAACGGCTCTGTGATGGGTACAAGCTTCCCGAACCGACGCGACTCGCCGACAGCTATGCCGACGAGGTGAAGCGCGATCACAGTGGCTGAGGGTTCCGACACCGTGGCTGTGACGCACGATCGCGACGACGAACGGCGGAAGTTAACTACCCGGCCCGAGAGTGCGATGATATGACCACGAAGACCGTGCTGATCACCGGCTGTTCGTCGGGCATCGGTCGCGCGACCGCCGAGGCCTTCCGCGACGAGGAGTGGACGGTGTACGCGACCGCCCGCGACGAGGACGATCTGTCGGCGCTCGACGACACCGGCTGTGAGACCGCAGCGCTCGACATCACCGACGACGAGGCGGTGACGGCCGTGATCGATCGCATCGTCGACGACACCGGTCGAATCGACTGCCTCGTGAACAACGCTGGCTACGGCCAGTTCGGCCCGATCGAGGACGTGCCGATCGGCCTCGTCCGCGACCAGTTCGACGCCAACGTCTACGGCCCGCACCGACTGACGCGCGCCGTCCTCCCACATATGCGCGATCGGGGGACAGGAACCATCGTGAACGTCTCTAGCACCGCCGGCCGGTTCGCTACGCCCGCCAAGGGCGTCTACGCGGGCTCGAAGTTCGCGCTCGAAGCCATGACTGACGCGCTCCGCACGGAGATCGCGGATTATGGGATCGACGTCGCGGTCGTCGCGCCGGGACCGGTGAACACCGACTTCGAGGACCGCGCCGCAGACGAACTCGCCGGCCTCGAACGCTCGGGCGCGTACGAGACGTTCTACGATCTCCTCGACGATTCGCGCACCGTCGTCGAGGGCGGTGTGGGAACCGTCTCGCCCGCCGAGGTCGCCGAGGCCGTCGTCGATGCGGCAGTCTCACCGAACCCGCCCGCGCGCTATCCCGTCGGACCGCTCGCGAGCCTCGCCGAGTACGCCCGCTTCCTCCCCGCCGGCGTCCGAAACCAGCTCTACAGTCTCGTCCGTCGCGTGGTGTAGACAGCGACCGTCATCTTCTCGGGTTCGTTCGTTCCGCTCGCTTCGCTCACGTCACTCACTCATCCACCGTCAGAGCTTCGCTCTGACGAGCCTGCACTCGCTCCGCTCACGGCTCACTTCGTTCGCCGTCTTCTCGCGGGCCGAAGGCCCGCTCGAACGGTTCGCGAGACCGAAGGTCTCGCGCTATTCGCATCGAGGTGCTCCCTATGGTCGCACCTCGCACCGCTCGCACAGACCTCACACGGGAGTTGCGCGCCCGCTGCTCGCGGGCGCGCAGCCGCGCGCCACAGCACCTCGAAATTCGATCGGCACAGTCACTCGAAGAATTCGGCCAGCCGTCGAGCCGCGTTCGTAACATCGGGCGTGACGAGTGCGAACCGGAACCAATCCTCACGAGTTTCACCGAACGTCTCACCGGGCATCCCGGCGACGCCGGCTTCGTCGATCAGCCGCTCGGCGTTCGCCATCGTGCCCGGGAACCCCGCAAAGCGCGCCATCACGTAGAACGCACCGTCTGGAGTAGTGTACTCCGCTCCCGAATCGTCGAGCGCGTCGGTGAACGTCGCGACGCGCTTTTCGAGCCGATCGCGGTTCGCGGCGTAGTACTCGCGATCGGTCGAGCGCAGTGCTTCGAGGACGGCGTACTGCGCCGGACGGCTGCCGGTGACGTTCGCAAGCATGTGTCGTGTGCGCGCCGCGTCCCGGAGCGCCGGCGGGAAGATTCCGTATCCGACCCGAAACCCCGTGATCGCCATCGATTTCGAGAAGGAGTTGGTCACGACGCGATGCGCCGAATCAACGCCGAGCGCGCTCGAAAAGTCGCCCGAGAAATCGAAGTGGTCGTACACCTCGTCGCTCACGAGCACCGCGCCACAGTCCTCGGCGATCGCGACGAGTTCGGTCATCGTTTCTTCGGGGTAGACCGCCCCCGTCGGGTTGTTTGGCGTGTTGACGACGATCGCGGCGGTGTCCGAGTTGGCGCGCTCGCGGACGGCCGCTGGATCGAGCCGGCCATCGTTGTCGACCGGCACGGATCGCGGAACGCCGCCGAGGAGCCTCGTCTTGCCGGGATAGTAAGGGTAGACCGGATCGGTGAGGAGTACTTCCGAGCCCGCATCGCGATCGAGCGCCGCCGCCAGCGCGAGGTGGTTCGCCTCGCCCGCACCGTTCGTGACGATCACCGACTCGGGTTCGACGTTTCGCCTGGCGGCGATTTCCTTTCGGAGTTCGGCCAGTCCCTCGCTCGGCGGGTACTGGTAGTCCGCCCCACCGAGATCGGCGTACTCGTGGAGTCCCTCGGCGATCCCGGCGGGGGCCTCCCAGTCGGGGTTGCCGCTCACCATGTCGATCACGTCGCGGTCGGCGGCCGCCGCGTACTGCATCACCCGGAAGAACTGCGGCGTCTCGTAGTTCATACTCGTGTACTGGCCCGGCCCGTACTCGGTCTTTCGCCTCGATGCTCTGTCACTCAAGGTGTTCAGGGACCACTCGCAGTCTCCAACGCTACTGTCGCCTCGCATGCCAGACGAATCCCGTCACAAATGAGAACCGCAGGCCACACGCCTCCCCAACCGATTCCTTCGCTCGTTCACTCACTCAGTCATCCCTCGCACGAGAGTTGCGCGCCGACAAGCGGCGTCTGCTCACGGGCGGCGCGAGGCGGCGAAGCCGCCTCGAATTCGCGGCGCGTAGCGCCGCGCATGGCCCGTTCGCACGGCCAGCGGGACGGCAAGCCGTCCCGCTCGGCGCAGCCGCGCGCCACCGTTCCTCCAAGGCACCCAACCCCCCGACTTCTTGTCCGAGAGGAACGACTGATCGCACATGGCCCAGGACCCGAACGAACCACCGATCGAAGAGCGCCTCGGCGACGCACTCCGGGAGACCGACGCGACGATCGCGGTCGCAGAGTCGTGTACTGGGGGACTGGTCGGCTCGCTGCTCACCGACGTCCCGGGATCGAGCGACTACTTCGATCGCTCGCTCGTGACCTACTCCTCGCGGGCCAAGCGCGCGCTGCTCGCCGTTCCGCGCGAAGATTTGGATGCCCACGGCGCGGTCAGCGCGCCGGTCGCCCGCGCGATGGCACGCGGCGCGCGCGACACCGCCGACACGACGTGGGGCGTCGCCACGACCGGCATCGCGGGGCCCGACGGCGGCACCGACGAGAAACCCGTCGGCACAGTTCATGTCGGCGTCGCCTACGCCGGCGGATGGGGAACTGGCGACTCGGCTGCGGCGACCGAACACCATGTTTTCGAGGGGTCGCGCCGCGAGGTCAAGCGAAAAATCGCCGAGCGCGCGCTCGCGGCGGTGCTCGAACAGCTCGACGAGCGCCGGAACCCGAACTCGAACGACACGGCTTAACCGCTGCCGGGCGTCGGGGTATTCGATGAACGGGATGAGTTGTCGGTCACGATGAGTCAGGAGGCATCCGGACGATGAACAAGAAGGGCCACGTCCTGAACGCGCTCGTGTTGAGCGTCGGACTCGCATACCTCGCCCATCCTGCGGGCGACGCCGCCACCGCGCGCGCAGTCGTTGGGTTCGCGGTCCCGGTGGTGCTCGGGGCGCTGGTCCCCGATATCGACACCGCGTTCGGGAGCCATCGGAAGACGTTCCACAACCTCGCGACGCTCGGGCTGTTCGTCGCGTACCCGCTCTACTTCGACAACCTCGAACTGGTGTGGATCGGCGTGGCGACCCACTACGTGCTCGATCTGCTCGGGACGAAGCGGGGACTCGCGCTGCTGTACCCGCTCGACAGCACCGAGTTCGATCTCCCGGTCGGCGTCCGAGTCAGCAGCCGGTACGCAACCGTGGTGGTCCTCCTCATCACCGGCGTCGAGATCGCCGTCGCCGCGGTGCTCGCGGCCGACGCTCCCCAACAGCTTTTCACCGACGGCCTGCGCGCGGCGGGCGTGTTCTGACGCCTGCTCGCCAGTGTCTCGACGGCGCACCGACCCGCGATCGTCCAGCACAGAACAGAACTGGTATGGGCTACGCGCCAGTCGTCCCCACGAGTGATGGGTTCATCGAAACACGCTGTGGTCGTCGCCTGCCTCGTCCTCGTGGCGTCGGTCGCGGGTGTCGTCGGCGTCGCACCCGTCGGCACCGCGAGCGCCCAGTCCGGGGGCGGCCCGATCCCGATCGATTCCTGTCGGACGATCGCCGACGACGGCAGCTACGTTCTCACCGAAAACGTCACGAACAGCTCCGCCGACACCTGCATCCAGATCCTGTCGAGCGACGTCGTCTTCGACGGCGGCGGTCACACGATCGATGCCGGGCCGAACGCGGCCTCGAACGCCACTAACGGAACGAACGGGACGGCAAGCGTCGGTGTCCGAGTCAACAACTCGCTCACGACGACCGCGAACGTCACCGTCCGAAACGTGACGACGACCGACTGGACGTCCGGGGTCGCCTACCGCGACGTGAACGGCGGAGTCATTCAGGACGTCAACGCGAGCGCGAACGCCCGCAACGGGGTCCAACTCGTGGGATCGGACGACACACGGCTCGAAAGCGTCACCGCGGTCAACAACAGCCGATGGAGCCTCTACACCGCAGGCAACGCCACGAACACCCAAGCGACGAACCTCACGACCCGCTCGGCGACGGTTTCGTTCACCGCGAGCGACGTCGCGTTCACGGGCGTCTCCAACCCGCCGCTCGGCACCGAAAACCGAACGAACGTCGGCCAGTTCCTCGGTGCGGTCGCCACCGCGCCGAACGCCTCGCTCGAACTCACCGTCCCCTACACCGACGAGACCGTTACCAGTGCGAACATCACCGAGCGATCGATCCGACTATGGAACTACGACGGCACCTGGCAGCAGGTTCCCGGCGTGAACTACGTCAACCTCACCAGCAACCGCGTCGTGGCGACCGTCCCATCCCCGGAGAACGCGTCGGTCCTCGCGCCGCTGGGCAAGACTGAGACCCCGACCCCAACACCAACGCCGACGGCGACCGCGACGCCGACGCCAACAGCAACGGAGACGACGATCGCCACACCGACCACGACGACGGGTGGGAATGACGAATCGGGTGGGACGACCGCAACGAACGGGACCACCAACGAATCCGGGGACAACAGTGGCGCGTTCGGCCCCGGATTCGGGACGAGCGCCGCCATCGCCGCCGTCCTCGGAGCCGCCGTCCTCGCGCTTCGCCGCCGCTAGATCGTATTGTTTTGCCGCCCACTCCGCTCTCGGATCCCGACGATCAGTAAACGGACAGCTCGTCGAACCGACCTTCGTAGTGCTCGCGCTGCGGATGGGTCGCCGTTCGGCCGGGGAGGACGAGCCGATCGAACTTCCCCCACGAGTTCTCGTAGCCGAGATGGGCGAACTCCGCTGCCCGCCGGATGCAATGGATCGCGCCACGACGTTGCTGAACTCGGCGTGGCGCGTCTTCGGTAAACGCCGCCACGAGGTCGGCCTCGGTCTCGATCGACTCGTCGAACGCGGTCCAGATCTCGCCGACGGTCCCGCGACGGTGGGCGTACGACGAGCCGAAGGCGGGGAGTGCGAACCGATCGGCGATCTCGCGCGCCCGCCGGGCGTGATGCGGCCAGTATTTTGCGTTGTCGATCTCGACGGCATCGATGGTCGCGCGGTGGCGATCGATGGCGGCCGCGTCGAGGCCCACGTTCAGGAACTCGGGATGGGGGACCAACACCGCCGCGTTCTGGCGGCGGAGTTCGGCCATCGTTCCATCGAGCGTGAGGAAGTCGGGTACTGGATCGGCAAGGCCGATCGCGAGCACGTGCTGGCGATCCCGCCACGACCCGGTGAACAGTTCCCGACCCGGCACCACCAGCAGATCGTCGTCGGAAAACGCGCGGGCTCTGGCCCGAATCTCGGGCAGGCGGGTGAAATGCGGCGCGTACACCACGACGTCGAGACCGTAGCGTTTGGCCCGGCGGACCACTCGCTGATCGAGGACTTTGACGTGGACGTCGATGCGGGACTCGCTCACGGCTGACCTACAGTTCCGGTTCTCGCAGACGGCGGTTAACTCGTTCGACCTGTGGTCGTGACTCCATCGAATCGTGCCCGTTCGATTGCATCAGGTGGGCCGTCCCGCGACGACGCGATGACGATGGCGTCCGACCGATAGCTCTCCACTTGCTGGTCGGGCCACACCGAGGTCGTGACGCGACGATTGGCCTTACTCCGGCGGCCGTGTCGCCGTCGTCTCGCGGACAAACACGAGTCCGTCGAACGCCTCGGTGAGCGATCGCCACTCGTTGTGTGTCGCCTGACCGTCCGCCGCGTCGTCGGCCGGCCCGTCAGAACCGTAGTAGACGGCCCCGAGTTCACGCTTGGCATGCGGCTCGTCGAACCACGCCCGTTCCTGGGCGTCGAGCGTGCCGAAATCGAGAAACGCCAGCTCCGCGCCGATCGCAGCGAACGCACGTGTCACCGAATCGGCCGGCGGCTCGTCAAGTGACCACGTGGCACGCTCGCTGTCCTCGGTCAGTCGAACACCGATAGCGCGAAACTCGCCGCCGAGGAAGTCGAACCCGAGCGGGTAGTAGTCCTCGCCGTACCGATCGGCGAGACGGTTCCCGAGCGACGCCACCGCACCGAACCGCTTGGCGTGGTTTTCCGTCCGGCAGAGATGACTGTCGTGGGCCCACAGCGCCAGCCGGTCGGAGGATTCGCGGTCGAGGAGCCAGTCGACGTTATCCGCCATCGCCGCTTCGCGGACCCGCATTGCGGCCTCCTGACTCTCGCTCTCGTAGGCGACCCGTCGGGCCCGCGCTTGCTCGATGGTATCGAGACACCGGCGGGCGAGGGCGGTCGTCCGCTCGCTCGTCGCGGCGGCGTACGCCGGGGCCCGCTCATCGAAGGCAGTCGTGAGCCGTTCTATCAGTCGGTCCGTGGCGTCTGGACCGTGGGCGCTCATGTGCTCCTCGGTGGTCTCACCCTTGTCATCTGCCGCGGCGAGATCCGCGTCTACCGCGGCGCACAGATCGGGGTCGGCCGTGGCGAGGAACGCGTCAAGTCGTCCGACCGCGCCCGAGGTGTACTGTGCGTCGATACCGTGGAAGCGCACCCGATCGTCGAGCGGTCGTCCCTCGTTGAACCCGCGGAGCCACTTGGCGAGCGCGACGACCGATTCGGTGTTCCACGTCCAGAAGTACATCCCGTCGAGTGCTTCCTCCGGTGTACCCTCGCCGTGGAGTACGTAGTCGTTCATCGCGAGCGTCTCGGGCAGGTTCGCCTCGATGGCGAACAGCCGGAGACCCTGCCGCTCGACGAGGCCGCGGACGAGCCGGTGTTTCAGTCGAAAGAACTCCCGCGTTCCGTGGGTGGCTTCGCCGAGCCCAACGATACGTGCGCCGGCGAGCGCGTCACCGATCGGTTCTAGATCCGTGAGATCGGCCGTGGGATCGGTGGTTTCGATCGTCGTCGCTCGGTCGGCGAGTCGGTCCGCGACGGCGGCCAGTTCGTTCCGTCGGTCGTCGGTCGATTCGTCCGGTTCGTCGGTAGTTGTGTCGTTCGTCATGTGTCGTGGAAGGGTCTGTGATTGGCTGCGAGACGTGCCACGCCCGTTGCGGTCGCTGACCGCTAGTCGGCGTAGAAAGCGGGCTCGGCCCGGCGTCGACGGCGCTGTGACGATCGGAACGAACGACAGCGCGGGACGGACCCGTTCAGACGAACCGGAAAATCATGCGATTTACGCATCATGCAGCGAAGAGTAAAAACCCGTCGGCGGTGCGGACAGGGAAGACGACGGTCCGTATTCATCGACACGGCGGCCCAGCCGCTTTCGACGCACGAACGCCAGAAGACTTATTTCGAGGGTTCGACAGACTGAACTATGGTTGGCGAGTCGTCGAAAATCGGGCGACGAACGGTCCTCTCGATCGGCCTGAGTGCGATCCTCGCCGGATGTGTTCGCGGGGATGGTGGGTCGGCCGACCCCACCACGATGCGGTCCCGGGAGTCGTCGGGTTCGCCGGAACCGACAACCACAGCGAATCGATCGCCAGCAACGACTTCGGATATCACCACTCGGGGCACGGAACCGGGTGAGGTGAGTGAGACGTTCATCCAGATCAACTCGACGCGGAACCGGGCACAGGAGACAGCGACCATCGGCGACGACTCCTCCGGCGACGGCTCCGGAACGATCACCGTCTGGAACGACGCCGGGACGTCCCGAGCGGTTCGGACCACCGTTTCGGAACGCGATGGCAACGCCGTCTTCGAAGAGACGTTCCGGCTCGAACCCGACGCTTACGCCGAGATCGGGGTCGCAAAGCCCGAAGAATACACGCTCGGTGTCGGTGTCGGTGGCGACGAATCAACGACGATCGATTTCGTGGTCGACACCTGCAACAGCCTCGGCGTCAAGGTCGCCGTCCGACGGGACGGAACGGTAGAGTCAACGCAGATATCGACGCTCGTGGGCTGTGCGACGCTTCTCGCAACGAACGCTGCTGACTGAATCGAACGATCGTACCCCGATAGTGGAACGTTCAGGACGGCGATTCAACGTTCTTCCGCGTTCTCACGGGTGAAACCCGCCGTTCGGGTGTTCGAGGAGCTATCGCTCCTCGCTATATTCAGCGCGACTCCGCCGCGCTGACTGCTTGAGGAACGCTTTCAGCGTTCTTCCGAGTCCAACACGCGGATCTGGTCGCCACGAACCGTGACCGGGATCGGAACGGTCGCCTCGTAGAGTTCGACCGTCACCTGGTCTTTGCCCTCGTCGATGCGCTGGACCTGGGCCTTCTCGCCCTTGAACGGGCCGGCGATGAGCTCGACGATGTCGCTTTCGGCGATCCCCTCGACGTCGGGTTTCGGCGAGAGGAAGTGTTCGACCTCCGCGATCGAGGACTCGCCCGGCACGAGATTTCTGGCGTGGGGGATCTCGTCGAGCACGCGTTCGAGGATCGCGTGGTCGTCGGCCTCGACCATCACGTAGCTCGTGAGCGAGTCGGGCGCGAGCGCGGCGTGGATGTCGTTTTCTTCGCGATTCATGATCATGTCCGCCACCGTACGCTCCTGGCTCGCGGTGGTCTTCACGGCGTACACGCTCATCTCAGAGTCCTCCCGGCACGAAGCCCATCACGAGGGCGATCAGGAACCCGAGGATGCCCACGAGGACGATCCCCGCACCCGCGATGAGCGCGATCTGTGAGAACTCCTCCCAGTCCGGTGTGCTGGCGAGTTTCAACACTCGCGTATAGCTCGAAAGGTCGTACTTGATGTCCATTTGTAGCCGATAGCCCCCGGAAGGATTTCTATCTTGTGACACCGAACGACCACCGCGTGGTTCGATCCCGAGAACACGAGATAGATACCGCCTCGCCAGCAACCTATCGGAGTTGATGAATCAACGACGCCGTGGAGGAAATCGATGGTAACGTTACGAGTGGCTGTCGGCGTTCTCGTCGTGGTTCTCGGTGCCGTCACGGCTCCGATCGGGGTCGCTGGCGCACAATCGACCACCGGAATCGACTCGTGTGCCACGATCGATACATCGGGAACGTACACACTCACGACGGATCTCTCGGCCGACGGCGACGAATGTATCCAGATTGTGGCGAGCGACGTTACTCTCGATGGCGACGGCCACCGGATCACGGGTGGTGATTCGGGCGTCGGCGTCGCCGTCGCAGGAGCGTCGACGCTCTCCGGCGTCACGGTCACGGGGGTGGAGACGGCGGGCTTCACCCGTGGTGTGCTCTTTCGGAACGTCGAGAACGGGACGATAGCGGACATCACCGCAACCGGCGCGACCGAGGGTATCACGCTACTTGACACCGATCAGACCACCGTTCGGGGGAACACCGTCCGGACGAACGGTCTCGGGATCCAGGTCAAACAGTCGAGCGACAACACGATCACGGAGAACACGGCAAACGACAACAAATACGGTCTGCACGTCCAGCGCGCCAGCACCGGCAATCGGTTCGCGGACAACACTGCGATGAACAACTCCCTCTGGGATTTCTACTCGGACAAGTTCACGCCGGGCAGCGATTCGAACACCACGGTGACGAACCTCGACATGGGGCCGGTGACGGTCGATATCTCGGGGACGAACGTCGGCGTGCGCGCGCTCGGTGTCCCCGATAACGCCCCGTCCGACCAGCAACCCGTCGGGACGACCATTCGGACGACCGTTTACGGTGATACGGGGTCGCTCTCGCTCTCGGTCCAGTACACAGACGACGACGCGAGCGGCGTGAGCGAGTCCTCACTCGCACTCTGGAGTAGCGATGACAACGGCAACGCGTGGTCGAAGCTCGACGGTTCGGCAGCCGATCCGGAGGCGAACACCGTCTCCGCGGATGGCGTCCCCCAGCCCGCGACGATCGCGGTCTTCGGCTCGGAAGGAAGCGCGACGGCGAGCGCGACGCCGACCGAAACATCGACGCCGACACCTACTGCGACACCGACGCCAACCCCGACTGCAACGCCGACACCAACACCAACTCCGACCGCGACACCGACACCAACACCCACCGCAACGTCGACGCAAACGCCGACTCCGACCGCGACGCAAACGCCGACCGCCACGCAGACGACGACCGCAACCGCCACGGCAACCACGACAACACCACCGGAAACGACGATCGGAACGACACGCGCATCGACGACAACGACTCACCCGTCGACGACCACAACCGGTGTGGCGAACGCCAGCGATGCGAGCACGAACGAAACGTCGACATCGTCGAGTAATGGTCCGGGATTCGGCCCCGCCGCGGCACTGATCGCGGTACTCGCAGCCGTCGTGCTGGCGACCAGACGGAACCAGGGTCGCTGAGAACTGCGATCTACTCTACGTAGTCGATGTCGTTGTCGACTCGACCGGTCTCGTCGGCGAGGTCGGACTGACCGTAGATCTGGGGCGATTCGACGCCCGTCACCACGATCATGGTCTCCATCGTGCCGCTGAAGCTCTCGTCGACCGACGCGCCCCAAATGATCCGGGCGTCGGGATCGATCCGGTCGTAGATCTCCTCGACGACACCCTCTGCCTCCTCGATACTCATGTCGGGACCGCCGACCACGTTGACCAGCGCGGAGCTCGCGCCCTTGAACTCCACATCCAAGAGCGGCGAGCGAAGCGCCGACTGGATCGAGTCGCGGGCCTTGTTCTCCGAGTCGGACTCGCCGAGTCCGATCATCGCGACGCCGCCGTTCTCCATCACCGTGCGAACGTCGGCGAAGTCGACGTTCACCAGACCGGGTTTGGTGATGAGTTCGGTCATCCCCTTGACCGAGCGCATCAGCACACGATCACAGATGGTGAACGCGTCCTGGAGCGGGAGGTTCGGCGCGTATTCGAGCAGCCGGTCGTTCGGGACGACGATCACGGTATCGGAGACCGCACGGAGTCGTTCGAGGCCGGCGTCGGCGTTCGAGCGCCGACGTTCGCCCTCCGCGGTGAACGGGATCGTGGCGATCGCGATCGTGAGCGCGCCCGCCTCCTGGGCGGCCTGGGCGACCACCGGGGCCGCACCGGTACCGGTGCCGCCGCCGAGGCCCGCCGTCACGAACACCATGTCCGAGCCATCGATCGACTCCCGGATGTCGTCCAGGGTCTCACGCGCGGCCTCCTCGCCGATTTTTGGTACTGAGCCCGCGCCACGCCCACCGGTGCGCTCGCGGCCCATCAGGATCTTGGTGTCGGCCTGGACCTGTTCGACGAGGTGCTGAGCGTCGGTGTTGGCGGCGACCAGTTTCGCGCCGTGGATCCCCTCCTTGTCCATCCGGGTGACGGTGTTCGAGCCCGCACCGCCACAGCCGACCACCGTGATCTGTGTCTTGAGATCGTCGACGACTCCCGCGAGCTCTTCGTTGGTCATCGTGCCCCTCTCGCGCTCGCCCGCTGGTGTCTCGCGGCCGTCGCGCTCGTCGTTCGCCGGGGTCTCGTCGATGGCATCCTCGATGATCGAATCCATTTATGACCGCATGACGCACGGCGGCTATTTATCTTTCCCCTTCTGTTCGAGGTGTGTCATTGTACTCGTCGAGCGGAAATCGCCGTTCGCGCCGTTCGTGGACTCCCTCGGGTTCGATCGTCCGGCCGTCGACCGTGACGGCCTCACCGTCGGCGAGTCGGCCGAACGCCGGTCCCTCCGGCACGCCCGCGTCGCGTGCCGCCGCGGGGTCGAACGCCGTTTCACGCGCCACCAGCGCGCCGTCACGGCGTTCGACGGTCTCGTACTCTCTATCGAGGAGTTCGGCGAAGCTCTCGACGACGGTGCATCGATCGTCAGGCGTCGAGAACGCGACCTCGCCGGCGAGCCGTGATCCGCCCTGTTCGGTGTCGAACGCGACTGCGTGGCGCTCGACCACCGCGCGCGCCGCTTCGGGGTCGATCCCCTCGGCTTCCGCCAGCAGTGCTGCCGGAAGGGACGTGACCACGATGTCGTCGGGGGAACGAGCGTCGTCGGTGTCGTCCGCGCGCGCACGGTCGCCGAATCGGAGCCCAGCGTCGACCGAGCCGATCGCCTCCTCGACCCGCGAGACGAGATCGAGCGGGACGCCCGTGGTCTCGCGGAGCCACGTCTCGGTCACGACACGATAGCCGAGAGCCTCGATCGCGCTCACCAGATCGGGACGCTCCCCCTCGACGAGCGCACGAGTCGCACCGCTTTGCTCGAACGCTCGCCGGAGGACGTCCCGATCATCGGCGGGATCGCCCATCGCGTCGAGCGCCCAGTCCACGCCGATGTGACCCACTGCCCAGTCGGTCTCGCGTACCACGCGCTCGAATCGGGGGACGTAGTGGCCACCGCCGAACCCCACCACCTGGCGATCGCGATACGGCCCGACTCCTCGCAGATCGAGGACGGCGCGTGCGACGGCCCGTGCGCCGTCGGGATCGTCCCATTCGGTTTCTCCACTCCCCAGTTCGACGAACATCGAGGGTGCGCCGACATCGGTGGGGCCGTGGTGGGTGCCCTCCATTCCGACGTCGTACCCCGATGGCGCGTGTTCGCGGAGCGCATCGAGCACTCGGGCCTGGGCGTTCGCACAGGAATGGGCGAGTTCGCCGTCCGCACCACCGTGGTCGGCGGGACCGAAGTTTCCGGTGTGGTGGGCGGTCAGGAGCGGCCCGGTGTCGCCGGCGTGTTTCGAGGCGAACACCACGAACTCGGGGTCGGCGAAGACGTCGGCCACGCCCTCGAGATCGAGGTGGAGATCGTCGAACGTGCGGAGTTCGAACCCTGGCGTACGGTGGACGGTGCCGCCGCCCTCGCCGTCGGGACGGGTGTCGTCCGTCGTTCGGTCCCAGTCATCGAGTTCGAGCAGGTGATCGCCGATGTGGACCGACGCCGGATCGGCGCGACTGACGACGATACCGATCATGTCGAGACGTGGTGGTCGAGCGGGGAAACCCGTTCGTTTCGGTTTTCAGTCGGCCCGTTCCGGCTGGGTGCTTCCCGATCCGACGGCCTCCCGAGCGATCGTGGTCGTCCGTCCGAGGAGGTCGGCCAGCGCGTCGCGGCGGGTGTAGAACAGCCACGCGCCGAGAACGAGATATATCGCCGTATAGACGTAGAGGATGTTGATGCTCAGCGTGGTCGCCTGCGGTTCGGCCACCGTCTGAATGATGGCGAACTCGATACCGACCTGCGAGACGAACAGGACGAGCAGACCGATCGCCTCGCGCATACTGATCTCGAAATTGGTCAGAAGCGCGATCGCGAAGAGACTCTGGGCAGCGGTGATCCAGATTTCGGCGACCTGCTTCTCGTCGAACGGCAGCCCCCCGAGGTGGCCGGCCGCGATGGAATAGACCACCGCGAGCGTACCGATGAGCAGGGTCCACTGGTTGAGTTTCGAGGAGATGAGCGCGTTGAACCCCGCGGTCGAGCGCGCCTTGTTCACGAGGTAGGCGACGACGATGAGCTCCGGGCTCTCGCTCGCGAGCGGCGCGAGCCACTGAATCATGAAGAACTCGGGGATGCCGTACTGGAGCCCCAGCTGTTCGAGACCGACGGCGAACGGTTCGACGGCGATGAAGATCAGGACACCCGAGTAGGTGAAGAGCGCGAGAACGCTGGCGATGCGCGGTCCCTTCGACCACGACTGGAGATAGGCGGGCACGCCGACGTGTTCTTCGCCCTCTTCGACGTCGCCGCGGATGATGATGGCGATATAGAGGACGTAGAGTCCGACGAGGACGAGCGTATCGAGCAACCCGATACCGCCGATCGGGCCGCCGCCGCTGAACGTCGTTCCGCTCAGCGGAACGAGGAAGGCAAAGAGGGTCGCCGCGAGCAGGAAGGAGATTTCGAGCGCGAGGTCACGATCGAGCGTGACGGCGCTTTTCAGGAACCCCGAACGGTGATCGACCGCGGGATCGTCGGCGTTTCGCGCCCGATACACGGTAAAAAGGGCGATACCGGCCCAGCCGAGACCGATGAGAATGCGGTTCGCGCCGGTCATATTGGCGACCGCGAGGTTGGCGTTGGCCATGCCCTGTGCGGTCCCCTCGAACGCACCGGCGTTCCACGCATAGAGCGCGTCGACGGCGTACTCCGGCGCGACGGCGAGCACTGCCAGCACCGCGATGGCGAACGCGCGCGGCACGTCCTTCTCTGCGGTCTCGGCTCCCCACGCGAGCAGGAAGGCGGCCCCGAGAACGGCCAGTCCGGCGACGACGACCGCCGTTCCCGGGGCGATGTTCTCGCCCGGGTGGATGGTCATGTATCCGCCGTAGGAGACGAACGTCGCCACGAACGGCATCGTCAGCAACAGCGCCGCGGCGACGGCAGCAAGTGGATGGCGAAAACGGTCGAGCATTACCGGAAATCGCGAGGGGGGCATACCTATCTCTTTTGCTGTCGCGTGCAGCGCCGCCGTTCGCCGACCATCCCGTTTATCGCTTCGGCTCACGACGCTCGCCCATGCAGGTGTTCGGGCTGGTCGGCAATCCCGTCTCCCACTCGCTGTCGCCACCGATGCACGAGGCGGCCTACGACGAGTGCGGGATCGACGCACGGTACGTCACGTTCGAACCCGCTCCCGACGATCTCGAAGCGGCCATCGAGGGCGCACGAGCGCTCGGGATCGAGGGGCTGAACGTCACGATCCCGTTCAAGCAGGACGCTCTCGATCACGTCGATCCCGACGATCTCGCGACGCGGATCGGTGCGGTCAACACCATCGATTTCGGCGGTCCCGACGACCGAGCGTCGATGCCGACGGGTCACAACACCGACGCCGAGGGCGTCGGACGGGCGTTCGACCATCACGGCGTGGCGCTCGACGGACGAGCGGTCGTCGTCGGAGCGGGCGGGGCAGGCCGTGCAGCGGCGTTCGCGCTCGCCGATGCGGGGATGTCGGTCGCCATCGCCAACCGCACCGTGGAACGTGCAGACGCACTCGCGGCAGAAGTCGATGGCGCGAGCGGGCACGGACTCGCGCCGCTCGAACGGCTCGTCGCCGACGCCGACGTGGTGGTGAACGCCACGAGCGTCGGAATGGAGGCGAACGAAACGCCGATCCCTGCCGAGGCGCTTCACGCCGATCTCGCCGTCCTCGATGCGGTGTACTCGCCGATCGAGACTCGACTGCTCCGAGACGCTGCGACGGTTGGCGCGACCACCATCGACGGCGGGTGGATGCTGCTGTATCAGGGCGTCGCGGCGTTCGAGCGGTGGATCGGCCAGGATGCGCCGATCGACGTGATGAACGAAGCGCTTCGGGCACGTATTTAAGTCCGGGGGGAGACAATCCCGATCCATGACGCTGCTGGATACCATCAAGTCGATGCTCGGGATCGACGGCCGGGATTCGGGCGACGACCGATCGAGCGACGACCACGGCGGTATGACGGTCGAACGCGAACCGGACGAACGTGGTTCGGAGACAGCCCCGGAGACGGGCTCAGAGGACGCGGTCAAGGGAACAGACACGAGCGATGCCGGCAGCGGGGCGGACGAGCCCGCCGCTGCGGGGACCGACGCCGCGGGATCGACCGAATCGATTGTCGACGAGGATGCGGAAGGTGGGGCGGAGCCGGGCGAAGTGACCGGGCCGACGACCGACGACGCCGAGCCGTCCGAGCCCGCAGGCGAAACCACCCCGACCGAAAATGTCGACGAGGACGAAACCGCCGTCGACGACGCGGGCGATGCGGTCGACACCGCCGACGAGAGCGCTGCCGCCGGGACCGACGCGGCGGGCTCGACCGGCTCGATCACCGAGGAGACGAACGACTCGATCTCGGCGGCCGAAGACGCCGAGGCCGCGGGGCCGACCGACGAGGAGCCGGGCGATACCGCCGGACACGACGTGGACGTGCTCAAGGGCATCGGACCATCCTACGCCGAACAGCTCGAATCCGTCGGCGTCGAGACCGTCGCCGACCTCGCTGACGCCGACTCGGAGACTCTCGCCGACGAGACCGACATCTCCGCGAGCCGGCTCGATCGCTGGACCGAGCGCGCGAAGGCTCGTCAGCAGTAGGCAGCGTGCAAGTGGTCACGACGCGGTACTGCCGACGACGCGGGACACCTCAGCGGAGAGACGCCGGATGAAGTACCACGTCGACGGCGACCTCGTGCCCGCCGACGAGGCGAGCGTAAGCGTCCGCGATCGGGGGTTTCGCTACGGCGACGCCGCGTTCGAAACCCTTCGATCCTACAGTGGGTCGGTCTTTGAGTGGGATGCCCACGAGGCACGGCTCCGCCGGACCGCCGAACAGCTGGGCTTCGGCGACGCGGTGCCCAACGACCTTCAGGAGCGGGTTCGGGCGACGCTCGCCGCGAACGATCTCGACGAGGCGTACGTTCGGCTGTCGGTGACTCGTGGAGCGGGGATGGGGCGGCTCACGCCCGCATCGGACGTCGATCCAACAGTAGTAATCATCGTCGAGGAGCTCCCCCGGGGCGGTCTCGCGGGCGAATCGGTGTGGGACGGTCCAGCGACGGTCCAGACCGTCAAAACCCGCGCGGTGCCGGACGCGGCGATGCCGAGCGACGCCAAGACCCACAACTACCTCGACGGAATCCTCGCACGGCTCGAACTCCGGCGGGCGGCGAACGAGGAGTATCGTGCGGACGAGGCCCTGGTGCGCGACGGCGAGGGAAACCTCACGGAGGGCGCGACGAGCAACGTCTTCTTCGTCGACGACGGGACGCTCAAGACGCCAAGCACCGACGGGCCGCTGCTCCCCGGGATCACGCGGTCGGTCGTGCTCGATCTCGCCGCCGACGAGGATTTTTCCGTCGAAACCGGTCAGTACACGACCGCCGCCGTTCGCGAGGCCGACGAGGCGTTTCTCACCAACACGACGTGGGAACTCCGGCCGATCGCGCGCGCCGACGGGGTCGCGGTCGGCGGCGGACCGATGACGCGACTGCTCTCGCGGCTGTTCGACGAGCGAGTCGAGCAAGCGCAGTACGAGTGATTCAAACCCGAAGCGGATGGACGACCGGCATGGACGCTGCGCGCCGGATCGTCGCCCTCGACGAGATCGCCGTCGACGACACGCTCCTCTTCACGATTCGCGATGGGTTCGACCGCGAGGAAGCCATCCTGACGAGGCTCGCCGACGGGGTTGCGGCGTATCGGAATCACTGCCAGCACTGGACCGACGTCAGGCTGGATTCGGGCGACGGTGCGGCGATACGTGACGGCGAGCTCCTGTGTCAGCGCCACGGCGCGCTGTTCGAGCAGGCGACGGGCTACTGTACGACCGGTCCCTGTGAGGGTGCGACGCTCGACTCTGTCGACGTCACCGTGGAGAACGGCGCAGTCTACCTCACGGAACCCGACTACGAGTTCGAGAAGCTGGGGCCGTCGGGCGAACACGACCTCTCCTCGCGCGGACGGATCGACTTCTCCGGGACCTGACGCCGTTCCCGAAATCCGGCTCTCACGGCGCTCACGTCACTCGACCCGGAAGAGCGGCTCCTCGATGGCCTCGCTTCGGCACTCGGGACACCGCGAGGGGCGGTTCGCGTGGTCGTCGAACGCCGAAAACCCGCAGTCGCGACACTCCGGCGGGGCAACGAGGAGCTGTTCGTCCTCGGTTTCGAGCGACTGGGCGATGTGCTCGACGTGCTCCAGCACCGCCTCGGTCGTGATCGCGAACTCCTCGGCCAGCATGCTCGGCGGTGCCGTCTCGCCGCGGAGGTGCTCCGCGATCCGCTGTCGCGTCGTTGCGTCCTCGTCCGCTTCGCGCATGACCGTCCTCCGAACGCGATCGGTAAAAACGGTTCCCGGTTTTTGCGGCTGGTGTGGCTTGCGGCCGACAGCGGTTGCTGCGATGGAGTGGCGGTGCGGTCCTGGTGTCTCGACGAACGCAGCGAGTCGAGGCTCAGGAGAGCCGTGTTCTCCTGGTGGATGAAGGGCGAAGGCACGACCGCAGGAAGCGCCGAGAGCTGGGTGGTGTTGTCCGGTAACGGTTGTGATCGGGAGAACGGTATGGTGACTGGCAATCGGATCCAGATCTTGGTCTGCATACTTTCCGATGGCTGTCAAAATCGCCGTACGGGATGCAGCGGGTCTATTCAGCGGAGGGTTCTCACGATTTCAGCAACGCAGCCGGACTATTTCAACGAGGCGAGAGCAGGTAGGCCGGGATCGTCACTCGAAACGGTCGGGGTTGATTCTCGCTAGTCGAAGCGCATTCGTCGTCACGCCGAGGCTCATCCCCATGTCACCGACGACGACGGCGACCGCGACGTTCACCAGTCCAAAGGGGACGCCCACGGCCAACAGCGCCTTCACACCGATACTCCCCCAGATGTTCTCTCGAATGACGCCGTTTGCTTTCCCCGACAGCGCGTATAGATACGGGAGTTTCGACAGCTCATCGCCCATCAGCGCGACGTCTGCCGACTCGACTGCCGTGTCAGTCCCCGCTGCACCCATCGCTACGCCGACCGTCGCCGTCGCAAGCGCCGGCGCGTCGTTGACCCCGTCGCCGATCATCACTACCCCGCCGAACTCCTCGTCCAGTGCGGCCACTGTTTCGGCTTTCTCCTCGGGCAACAGCTCGGCACACACCTCATCGACGCCCGCCGTCTCACCGACTGCCCGCGCGGTCACTTCGTTGTCACCAGTGAGCATCACTACGTGCTCGACGCCGAGGTCGTGGAACCGCTCGATCGCTCGCTTCGCCTCCGGGCGTACCTCGTCGGCCACCGCGACGACGCCGACGATCCGATCCTCAGTACCGACGAGGATGACGGTCTTCCCGTCGCCCTGCAACTCTTTGATGGTCTTCCCGCCAGCGACGGCGGTCTCGTGACTGCCGGAGTCCTCGATCGCGACGCCACCATCGGACGCGACGCGGATGGTGTCGAGGGAAAGACCCAACTCCTCGAATAGGGCGGGCTTCCCGGCGAAGTACGTCTCGCCGTCCAGATCAGCCCGGACGCCCTTTCCGGTCAGGCTCTCGAACGCGGAGACGTCACCGGTCGCGACGTCCGCCTCGTCAGCAGCGCCCACGATCGCTTCCGCGATCGGGTGTTCGCTGCGTGCCTCCAGACTCGCTGCCACGGACAGCACCGACTCTCGGGACTCGCCACCGGCGGGCACGATGTCAGTAACGGTGAGTTCGCCGTGCGTGAGCGTTCCCGTCTTATCGAACGCGGCGGCTTTCACCGTCCCGACCGATTCGAGGTGCTTCCCGCCTTTGATGAGAACGCCGTTCTTCGCGGCGCTAGTGATCCCGGAGACGACGCTCACTGGCGTGCTGATGACCAGCGCACACGGACACGAGAGGACGAGAAGTGCGAGCCCGCGCTTGAACCACGTCGCCCAGTCGCCAGCGAACACGAGCGACTGCCCGCCGATGCCGAGTGAGACGGAGCCGTCGATGAGGAGCGGTGGCACGGCAGCGATGAGAACCGCTAGCGTGACGACCACCGGAGTATACTGCCCGGCAAACCGGTCGACGAACTGCTCGTGGTCGGTCTTGTCCCGCTGGGCGTCCTCGACGAGTTCGACAATGCGGGCGAGCGTGCTGTTTTCGGCTTCCGCCGTGACCTCCACTTCGAGATAGCCTTCCTCGTTGATCGTCCCCACGTAGACCTCGTCGCCGTCCGTCTTGTCCACAGGGACGCTCTCACCAGTGATCGGAGCCTGATTGACCGCGCTCTCGCCCTCAGCGACTGTCCCGTCGGCGGGGATGCGGTCACCGGGACGCACGATGGCGCGATCGCCGACGCGCAGTTCCTCGACCGGGACAGTCGTCTCCTCGCCGTCCCTACGGATGGTCGCGGTCGTCGGCGAGAGATCCATCAACTCGCGGAGCGAGGAGCGGGCGCGATCCATCGCGTACTCCTCCATCAACTCGGCGACGCTGAACAGCACGGCGAGCATCCCGGCTTCGAGGTAGAGCGCCTCACCGAAGACGAGGCTCGCGGTGATCGCGCCGAGGATGCCGAGACTCATCAGGAGGTCGATGTCCAGCGAGCGCGTACGGACGGAGTAGTACCCGTTTCGGAGGATTTGCTCGCCGCTGATCACCGCACCAGCGAGGTAGAACAGTTCGGCGGTGCCGAACTCACGCCCGAGGAACGCGGCGAGCGTCACGTCGAATCCCGACAGCAGGAACTCCAGCACGAGGCCGACGAGCAACAGTCCACCCCCGATCCACGTTTTGAGTGTGCGTGGACTCAGCCACACGTCTCGCGCCCGGCTCTCCTCGACGAGGTCTTCCTCCGTTGTCTCCGGACCGGTCTCCTCTACCTCGTAGCCCGCACTCTCGATGGTGGCGACGAGGTCGGTACGCGAGGTCTGACCGGGATCGTAGGTGACGATGACGGTACCGGTCGTCGGGAGGGTTTCACGTTCCCGAATCCCTGCGACGGCATCGAGGGCGTTCTCGATTTTGCCTGCACAGGACGCACAGTCCATCGCGGGCACGTCGAACCGTTCGATCTCCCGATCGTCGCGCGACTCGACATCGTAACCGGCGGCCTGCACGCGTTCGATCAGCGTGTCCACCGCAACTGTCTCGAGAAGATACTCGATGGTGACGGTGCCAGTCATCACCTGTGGTTCGACGGTGACGACGCCGTCGAGTTTCGAGACGCTGTTGACGATCTTCTCCGCACAGGAAGGACAATCCATCCCCGGTACGTCGAGCTTCACGGTTCTGGTTTCGGGACCGGCCGAACCGGCTGCGTTCGTAATCACTGTCTGCACAGACAGCCCCGGAGGCCAAGCCCCTTGGTTTGGTGTGTACCAACTCCAGTCAGGCGTCGGGGGAAGAGAGGTGGGTAGACGAGGAGTGGGTAGACGAGGAGTGGTCAGTCGCGTAGGCGTCGGCCAGTTGTGCTTCGGCACGCCGAAGCCGGTAGGAGAGCGTCGAGCCGGGGATGCCGAGTTTCTCGGCGAGTTCGTAGGTTTCGATCCCGCGGGGAGTCTGGTAGTAGCCGTGTTCGATGGCAGCCCGCACGGCAGCATCCTGCTGTGGCGTCAGTGAGGCTTCGCCATCGTCCGGAGTAGCGTCGTCCGCGTCTCCGACCCGGACGAAGGCGACACCAGTAGTGCCGTCGATTTCGGCCTCGATGGCGCTGCGGAAGGCGTGGTAGGTGGTGTTGTCGGGGGCAATGATGCGCCACTCGTACCGGTGGCCGACCCACGTTGTTTGGAAGATGAGGCCGTCGCCGAAATGGTCGAGGGCGAGGTGTGGGATGGAGGTACAGGAGGGGGTCCGCGACCAGTACGAGTAGAGGACGAGCGCGTCGTCGGTGCGGTCGAGGACTTGGGTTTCCCAGTCGGCTTCGCAGTCGCGGCGGGCCAGACAGTCGGTGTAGTACTCGGCGTCGGCGACGGTGTCGGTGAGTTCGTCGAGTGCGCTTTGACCACCGGTTACGTGATCGACGCGCCAGAGATTGTCGGGAGTGACGTGACAGGAGAGGGAACGAATCTTCGTTTCCGGGTTGGCGGTGAGGATGTCGGCAACGGCGTTATTGTCCGGGGAATATTCGAGATCGAAGACGAGTTCACGCATACGGTCGGGTAGGGAAGAGAGGGGTATGAACGCGTTGACGACCTCCTCGTTCCTCGTTTTCCGCTGACCGATACGCGCCCTGTATCTTGCATGCCGATTTTAGCAGATTGCCAATCTGTGATATTGGAAAGTACGAAGACTTCAGCTAATCCCTATAGTAGATGTTAATCGAGGTCTTCCACGTAGTCGGCGAGCGCGTTATACCGTTGCTGTAATTTGTCTACCTCATTCTCCAAATTTTCGATAGTTTCCTCCTGTTTGTCGATGCGGTCAACCAGTTGCGAGACTGTTACCCCTGCGTCCGAAGCACCGCCGAGTTCATTGGCGAGGTCTTCCCCCAGGCCCGTGAACCGATACACCGAAGCGACGAGCACAACGACGACCGACAACCGACGAGGATACCGACGTGATCACGACGACTGAAGGACCAGCAGCACAGTCCAAATAGCGGGGCAAAGAAACACCCAAGATTGTGATGAGTAGGACAGTCCAGAGTGGCGACGATCCAGCACCGACGAGGACGACGAGAACAGCAGCACCGATCCAACAGCGACGACGACACCGGGGACAGTCCAGGGCGTGAAGCAGCGACCAGCAGCGACGATCCAGCGGTGACGACGACACCAGCGGAACAGTAGGAACCAGCACCAGGGCGACGCCAGCTAGCGAGGACAGCGGTGGAATGGCCCCCACGAGAACAGCAGCGATGAGAGCGCCGCACAGAGCCGCAGAGAGCGACGGCAGAATGTGGCCAGGAAATCACACCGAGATACCAACGCGACGGCTGAGAGCGCGAGCCAGGGTGCCCCAGACCGACGCACTACTGAGAGCCAGGAAGACCGACGCGACGAACCTGGGCCAGCCAGCCAAGTGTAGCAGCGTGACAGGACCGACGGGGATCTAGCGACCACGCCAGGACACCGAGGACAGCGACAGTTACCGGCTAGCAGAAAGCAGGCCGCGAGTAACACCAGAAAGCCAGCAGCAGGGGCGGCGAGACAGCAATATCCGACTGTCAACCAGGGGTATGACACTCCAAGATGGCCCCGCAGACCGCGAACAACTGTCTGACTGTCAGCCAGCGAGCGAGCAGCTACGAATAGCCGGTTCCCGAGGCGACTGTGACCGCTACCGCTCTACTTCTACGACCGACGACACCTACTCTCTCTACAACCGACAACAGCAACAGCAAAGGGGGAACCAGCGAGCTATGCGGCCTCTCTCCCCCGGAGTGACCAGTGAAGGGACGGTCACAGGCTACCCCTCTGTCCCGACAGCGCTGGTTAGAGTACGTCACTCCACTCTAACCACCCCCGGCTGGCCGGGATGGACGTCTAGCTGTCCTTCCACCGAGCTACGCTGCTACGTGACCCTGAACCCCCAGTGTGGATTCTCCCCGGCGGTGCGGTTCGCCCTGCCGCGTTCGCGGTCGAGATTCAGCCTTATCCTGCCAGCGCCGACGGCCCCTTTCGGGGGCTGTGAGGGGCCACGGCGGAGGAGCGAATCCGGGGACAAGTGATTAGTTACCACGACCTGCTGATTCCGATATGGAAATTGTAGAGGACTGGTTAGATCTAGAACTCGATGAATTTCTTGATCGGGCACTGTCTAGTTGAGGTAGCTTGAGGAATGAGCAGGTCGTAGCGAGTATTGGTCATGAAACTCGGAGACCTGCTCGGAGAGACGTTGAACGTGGACTGTGATGAGGTTTGGGAGAACGAACGCACCCCGACACCCGTCAGGGTGTTCGGGGTGCGTCTCCATTCGATGGGGCTGTCGCTGCGGGAGATCGTCGCTGTATTTGATTGGCTTGGCGTCGATCGTTCCCACGGAGCGGTTTGGAACTGGACGCATACGCTCTCAGAGACCCAGGCTGACCCGCCGACGGCGGAGCCGTCGCGGGTCGCCGTTGATGAGAAACAGATTACCGTCGACGGCGAGAAAAAGTGGCTCTACGCTGCTGTCGACACCGACTCGAAGCTGCTGCTCGATATCGAGGTATTCAGCCGACGCGGGACCGATTCCGCGTCGGCGTTCCTCCACCGACTCACTACCAGACATGAGGTTTCAGATACCGAGTTTCTCGTCGACGCCGGCGGGTATCTGACTGCTCTCGCTCGGCGTGAGTTGAGCGGACAGCTCAACTACAGTGAGCGTAATCTGATCGAGAAGCTGTTTCAGACTGTGGCGATGCGGATCGACCGCTTTCACTCGTTCTGGCGGGGGAGTCCAGCCAGCGCACGGCGCTGGCTGCGACGGTTCAAGCATCACTACAACTACGATCGACCGAATCAAGCGCTCGATGGACGAACACCCGTCGAAGAGGTTCTCAACTAGACAGTGCCCTTGATCGCCCTCTATTTTGTTTCCTAGCCCAATGCTCTGACGACGGTGCGCGAATCTCGCCGTTGTGGTATCTCTGGGAGGACGAGATTGTTTGGATCATTGCCCAATTACCAGACCGATCATACCCCGAACGTGTCGAGCAGTTCCCTCAGTCGGCAGTTGCAATCGTCGAATTTGACCCACAGAGAGGAGTGGTCCGACACGTCGGTATGCGTGGCGAGGCAACGCTAGAATCGTTCGATCAGGACCGCGCAGAGCGATTACTACGCCGCTATTTGGGAGAGGATAAGAGCGAATGGGATGATGGGTTCATCGGCTTAGACGGGGAAAACTACCGAATCATCCGACTCGAACCCGAGACGGTTATCGCACGAGGAGGAACACACGATACAGGCCTCGAACAGTAGTTTACAGAAATATTCTACCCGGAGTCACGCGGGCGGATGTCCAGCTCGGTCGTGATGGCGGTATCGTTGTCCGCGAGGTTCCAGAACGTTGAGGCCACATCATTCGCCCGAACCGCCGTTGCTCCGAGTTCGTCGTCTTCTGTGGCAATCTGAGCGCGTATTGCTGCGTATGTCACCTGAATACCATCGTCCGAGAGGTCATCTGCAAGCGAACGTGCTAGTCCCCGCGTAGCGAAGCCAGCACTACCCCAAGCAACCATCTGGGCCGCACCATCAAGCGCGAACGATGTGCCGGTAAACAGTATCGTGCCACCCCCACCCTGCATGTCAGCGACAGCCTCCTTCGCACAGAGAAATCCGGCATAGGCACGGCTCCGCCAGACATTCTCGAACTGTTCAGGGTCACAATGGGTTATCGGCCCACCCCCACGGACCGCAGTATTGTGGATCAGCACGTCAACGGGGCCGAGCTTCTCACGGACAGTCTCGAAACCGGCAGCCACCTCGTCGGCGTCAGTCACGTCAGTTGGAACGGCGACGGCATCAATCTCTTCACCTCGGAGGTCAGCAGCGAAGTCGTTGATATACTCTGTAGAGCGCGCGAACAATCCCAGTGAACAGCCGTGTGATGCGAACTCTCGTGCGATTGCTTCGCCCAGCAACGGTCCAGTTCCCGCGATGATAACAGTCTTACTCACAGGCTCGACCTTTGTTGCTCGGTGTACAAATGTCCGTCTTCGGTAGAGAACATTTCAGCATGGCTGCGCGACAACGTCTTTCGTCCAAAGTAGGAGATAACTACAACGGATAACCCCTGTCTGTAGTCACTTGGTTACTGACAGGCTGTCAGTAGCCCTGCGGCATTTATTATAGAACACCCCTGTCAGCAAGAGTGGTCGTTTCTCGACCGATTTTCACTCCAAACGAGGGGGTGTTGTCGCGCCGATCACGCCAGAGCGCCACCCCGTCAGCAAGCAAGTGCCTACTGACAGGGTAGGGTGCATTATTGCACAGGACCTCCGCCACCGCCGACTCTGTCTCACCAACAATTATGGGTCTCCTATTCCAGGAATGATATAATGCGATCGCTGGGATGGAAAAGAATCCTCGGTGCTATTATTGGAGTCTTCTGTTTGTGGGCAACCGTGTGGGCTGTCCCAGAGCTTCTGATAGACTACTTTACAGAGGATTATCGAGGAAGTTTCTTAGATATTGTCGGTACTGGGAGCCTTGTGATTGAATTTTTGGTGCTGGGAAGCATTGGAATGAGTTTGCTGACCGGAGAGTTCTACGCCCACAAGAAGGTATTTCTCGCTACTTGGTTAGTTGTGAGCTCTTCCGCTTTCGTGCTGATTCTCTGGGTCTGGTCACAGGTGGTGTATGTCCAGTGATTTCTCCACATCATGTGGGCGACTGTCAGGAAGTAACTGAGAAGCTCCGCCAGTGAGGGGTGGAGATCGTCCAGCTGCCGTCGTGACCGCCGGGGACCCCTTCGGTGCTGGCAGGGTAAGCATGAGGGCGCTTACGAGTCCACCGCAGTTGGGGTACAACCGAATGATTGCACCGAAATCGGAGCGTATAGGATTACGCGCTTTCGTCGTAGAACTCTTCAGCAGGTACTAACCCCTCGTCGCTATCGGGCATCGGGTACTCCTCGATGGCGGCGTCGAGTCCTTCGACGGTCATGTCGAGGTCATCAGCACGTTGCTGTTTGAACCGCTGTTTGACCTTCTCAGCATCGCCCTGCATGACGGTGGTTACACCGTCCTCGTGAATGACGAGACGGGCCTCGCCTTCGGGGAGGTCGTCGCGGTCGAAGGAGATGTCGAGGTCGCGATCGTCGATTATCGATCCGTCGTGAGATTGTGCCATTGTTCGTATCTCCTGAGTAGTCGGGACGCTTCGGTTTTGATGTACGATTCACAGTAGTCGGGCGCGTTGGATAACTCTACGGGTGGGAAGTCCTGTCGAACGAGATGTTGTTCTCCATCGCGATAGATGTCCATGTGTAGACCTTCTTCGGTGAGATCGTGACCGTAGGTGCCGTCTGGGTTGTGGTCGAAGTGAACGACTGGCCGCCACTCGCCTTCGACGCAGTATTCGAGTTGGACGAGGAATCTGGTGGATGTCCCGCGCTGGGTTTCGAGAACGAACCGGAGCTGAGCGTGAGGGTACTCGATCCAGTCGGTGTATGCGGTATCTGGCACATTACGGTCCCGTTCGTAGTGGTTGAATGTCGCTCATGGTTCTCTTTCGATCGAGTTTTCTGTTCGAGTCATGGCTACAAGTACAGCTTGCTCTGGGTTGCGTCAATTCGATTCATTCGCCGGAGTCGCGACGAACATCCGATACCGAGTGTTGTAGAGCACCTCTCGACAGCGCTGCCGACCTTCAAATCGCCGCAAATCTATGAGTCTCTCTGCTAATCTCTATAGCCAGACCTTCTACTGGTCCGGGTATTTGAGTCGCGTGGCGGATCAGTACCGCCGCGCTGCAAGCGTTCCAGTCACAACTAGGGCGACAACCGCAACGACGACACCGAAACCGGGACCGCTCGATCCTGATGTTCCAGTGTCTGTATCGGTGCCATTGACAATCTGTCCACTGCCTTCGGTCAAGGTCTGCGTCTGCGCGTCTGTTACCGGCATACTTGGTTGATTGACTGTCGAAGTCGGTCTAACTGTTGATATCGTGGTTGACCTAACAGTCGATGTTGCGGGGTTCGTTGTTGTCGGGGTTGGCGTAGACGTTGCTGTCGGGGTAGGCGTGGCCGTTGGTGTCGAGGTGGGTGTAAGAGTGGCCGTAGGGGTTGTTGTCAGTGTCGGTGTCGCCTGATACTCTGCTGGATCAATCCGTTCACCGTTAACGTAGACTTCCGCGGGGCCGCCCTCTAGGTTCAAGTCGGTGAGTTCGCCGCTGAACGTGTAGTTATCGATCCCTCCTTGAGCAGTCGAACCTGACGCTGTTGACCCAGAAACTTCGTCGGGTTGGGTTGCGCCGGTGAGATCCGCACCGGATCCCGGCGTAATAGACTCGCTCGCTGTCGCTGTATACGACACCCGTCCCTCGCCGGTGCTTCGAACTGTGAATGTATTCGGTAGTTGTGATCCTGCTCCGTTCCCGTCGTCGCCACTCTGTTCCTCGATCTCGTCACCTGAGATGGAGAGAGAGTACGTACTAAACCCGATGGAGGATGCATCTTCCCCACCCGAGACGCGAACATAATATACTCCTTCCCCCACTGACTCTGCAACTACCGCTATCTTCTGTACGTCAGTGCCACCGGCCGGAGCCGTCTCGTTCGTCGCGTCTACATATACGTCCGAAAGGTCAACCGCTTCGCTGACTCGCTCACCATCAGCGTCGAATACATCAACAGAAATGCGGTTTCCGACATAGGGGGTTCCCGCCCTGCTGAACAACGTATTGAGTGTCGCGTTGATAGTGGCTCCCTCACTCGCTTCGACCGCGTACCAGTCAGTGTCCGTGCCGGGAGCGAGAGTCGAGGTAACCGGTTCTTCAGGGGTCAGCGGAGTTGCTGAATTGCGGTTGTCGTTGGGTTCGAGTTGACTTTGTTCGATTACTTGGACCGTCAGACCATATTCGATCGGTGGACTGGTGATCGTGTTATTCACCATACGGATATAGTAGGTTCCCGACTCCTCAGCAACCGCACCGTTTGGCGAATTATCACCGCCCATAGTCAGATCAGCCACTACATTCCCATCAGGACCGACAAGGGTCCCCTCAACGTCCTGCGCAACACCACCGTACCCCCATGCGCGAATCGCTTGACCAGCCTCTACCTCGAACGAATACCAGTCTTCTTCATCGCCTGGACCAAACCTCGCTAGACTTGACTGATTGTCAAATCCATCAACATAAGCTTCGGTGAGACCCTCAACAGGCCTACTCTCGAAATTGAGAGAGACTGCATTCTCTCGATTGTCGTTCGGTTCACCCGTGGTTGATGCGTCTCCGCCATCCTGAGCTACCGTTATAGGTGCAAATGTCAGCCCTGCTCCTAAGAGCAACACGACGCTCACGAGTGCAGCCATTCGATGTACTGGTAACCCGGATACCATTGGTTTCAAAAGAAACGTTCACATCTAGGACATAAGTACAAGGGGGTTTCTTCCTCTCCTCACAACATCTCGATGTGGTCCTGCTCAATGGATCTTGCGTCAACTTCACCCTTTCTATCCATCACGCCACTCTTATCAGAAGCTCGTCGGTTCGTCTGGACGCTGCTGAATACACAGCGTGTATCTTGCACGTCACTCGTGCTCATACTTATCCCGCCTGTGCCGAGGCGGGGGACGGTGGAGAACGAAAGAACACAAACTAACCGTGGCCGATTAAATGTGGTTCGTAGCGCTCTATGAGCGATGAATCGTCGATCGTGGGGAAGCATCCTGTTGCTGTATTCTTCTTCACGACCTTCGTGTTTTCGTGGCTTGTATGGATTGGAGGCGATGCTCTTCCAGGGACGGAGGGAGAACCCAATAGTTCTCTATGGACTGTACCGGCGGCGTTCGGTCCACCAATCGCTGCTGCACTTGTTCTTCGAGCTACAGACGGAGACTTGCGGACATGGGCTTCACAGGCACTCAAGTGGCGAATCAAAGTTCGATGGTATCTCGCAGCGGTAGCTGTTCCAGTTCTCTTGCAAGCACTCTCTGTACTAGTGCTCGGTCTCATCGGCGCTTCCGTATTCTACAGGCCAACCGATCAATTCATCTTCAGCTTCCTATTTGTCTTCTTTGTTGGAGGAGGTCAAGAAGAGCTGGGATGGCGAGGATTTGCACTCCCACGGTTGCAAGCAGCCTATGGGGCGTTTGCTGCTAGCCTCATCATTGGTATCGCTTGGGCATTCTGGCACTTCCCGCTCTATCTTGTTGATGGAGGATTCAATGCTGCGTCAGCATTCGTCTCCTCACTTCGGGTCATTCCTGAGTCAATCATCATCACATGGCTATACAATAGCACCAGCGGGAGCGTTCTGATATGTATGATATTTCATGCGATGTACAACGTCGGCTACCTCTTCAACTCGCCCGCCAGCTTCCAGTTTCCTGGGGGTACTGAAATCCCTCTCTCGATTATTATTGAACCAGTTATATGGTGGGCCGCAGCGCTCATTCTTCTCAGTATCTATGGTGGACGCTACCTCGCACGGACACCACAATCGGATTCTGCTGCTGTCAGAAAAGATGAGTCCAGCACCGCCGATTGAATAAGACAACCTCTGTCAGTAGGGACTTGCTTGCTGACAGAGGTCAATTTGATAGCTAAGGGGATAAAAGGTAGCGACAGAGGCCAATTGCAAGATACACGCTCTGTATCTCACACGCAGCCCTCAACAGGTCGACAGCCCGTGATTTCGGAGGTCTGAAATCAGTGCTAATCCCGATAGTCGTTGTACCACGAGCGAACGGAGTGAGCGGGGTTTTTGATCCGCCGGAAGACGCGAAGCGTCTTTCATCATCACGAGAGAGCTTCGCTCTCTCGGACGACCTCGAATGCGAACGGGGAGCGAACGCGACCCGTGAGCGCAGCGAGCGCACCCCCCGCAGTAAAAACGTGGATGCTATTCAGTCGGCGTCGTCTCGACCTCGCGGCCCTCCTCGACGGCGGTGGTGAGCGAGACATTGAGCACCAGCATGGCGGCCACCCCACCGATGACGGTGACGACGTTTTTCACGAAATGGTCGACGATGGCCGCGCCGAGCGCGACCGGGGTGGCGACGGGCGTGAGCCCGACCACGAGCAGGCTGAACGCCCCCTCGTAGAGCCCGATCCCGCCGGGCGAGAGCGGGAGCACCTTGGCGAGATTCCCGACGCTCACGGCGAAAAAGCCGACCGCGATCAGCGTCCCGAGCGGGAGCGAGACGTCGAACGCGGCGAACACCAGCAACGCAGTCACGACGTCGAGCGTCCAGATCAGGAGGCTCGTCGCGCCGACGCGGGCGAACGCGCGTCGGTCGTTCGCGACCGCCTGAATATCGCCGACGAACCGTTCGATCACGCCCGCGACCCGATCGGCGTACGCGTCGGTGCTGAAGCGGCGGATCCCGCGACGAACGAGGTTCCGATCGGAGCGTGCGCTGGCGACGATCGCGGCCACCGCGACGATCGCGGCGAGGCCCACGCCGCTGGCGACGAGGATGGCGGTCCGGCCGCTCTGGTTCCCGCTGGCGACGGTCGCGCCGAGCCCCGAGAGACTGGTGATCCCGGTGGCGGCGAGGCCCATCAGGACGACGCCGGCGAGCAGAGTGATCGTGAGCAGATCGAACACGCGCTCGACCGCGAGCGAGGCGAATCCCGTGGGATAGGGCACGCGTCGGCGGGTCTTGACGACGTACGCCCGGACCGCGTCGCCCGCTCGCGCCGGGAAGACGAGGTTCCCCGTTTGAGAGATGAACACCGCACCAGTGAGGAAGCCAACGCCCTCGGTGAATCCCAACTCGTCGAGGATGTCACGGTAGCGCGCGCCGCGCACTGGCCACGAGAGCGCGTAGACGAGCGCGGCCGCGGCGACGAGCGCGGGGTCGGCCGCGCGCATCTCTTCGAGCACGGTCCCAACGTCGAGATACTGGGTCATCAGCCCGATCGCGAGGATCGTGAGGAGCGTGCCGGCGACGAGCGTCACGCGGCGCGTGATCCGGGGCGCGACGGCGAGTTGCCACCACGTCCGCAAAACGGCGCTCCCCATCCCGAGCACGTCCCGGACGAAGTCCACTTTCGTATCGCCCTTCGGGGTCCACGCGACCGGGAACTCCTTGACCCGGTAGCCCGCGCGCTGGGCGCGCACGAGGAGTTCGGTGTCCCAGAACCAGTGCTCGTCATCGATATCATCGAGCAGGGACTCCAGAACCTCGCGGTCGAACGCTTTGAACCCACACTGGTGGTCGTGGACTGACGAGCTGAGGAACAGTCTGACGAGCCCGTTGTAGGTGCGACTCGGCACGTCGCGCTTGGCAGGGCGGTCGGCCTCGCTCGCCGCGAGCAGCCGCGAGCCAGTGGCGATGTCGGCCTCGCCCGACCGGACGCTCTCGACGAGTTCCTCCAGATGGCTCATGTCGGTCGCGAGGTCGGTGTCGAAGTAGACCAGGGTCTCGCCCGCGGCCGTGCGGAAAGCCCGTTCGAGCGCGCCGCCGCGGCCGAGCCGGTCGTCGCTGTGGACGTGTTTTACCCTTCGGTCCTCGCGGGCAAGTCGAGCAGCGATCTCCGGGGTGCGGTCGGTACAGCCGTCCTCGGCGACGAGCACCTCGAAGCTCTCCGCCGGCAGGAAGAATCCGAGCGCATCGAGGGTCGTCGCCACTGTGTCCTCGATCGTCGCGGCCTCGTCGTAGGCCGGCAGCACGACGCTCACGTCGACCCCGCGACTCATTGGCTCGACTGCGCCAGCCACGGACAAAGCCCTTCTGGGTCGCGATTCAGTCGTCCATTCCGTCGAACAGCGCCACGACCCGGCGTTCGACCTCGTCACGGATGGCGCGCACTTTCTCGATGTCGGCCTCGCCAGGGTCGTCGAGCGCCCAGTCGCGGACATCGACCGCCGACTCGGCTCCCTCGATGTCGAGCGTCGAACAGCCCATCGTGGCAACTACGTCACATGAGCGCAGCTCCTCGGTCGTGATCTCGCGCGGCGTGCGACCTGCGAGATCGAAGCCCACCTCGTCCATCGTCGCGACGACGGGTTCGTGAACCTGATCCGCTGGGTGGGTGCCACCGGTCAGGATCTCGACGTCGTCGAGACCCCGACGCTCTCGCTCGCGTTCGGCGAACGCGGTCGCCATCTGCGAGCGTCCGGCGTTCCGGACGCACACAAAGCCCAGTCGGGTCGTTTCAGTCGGCGGCAACGGCGTCCACCTCCTTCGCCTCGGGGAACAGCCGATCCTTCGTCGCGAGCGCCACCCGGACGAGTGCGAGCATTACCGGCACCTCGATCAGCGGCCCGACGACGGTCGCCAGCGCCACGTTGCTCCCGATCCCGAAGACGGCGACCGCGACCGCGATCGCGAGTTCGAAGTTGTTCGAGGACGCGGTAAACGCCACACTGATGCTCTCGGTGTAATCGAACCCGAGCACCGCGCTCGCGCCGTAGGCGAGCGCCCACATCCCCGCGAAAAAGAGGAACAGGGGCGTCGCGATCAGCACGATCTCATCGGGGTTGTTCACGATGTACTCGCCCTTGAGCGCGAACATCACGACGACGGTGAAGAGGAGGCCGAGAAGTCCTAGGGGGCTGATTCGCGGGACGAAGCGGTCGTAGTAGGTATCGCGGCCAACCGTTCGGAACGCGAACTTCTGGGTGAGATAGCCGAGCAGGAGCGGCAGTCCGAGAAAGACTCCGACCATCTGGGCGACGAGCGCGATGTCGACATCGATCCCCGTCCCCCGAAGCACGGTGAGAAAGAGGAAGGCGTAGGGAACGAACAGCGCGATCTGGAGCAGGCTGTTGACGCCGACACAGACCGCACAGAGCTCCTGGTTCCCGGCGGCGAGTTCGTTCCAAACCAGCACCATCGCGATGCAGGGTGCGATCCCGACGAGCACGAGACCGGTGACGAACTGAGGCCGGCCGCCGAGGAAGGTCACCGCGAGCCCGTACATCACGAACGGGGCGATCAGCCAGTTGAAAACGAGAGTCAGTCCGATTTCGCGGCGCGCGGTACGGGTCACGCGCGGAATCCGTTCGTAGTCGATCTCGGCCATGATCGGGAAGATCATCACGAACAGTCCAACGGCGATCGGGAGGCTGGTGCCGTGCCACGTGATCGCGTTCAGCGCGTCCGCGATGCCGGGGACGAACCGGCCGAGTCCGACACCGAGGACCATCGCCGCGCCGATCCAGAGGGAGAGGTACCGATCGAGCGTGCCGAGGTCGTCGCTCATTCGTCGTCTCCCGCCGCATCGAGCGCGGCGAACACCCGCTCGGCGCGTCCGGTGCTCTCGTAGTAGCGCCACTTCCCTCGCCGGTCGCGCGAGACGAGCCCCGCGTCGACGAGATCCGAGAGTGCGTGGCTGATCGCACTCTCGCTGACGTCGACGAGCGGTTGGAGTTCACAGACACACAGCGCGTCGTCGGCAGTGACGAGAAGGCGTGCGATCCGATGGCGGGTCTCGCTGCCGAGCGCCGCCATCGTTTTTCGATCCCTGTCGAGCCGGTCGGTGGTTGCCCGCTCGGCGAGCGAATCGAGGTCATCGAGCCGTTGTTCGACGTCTTCCTCACAGCACTCGCCGATCTCGTCGGCGATGAGTCGTCGGAGCCGATCGGTGGATGGGGCCATCGTTCGAACGATTGCAAAGACGTTCAAGTAATTGTTTCGGAACGAATCGCTCTCGGCAGCAACGGGAGAAGATCAGTCCGCCCCTTCTGGCGTGCGCGCCGTCGTGAAGCCAGGCAGGTCGATCCCGAGCGTCGCCGCGGCCTCGCCGGTCGATTTGTAGGGGCGATTCACCACCAACGTGCCGGCACGCTGGTCGCCGAGGCCAGGCAGCGCCGCGAGCTCGTCCATCGAGGCACGGTTGAGGTCGAGCGGTGCGGGGACCCCCGTCACCGACCGATAGCCGTGATCCGTGATCGCGATATCCACTACCCGCCCGAGTTCGCGCTCGCCGGGAATAGCGACCAACAGCGGGTACGTCCCGAGCTGGCGGCCGAACGTCCGGCCGTCTTGGTGGTATTCGAGATGGACGTCGGGCAGCACGGTTCCGGGCGGCGCGACTCGCTGGAGCATCGGGTTGTCGATCTCCTCACGCACCTCTTCTTTGTACTGCTTGAATAGTTTCTTGTGATCGTCGGCGATCTGCGCGCCGGTGTCGCTCATCTCGGTTCCATCGAACGCCATCACCTGGCGGATGTTGATCCGGCGGAGCAGCAGGCCGGCGTCGTACACCCGCTGGAGGAACTGCTTGTTCAGTTCGTACGTCTTCTCGCGTTCGCCCTTCAGCCCGTGGAGCAGGTTGATCCCCGGGAGGAGCTTCGGGAGGCGATCGGCGGCGTCCGCACCGTACGTCGGCGCGGCCGAGCGGTCCTCGCCCGGCCGCCAGCCCGCCTCCTCGTTGACGATCTCCACGGCGCGAAAGCACTCGTCTGCGGTGACGTTGAGATCGTTCGCCTCCTGCACCCGGGGATCGGCGCTTTCGAGCCCGAACGCGGCGGTATCCCCGGGGGTGTTGTGCTCGGCGATGATCCGGAGGCCCTCCCGCGAATCCTCGGGCCACCGCACGATCGTGACCGGGTTGATGTTGTCGAGGTGGAGGGTTTCGAGATTCGGTGCGACCTCGCGGATGCCGCCGTAGAGGTCACGGAGTGCGGCGGGGTTCGGGGCCTCGCCGTCGCCGCCGTACGCGAGGATGTCCGCCTGGCGACCCAGCCGGAAGTGCCGCGCGCCGCGATCGGCGAGCGCGTCGACCTCGCTCACGACCGACGGGGGCGGGCGGAAGGAGGGGTTGCCGTAGAGCGGTTCGGTACAAAAGGAACATCGATACGCACAGCCTCGAGAGGTTTCGAGCTCGCAGATCAGGTACTCGGGATGGTTCGGGTGCTGTTCGACCACGAACGCGCCCTCGCGTGCCCATTGCGTGACTTCCTCGACGTCACGCATCCGGTCGCCAAAGCCCTCTAGACCATTGACGACGAGATCGTGGGCTGCGGCCTCGACATCGCCTTTTGCCACGAACTCGAAGTCGAGATCCGATCGCTCGGTCTCGGTCGCGCCGGTGTTCTCCTCGCCGACGCCGAATTTGACTGGGCCGCCCATCAGGCTCGTTCCCTCCGCGGCCCATGCGAGCTCCCGTACTTCGTCTGGCTCGGCCGGCGTCCCGCCGACGTACTTGCCAGGGACGGTCATCCCGCCGAGGTAGATCATGAGGTCCGCATCGGCCACGTCACGCCACTTGTTCCGTTCGTCACGGAGTTCGTCGATCGTGTGGTAGGTGATGCGTTCTTCGGGAACGCCCGCGTCCACGAGCGCGCCGGCGGTGAACCGTGGGTACGTGGAGATGTACGGTGGCACTCCGAAGTGGGCGGGTTCGTCGACGTAGCCGTCCACGAGGGTCACGTCGAGAGTGGCTGGATCGGGCGCAGTCATGGCCGTTCGTTCGGCCTCGGGGCGTAAAAACTCGGCTACCCGTCATCCACGGTGTGAAAGCGGCGATGCGCTCGGGGAACCCGGACGAAGCAAGCACCGCAGGGAGTGAGCGAGCGAAGCGAGTCCCGGAACCCCGAGCGCATCGGGGCTTTCGAGACGGTTGCGGTTGCTGTCGCAGTCAGTGTTGTCGTGGTCCCCGTTGCCGTCGTAACGACCGCCCCGATGCCGACACAAATGAGAACCGCAAGCCACACGCCTCCCCAGCCGACTCCCTCACTCGCTTCGCTCACTCCGTTCGCTCCGCTCGTTCAGTCATCCCTCGCACGCGAGTTGCGCGCCGACGAGCGGCGTCTGCTCACGGCGCTTCGCGCCGTTCGCACGGCCAGCGGGACGGCATTGCGTCCCGCTCGGCGCAGCCGCGCGCCAACCGCACCAGCGTTGCGTGCCACATTGCGGCACACTGTCGCTGCTCCCGGGATGCTGCGACCCGTGGGTTGATAGGTCGCGCGTGGCTATGGCGAAGTATGCCGGCAACCCTCGAAGTCGTCTGCACCGACGACGGCTGTGAGATGGACATGTTCGAGATGCACTACACCTACGACATGCCCGACGACGTCGGCGTCGAGGACTTCCAGTGTCCGTACTGCGGCGGCACCGACTGTCTCGAATCGGTCGAGCTATGATCCGCGACGTCGGCGAGTCGGTCGGCAACGCGGTTCTCGACGGGATGGGGCGGATCGCGGGCCGCACGCAGGAACGCCGCCCGCTCCCGACCGACATCTTGGAAAGCGACGACGCCTACCTCGTGGTGTTCGATGCGCCCGCTGCGAGTTCGGAGGACGTCCAGGTTCGCTTCTCCGAGGACGCGGTCCACGTCCGGATCGATCGCGTCCGCGACCACCACGAGGGGTTCGAGATGCGCGCACCAGGCCGCGGGCTCGCGCTCGACGGCCAGGCCGACCTCCCCGACGGCGCAGTGGTCGATCCCGAGGCCGCGACCGCGACGCTGACGAGCACCGGCACGCTCGAAGTCCGTGTCCCGAAAACCGACGAACGCGAGGACGAACCGGTTCGGATCTCGACGGGCGACGGGACGGTTCCCGAAAACGGCGTCGAGAGCGCCGTCGAGCGGATCGGCGACGATCCGGTGGACGATACCTGATTAGCTGATGGGACGAACCGATGACCGTGGTCGGGTTCGGCGGCGCTCTTCGAGTTCGTTGAAACCGATCGCTTCGTGTTGGTTCAACTGGACAGGTCAGTCATCGCCGATCGCCACGACCTCGTGGAGGTCGTCGGCCTCGTACGTCGGCGTTACTGTGAGGTCCACGTCACGGCTGTGCGGTCGACGGACGAACACCGAGTCGATACCCGCCCGCTTGGCCGCGATCACGTCGCTCTCGCTGTCACCGACGTAGAGTGCTGATTCGGCGTCGAGATCCGCCAGCGCGCGGTTGAGGTACTGCGGGTCGGGCTTCTTGTGCCGGAGACTGTCGACGGTTTTCTCGCGGCCATAGTAAACGTCGAACGAGGAACCCAGATCGAAGAAATCCAGCACGAACGTCACGGTGGAGTGGTGGTTGTTGCTCACGACACCGCGACTCTGCGGGAGATCCGTGATCGCCGCGACGTCGTCGTAGCGACCGCGCGCGCCCGCTCTGAACGCGTCCAACTGGGAGCGTTCGTCGTGACGCTCGCGTGCTGCCCAGAACGCGTCCACGTCGAGATCGTACGCGGTGCAGATCTCCTGAAGTCGTTCGACGGTGACGCCATCGACGATGTCCGCGATGTGCTGGCGGTCGGTCGTCTCGACGCCCACTCGCGGAACGCGGCACGCGTCGCTTCGCTCTGGGTGTCACGTGCTGGCGGCTCGATCAAGACGCCGTCGTTGTCGAACAGCACTGCATCGTACTCGGTCACTCCCCGGACGTACTCGGATCCGATAGTTGCCTGTTTCGACACGAACACGTGCGGGCAGTTTTTGACGAAATCGTGTGGCGAGCGATATCCACAGACGAGGAATCGCGGAAAAGCGGCTCCGATCAGGGGTAGCGCGGCGAACTGCTGTCGCGGTCGTGGTCCAGCCCCATCAGCAGGGGCAATCAGGCCATTCGAACGTGACGAGTGTTACTCGATGTGGCCTTCGCGCCGGAGCTGGTCGGCGTCCTGGCTCTTGTAGCGCCACTCGATGTTGGCCTTCTCGTCCTGCCAGCTCCACGGCTCGACGAGAACGACGTCGCCCTCCTCGATCCACGTCCGGTACTTCATCCGGCCGGGAATGCGGCCCATCCGGTTCTCGCCGTCCTCACACCGGACACGAACGTGGTTCCCGCCGTTGTGTTCGGTTACGACCGCGAACAACTCGTCGTCGTCGGGCATACGAAGGTTTCGACGCCCGTTTTGTTCACTCACATCGGTATTTACGGCGTGGACACGGTTAAGTCATGGGCATCATCCGGTAGCACGGCACATGGGCCTGGAGTCGGAGCGATTTTACGCGCCGGCGTGCTCGGAGCGGTGTGGATTCGACCGAGGTCAGACGACGGTGGGCCGAACGCTCGGGAGCGTACTCGCCAGCGTACTACGCCCACCACGGGCCGAACGCGACGAGCGAGGCGATCCGCGAACGGCTCGAGCCGGTCGGTCGTGAAGCGTCGATCCTCGAACTCGGCTGTAGTTCGGGTCGCCACCTCGCGCACCTCCACGATCACGGCTACGAAGATCTCCACGGGATCGAGATCAACCCCGAGGCGCTCGACGTGATGGCCGAGGCCCATCCCGATCTCGCCACTCAGGGAACGTTCCACGTCGACGCCATCCAGGACGTCGTCACGGAGTTCGACGACGGCCGTTTCGACGCCGTGTTCTCGGTCGAGACGCTCCAGCATCTCCACCCCGACGACGAGTGGGTGTTCGACGAACTCCGTCGGATCACCGACGGTCGCCTCATCACAGCCGAAAATGAAGGCGATACGACGGATCGCAAGGATACGGATACCGACGCCATGAACAACGTCGACGGCGTTCCCCTGTACTACCGCAACTGGAAGGACGTGTTCACCAACCATGGTTTCACGGAGATCGGATCGGAGCCGGTCAAACGTGGCACGCTTCGGGTGTTCCGTCCCGTGCGAGACTGAGTCACGGCGGACTGACGATCAGGGACGATAGACTCGCCCGCGGAAGGTCGCGATCCGTGCGGTGTCCTCTTCGGTGCCCTCGCTTCCCCACTCCTCCTCCCTTTCATCTCCCTTGCCGTCGGTGACGACGACCTCGTACTCGGCGGTTCGCCCGCTCACGTGTGTCTCCTTGGCGGTCGCGACGAGCGTCGTTCCCACCTCGACGCTATCGAGGTACGAGATGTTGGTTTCGAGCGCCAGCGCGGTGTTCCCACGCGAGTTCGACGCCGCCGCGAACGCCGCGTCGGCGAGCGAGTACACCGCCCCGCCGTGGGGCGTTCCGTGGAAGTTCAGCAGCTCCTCGGTGATCGTGAGTTCGGTACGTGCGGTGCCTGCTCCGAGGTCGATCAGATCGATCCCCAGGGTGTCGCAGTAGGGATCGCTCGCGATCCGTTCGCGGACGTCCGCCTCGACGGTCGGCTCGTCGGCTGTCATGGGTCGGCTGTCGGGACGACGGCTCAAATCGGTTGAGGTCGCGCCGTCCGGGCTACTCCACGCTCTCAGGGACGTCCTTGCAGGCTTTCAGCACGACCTTGCTCATCGAGGGATGGGCGTGGATAAGGGTGTTCGCGAGGTCGTCGACCGTCGCGCCGTACCGGAGCGCCGGCGTGACTTCGTGGAGCAGCATCGAGGCCTCGTGGCCGATGATGTGACAGCCGAGGATTTCTCGACTGTCGGGGTCGGCGAGCATCTTGACGAACCCGTGATCGAGCTTCAGCGCCCGGCTCATCGCGGTGTCGGTGAAATCGGTTCGTCCGATGACGTACTCTCGGCCGGCGTCGTCGAGCGTCGATTCGGTCTCGCCCACCGCGCCGATCTGGGGTTCGGTGAAGACAGCGTGCGGCAGCGCGGTGAAGTCCGCCGTCCGCTCCGCGTCGCGCGCGACGTTGTCGATCATCACCTCGCCTTCGTAGTCGCCGGAGTGTTTGAACATCCCGTTGTCGGCGATGTCGCCCATCGCCCAGACGTTCTCGACGTTCGTTCGTAGCCGATCGTCGGTCGCGATGAATCCGGCGTCGGTGGTCTCGACGTTCGTCGCGTCGAGATCGATCCCGTCGGTGTTCGGCCGGCGGCCCAGCGCGACGAGGAGTTCGTCGCCCGACACCTCAATCTCGTCACCGCTCTCCGACTCGGCGACGGCAGTGAGCTCGCCGTCCGACTCGGTGACCGTCGAGACCCGGTGGCCGGTGTACACGTCGTGACGATCCGCGGCGATCTCGGTGAACGCCTCGGCCACGTCGGCGTCTTCGCGGGGCACCAGGCTGTCTTCCATCTCGATCAGCGCCACGTCGGTCCCGAACGACTCGAAGTAGTAGCCGAGCTCCGCCGCGATGTAGCCGCCGCCGAGCACCACGAGCCGGTCCGGGGGTGTTTCGAGCCGGATGGCGTCGTCACTGGTGAGGAAGTCCACGTCTGCGAGTCCGTCGATCGCGTCCGGTACGATCGGCTGGCTTCCGGCGGCGATGACGACCTTTTCGGCGGTGTGGGTCTCGCCGCTCTCGACGATCTCGATCGTGTGGTCGTCGACGAACCGGGCTTCCTCCTGGAGTAGCGTGAGATTTGCTTCCTCCAGTTTGTTCGTCTCCTTGCTGCTGGCGGCGTCGGCGAGTTCGTCGTTCACCTCGCGGACGAACTCGCCGAACCGGATCTCGTCGACGGTCGCGTCGATCCCGAACTCGTCGGCGTCCCGGATCGTGTTGTGGACGTTCGAGTGCTGGATCAGCATCTTCGAGGGGTTGCAGCCGCGGTTGAGACACAGCCCACCGAGCGGTCCCTTCTCGACGAGCGCGGTCTCCAGACCCTCGGCGGCCGCCGCCGACGCGACCGTGTTGCCGGTTCCGCCACCGAACACGATGAGATCGAACCCTGTCATTGCAGTTCTCCCGACGACAGGAACGGATAAAGCGGTTTGCCGTCCGCAGCGAATCACGCATACCGGTTGCGGCCGTTGATTGCCTGTGGGAGGACGTGGTCAGCGGGACGTGGTCACCGCTCGGCCACGTAGACGTTCTCCCGGTAGGACGTGTCGGCGATGACGGTCTCGCTCTCCTCGACCAGTTCGAACCCGTGGCGGCGGTAGAACTCGTTGCCGGGTTCGTTCTCGGCGAGCACCATCGCCCGGACCTGCTCCGCACCGCGCTCCCCGAACGCCTCGCGGGTGTGATCGAGCAGATCGCCGCCGACGCCTTCGCGTCGGTGTTCGGGCGCGACGTAGAGTCGGAGGATCGCCCCACCGCCCTCGTCTTCGACCGCGTGGGCGAACCCGACGACCTCGTCCCCACTGTCGGCGACCGGCACCAGCGCGTCGTCGCTCTCGATTTCGGCGGCGAGCCGATCGGCGTCGTACCACTCCTCGACGCCGTCACGGGCGGTTTCGCGGCTGAGGATCGTCGGATAGTCGGTCTCCCACGACGCCTGCGCTATCGCCTCGATGGCGTCGACGTCGTCGTGCCTCGATTCACGAACGATCATGGTAGTCTGTACCGCGGCGGCGCGGATAGCCGTTTCGCCGTGGACTGGGTGGTTCGGCTCACAACGGTCGCAGCTGTCGATTTAATCGGCTCGATGGCTGCCGGAGGGGTGTGGTGGTGCGGCGATGAGTACCGCATCAGTAGCGGGGCGTCATATGAAAGCAGCGCCGTTTACCACGATGGGGTGCGTTGGAGTGGTCATGAGCGATGGACCATGACCCAGTGGGAGTACGAAACGCTCCGGCCGCCGCGGGGCTCGACCAAGAAGGAGGCGATCGACCCGAAGACCCAGCTGAACGAGCTCGGTGGCGAGGGCTGGGAGCTCGTTTCGACCGTCGAGTACGTCGGCGGCGGCACGAAATATCTGGTCTTCAAACGACCTACCGACGGCGATTCCCATGAGCAGTAGCGAGGTCGACATCGAGGCCGATCCGGACAGCGACACCGAGATCGACGCGGAGCCCGACGTCGATGTCGACATCAGCACGGCGAACACGATGCGCGAACGTGCGGGCGAGAGCCGCCTCAAGCTCTGGGCCGTGCTCGGGGCGAACCGTCTCGCCGTGACCGCGCTGCTGGCGATCGTGGTGTTCGTCGCGTTCGTCGTCGCCGGCACCCTCGTCTATCCACCGTTCGCGTCGGTCGTCACCTCCGCGGACACCATCGAGACGATGTTCTCGACGATGCTCGGGGCGATCATCACCGGCACGACGCTCGTGGTCACGATCAGCCAGCTCGTCATCTCCCAGGAAAACGGCCCGCTCGGCGAGCAACACCTGCGGATGAGCGACACGATGGACTTCCGGGAGTACACCCAGGAGCTGATCGGCCAGCCCTCACCCGCCGATCCGTCGGCGTTCCTCCGGGCGATCGTCAACGCGACCGAGCGCCGGGCGAAGGCACTCCGTGGTTCGATCGCCGACAGCGACAACGACCAGCTCCGCGCGGAAGTCGACGAGTTCACCGACAGCGTGACTGGCAACTCCGAGGAGGTCAGAAACGAGCTCGATGGCGCGAAATTTGGCTCGTTCGACGTGCTGTTTGCCGCCCTGAACTACAACTACGGCTGGAAGATCTTTCAGGTCGAGCGGATGGCCGACGATCACGCCGACAGTCTCACCGACGAGGACAACGCGCTGTTCGAGGAGCTCAAAACCACGCTGTCGATGTTCGGACCGGCGCGCGAACACATCAAGACGCTGTACTTCGAGTGGGCGCTCATCAACCTCTCACAGCTCATTCTCTACGTCTCGGTGCCCGCGCTGGTCGTCGCCGGCAGCACGCTCGCGTTCGTCGGCGGCGACTCGTTCACCGGCTCGCTGTTCGGGCTGCCGAACATCCTGCTGGTCGTTGCCGGCGCGTTCACCGTCTCCTTGCTCCCCTTTCTCCTCCTCCTCACCTACATCATCCGAATCGCGACGGTCGCGAAGCGGACGCTCGCCATCGGCCCGCTGATCCTCCGGGACTCACAGCGCTAGACTCAGAACAGTTTGTTGCCGTCAGCGGTGACCGTCTGGGTGCCGACGACGGTTCCATTGACGGTGTTGACCGCGGTGACTGTCGCGTTCCCGTTCGCCGGCAGATAGAGGGTGATCCCGCTAGTCTGTCCGGTTTCGACGGTCGTGGTATCGAAGCTGGAGCCGCTTTCGGAGATCACCACGAGCTTGGAGACACCTTGATCGGTCGTTGCGGACGGGGTGAGGTTCACCGACGCCTTCACCCGGCCACTGGCCCACGGCTCGTCGGACGATACCTGCTCGAAGACGGCCGAATTGCCGGTGTCGGCCGTGACGGTTGGGCCGAGCGTGAGACAGCCACCGAACCCGAGCGCGACGACGAGCGCCACGCCCGCGAGGGCCCGTCGGCGAGGAATCCGTCGACTCATATATCGCTGTGGTTGGTCAGGGGTCCCCTTGAGCGTTGCACTTGCTCGGGCCCCCTACCGACGACTGCAAGCACAGCGCTTTTGCGCTCACCGGTGTACGTTCTGCCACATGTTCGCGATGACTGCGGTCAAGAAAGCGGCCACGTACGGGTACAAGAAATACGGCATCCCGGGCGCGATCGCCACCGGCCTCGGGACGCTACTCGGTATCCGGTTCATCAAGCGAAAGTTGTTCTCGGGATCGAGCAGCGACGACGATGAAATCGACGTGAGCGAGGAGTCCGACGACGGATCGAGCGCCGCCAACTGATCGTTTTCCACACCGGCCGAAATCCGGCTGGCTGTGTACGCGCTGTCGGTTGATTACAGGCCGAGGAACGCCTCGGCGTTCTCCCACAGCAGTTTCCGCTCGACTTCTTCGGGGTAGTCGGTGTGCTCGGCGAACGATTCGAGCCACTCCTCGGGCCGGATCATCGGGTAATCGGTCCCGAACATCACCTTGTCTTTGAGGACGGTACCGGCGTAGTGGAGCACCTGGTCGTCGATGTATTTGGGGAGCCAGCCAGAGAGATCCATGTAGACGTTGCCCTTCTGCTGGCAGATCGCGAGCTGTTCTTTCTCCCACGGGAAGGCGGGATGGGCGAGCAGGATCTGGAGATCGGGGAATCGTGCAGCCACGTCGTCGATCAGCATGGGGTTCCCATGTTCGATCCGGAGGCCGCGGCCGCCGGGGCTGCCCGCGCCGAGAGTGGAGTTGCCGCCGTGGAACACCACCGGAACGCCGAGGTCCTCGATGGTGTTCCAGAGCGGGTCGTGTTCGGGCGCGCTCGGGTCGAACCCCTGGGCGATCTGCTGGAACTTGAACCCCGAGAGATCGAGGTCCTCGATCGCGCGCTCGGCGGACTCCACGCAGTCGTCCTTCAGGGGATCGATGCCCGCGAACCCGGTGAAGAAGTCGGGGTACTCGTCGCGGATCTCGGCGACGTACTCGCTCGTGACTGGCGGGTTGCCAGTGTTGGTCTCGGCGTCCCAGCCCAGCAGGACCGCGTGACGGATGCCGGCTGCGTGGTACTCCTCGACCATCTCCTCGTAGCCCCACGTTTCGAGATCGGTGCCGAACTTGCCCGCGGCGTCGCCCATCATCTCGCCGCCGGCGTCCTCCAGGAACTCGCTCGTCGGCTGGTGGGCGTGGGTGTCGATGAAACGCGGCTCCTCGGTCGGGAAGTCGATGTCGAGCATCATCGGTTCGTCGGGGACCAGCCACATATACTGTCGGGCGCTGGCTGCCGATCATCAATGGCTACCAAATATCGAGGACTATCGAACGTCGATAGGGTTCAGTCGGCTCCCTCACGGGTCTTGACCGCCACTCCGGTCTCGAAGTCGGCCATCGCGTCGGCAGCGATTTCTGCCCGCCCCACGCCGAACAGGTCGTCGTCGGGGCCAACGATGCAGACCTCGTCGCCGGGGCGGACGGCAGGATCGACCGCGGTGACGAACTTCGCGAACGCGTTTTTCCCCTCGCGGACGAACGGTGCGCTCTCCTCGCCGACGACGACGCGGGCTCGCGGAGCCGCAAATGCCGCGCGGAGCCGCTCGCCGCCGGCGAGACCGAGCGTGAACCGGCCGTCGACGCCGTAGGTTACGAGACGCTCGCCGCCGACGAGCACCTGTTCCGGCCGGCCGGTCGCGGTGTGGTGAACCTCGGGATCGCCGGCGAACAGCGTCACGCCGGCGCTGTGGCCGAACTGGTAGTCCGCGATCGTTCGCAGTCGCGCGAGTTCTTCGGCCATTGGCCTCGGTTCGCCGCCGGCGTGCAAAAGCGCGTCCATCGGGTACTCCGGCGTGACGACACGACGGTTTCGAAGCGATTTAGACCGATCGGAACCCAGCCTCGTTCCATGGACGAACGCACCAAGGTACTCGCGGGGGCAGCACTCATCGTGGTCGGCACAGTGACCATCCTCCTGTTCGCCCTCCCGACGTCGCTCGTTTCGGTCTCGATTCCCGTCCCGTTGGCCGCGATCGCCGCGCTTGTGCTGGCTGCGGGCACGCTGCTCGTCGGCACGTCCGAAGGAACGGTCTGAGACGCGAAGCAGAACCGGGTTACAGCAAGAACGTCTCCGGGCGTTCGGAGAGATCGGTAAAGCCGTCGACGGCATCGAGGAGTTCCTCCGATGTGGATTCCTCGAACGCCATCGCCTCGACCCGGACGCCCTTGTGCCGGAGATGTGAACAGAGCCGCGAGAAATCGCCGTCGCCGGTGCAGATCACGACGGTGTCGAGATGCGGCGCGAGCGTCACCGCATCGAGGATCATCCCGACGTCCCAGTCCGCCGTCTTGGAGCCGTCGGCGTGGGTCTTGATGTCCTTGATCTTGGTCTCGAAGCCGATGTTGACGAGTGCCTCGAAGAAACTCTCCTCCTCGGGCGAGTCGGCCCGGATGACGTACGCGATCGCGCGGGTGAGTTCGCGCCCGGCGACGCCCGCATCGAGGAGTTCGTCGTAGTCGATGTTGCGTGAGTAGACGCTCTGGGCGGTGTGATAGAGGTTCTGTGCGTCGACCAGCACCGCAACGCGCTGGGCCGGATGAACGTTCGACATGTCGGTAATCGACAGACTGCCCGCTAAAGCGTTTCGCCACGGGCGGGTCAGTTCTGTACTGTCCAGCAGAAACCACTTACTGGATGGGGTGGCGCGCGGGAGCGCGCCGGAGGCGCGCGACTCACGCGAGGGATGACCGAACGAGCGAAGCGAGTGAGGGAATCGGTTGGGGAGGGTGTGGCCTGCGGTCTCTCATTTGCGTCGTGATTTGCCGTAGGCGAATTAGCTTTCTTCATCGAATCCGAGGCTGGCGCACGATTCGAAGTTCGGCAGGTATCGCACGCGACGCAACGCATAAGTTCGGCGGGTGCAGTGTAGCGGGTATGCGACGGTTTACATCCCGGTTCGGCCGGCCCCCGAGCCGTGGGTGTGGTGTCCCGCGCGCGGACACAAAACGCACCTGAGGCTGGTTCGTGGCGGGGTGGCAACCCGTCGCGCACCGTTTTCGAGCGTCCCACTGCCGAGTCTCAACACCACCACCCACCACGATACCACAGACGACACCGCATGACACCATCCATCGACCTCGACGGCGTGTTCCCCGCGATGGCCACGCCGTTCGAACCCGACGACAGCATCGATTTCGACCGACTCCGAAGCGAGGCCCGCCGCCTCGAACGCGCGGGCGTCGACGGACTCGTTCCCGTCGGCACCACCGGCGAGAGCGCGACCCTGACCCACGACGAACACGTCGCAGTCGTCGAGGCGGTCGCCGAAACCGTCTCGATTCCCGTGATCGCCGGCGCTGGCTCGAACGCGACGCGGGAGGCGATCGACCTCGCCGAGCGTTCGCGAGCGGCCGGCGCTGACGCGCTTCTCCTGATCTCGCCGTACTACAACCGGCCCGAGCCCGCCGGGATGGAGGCCCATTTCCGGGCGCTCGCCGACGCAATCGATCTGCCCCAGATCGTCTACAACGTGCCCGGCCGCACGGGACGATCCATCGAAATCGACACCGCGGTCGCGCTCGCCGACCACGAAAACGTCGCGGGCTACAAGTCCGCGAGCGGCGACGTGGGGCGGGCGAGCGAACTCGTCGAGCGCACCCGCGACGAGGATTTCACCGTGCTCTCGGGCGAAGACGCGCTCACGCTCCCGCTGCTCGCCGTGGGCGCTCGCGGAACGATCAGCGTCGCTGCGAACGTCGAACCCCGAAGAATGAGCGAGATGGTTCACGCGGGGCTCGACGGCGATTCCGATCGGGCACGCGAGCGCCACCACGAACTCGGGCCGCTCTTTCGCGCGCTGTTCTGGGAGACCAACCCGATCCCGCTGAAGGAAGCGCTGGCGATCCGCGGCCACGTCGCAGGCAACCTGCGCGCACCGCTCTCGCGGCTCGGGACCGAGCATCGCGCTTCGCTCGAAACCGTCCTCGCCGATCTCGACGACGCGAGCACCGACGACCGCGAACAACCCGTCGCGCCGGAGGCCGAACGGTGACGGTCGTCGGGGTCACGGGCGCGACGGGCGCGATGGGGCGCGCGGTGCTCGAATCGGCCGCCGACCGCGACGACGTGGCGGTGGCGTTCGCGGTCAACCGCGATCCTGCGGACGATGAACGCGTCGCCGGTCACGCGGTCCACGACGCGGTCGCCCTCCCCGATCTCCTCGCCGAGCAGCAGCCCGAGATCGTCGTGGACTTCACTGGTCCCGAGTCGTCGATCGAGTACGCGGCGGCCTGTGCCGAAGCCGGCGTCGGGTTCGTCACCGGCACGACAGGGTTGGACGACCCGGAGCAGTCGGCGCTTCGCGAGGCCGCCGAAGCGGTCCCCGTATTGTGGGCGACGAACTTCTCGCGAGGAATCAACGCGCTTCGATCGGCGCTCACCGAAGCCGTCGCGGCGCTGCCGGAGTACGACATCGAACTGACCGAAACCCACCACAACCGCAAGCGCGACGCGCCGAGCGGCACGGCGACGACGCTGCTCGACGACATCGACGCGGCGCGGGACGACGCGAGGCAGGACGAGAGCGGTGGGGGTACTGGGAAGCGGACCTACGGCCGCGAGGGCGAACAGTCCCGGATCGACGGCGAGATCGGGGTTCACGTCCGGCGCGCCGGCGGCGTGCGGGGCGAACACGAGGTGCTCCTCGCGGACAACGACGAGGTGCTCACGCTCGCCCATCGCGCGGAGAGCCGTGGGGTCTTTGCGGCGGGCGCGCTCGACGCGGCGGGATGGCTCGCCGGCCACGAGGCCGGCTGGTATGCGTTCGACGACGTTATCGAGGGATCAGCATGAGTCTCGAATCCGAGATCGACACGCTGTGGCAACGTACCGACGACGGACTGACCGCGGGCGACGCCGGCAGCGAGGAACGCGATCTGCTCGACACGTTCCTCGACGCGCTCGAAGCCGGCGACGTGCGCGCCGCCGAGAAGCGAGACGGCGACTGGCAGGCAAACGAATGGGTCAAGCGGGGCGTGCTGCTCAATTTCAGCCTCCGCGAGACACAGAGCCGAGAGTACGGTGGCGTCGACTACCACGACGTGCTTCCGCTGCGTCGGACCAACGACCTCGGCGAGCGGGGCACCCGAAACACGCCAGACGGAACCGTGATCCGGCGGGGCGCACACGTCGGCAGCGACGCGATCCTGATGAGTCCGAGTTTCGTCAACGCCGGCGCTCACGTCGGCGACGGCACCCTCGTCGACTCGTGTGACACCGTGGGCTCGTGCGCCCAGGTCGGTGCGGACGTCAAGCTCGGCGCGAACACCCTCATTGGTGGCGTGCTCGAACCGGTCGAGGACGCGCCGGTCGTGATCGAAGAGGGAGTCTCGCTCGGCGCGGGCTGTCGCGTCACCTCGGGATTCGTGGTCGGCCACGACTCGGTAGTCGGCGAGAACACGCTGCTCACGCCGCGGATTCCGGTGTACGATCTGGTCGACGAGGAAATCATCTACGGTCGCCTGCCACCCGAGCGCCGGGCGTTCACCAGATTCGTCGAGTCGTCGGTCGGCGATCACGACCTGTTCGACGGCGGGGCGTACAAGCCCGCCGTGGTGGCGACCGACGTCGAGGATCGCACGCTCGAAGCGACCGAACGCGAGGAAGCGCTCCGATGACCACCGAGGCTGCCAGCACTTCGTCGGTGGCGGCCGTGAACCCGCCCGTCAGACGGCTTGCTGACTGGCCGGCGGCCGACCTGCGCGATCTCGCCACCGAGCACGGGACGCCACTGTACGTCGTAGACCTGGATCGCGTTCGAGAGAACGCTACTCGCCTTTGGCAGGCGTTCCCCGACGCCGAAATCAGCTACGCGGTCAAGGCGAACGCCATCGGGAGCGTGCTGGAAACGATCGCCGATGCTGGCCTCGGGGCCGAGTGCGCCTCCGCTGGCGAGGTCGTCCGTGCGTTGGAGGCAGGGTTCGACCGCGTCCGCTACACTGCCGTCAACCCACCCGCCCGGGATCTCGATCGGGTGGTCGATCTCGCCGCGGATCACGAGGTCGCCATCACGATCGGTGCGAGCGACACCCTCGATCGACTCGCCGAACGCGGCTGGACGGGAGAGCTGTTCGTCCGGGTGAACCCCGGCGTCGGTGCGGGCCACCACGAGAAGGTACGGACGGGCACCGATCCGAAGTTCGGGGTTCCCGACGAGCGAGCTGCGGCGGTCGTGAGCGAGGCCGCAGAACGCGGGTTCGACGTTCGCGGCCTCCACGCCCACGCCGGGAGTGGCATCCTCAACGACGACGATCTCGATTCTCATCGTGCGCTGGTCGCCCAGGTGGGCGAACTCGTGAACGAAGTAGCCGACGCGGGCGTCGTCCTCGATACGGTGAACGTCGGCGGCGGATTCGGCGTTCCCTACCGTGAGAGCGAATCACCGCTCGATCTCGACTCGCTCGCTGCGGCCACCCACGAGGCGCTCGACAGTGTCGACGGCTCGGACGACCGCGACCCTGCACTCGGGATCGAACCGGGCCGATACCTCGTCGCCGACGCCGGTGTGCTGGTGACCCGCGCCAACACCGTGAAGTCGACACCCGAAACCACCATTGTCGGCGTCGATTGTGGGATGACCGATCTCCTCCGGCCCGCGCTGTACGACGCCCACCACGCGATCCGGTTGCTCGCACCGGACGCTGCCGAGCGCGGGACGGTGTCGACGACGGTCGTGGGGCCGGTCTGTGAGTCCGCCGATGCGCTCGCGCGGGATCGTGAGCTTCCTGCGCCAGCACGTGACGACCTCCTCGCGGTCGGGAACGCCGGCGCGTACGGCTACGAGATGGCGAGCACGTACAACTCCCGGCCACGTCCAGCAGTGATCGCGCTCGACGACGGCGAGTCGCGAGTCTGCGTGCATCGTGAGACGATCGACGATCTCACGCGTTTGGAGGTCGATCGATGATCCCGATCGAGAAGTATCATGGTACGGGCAACGACTTCTTCGTGGTGGACGCGGCCGAACCCGTCGCCGATCGACGAAAGATTGCGACGAGGCTCTGTGATCGCGAGGACGGCCTCGCGATCGGCGGGTCGATCGGCGCGGATGGTGTGCTCTTTCTCGCGCTCGAAGACGGCTACGCCTCGCCCCGGGTCGTGATGACGCTGGTCCAGCCCGACGGTTCGACCGCTCCGATGTGTGGTAACGGTGCGCGGTGTGCCGCAGCGTGGGCCGCGCGACGGCTTTGCCGTCGCGAAGAGAGCGAGCGGGCGACGCCCGCGAGCGATGGGGGACGGCGCGGAGCGGCTTCTGACGACGCGAGCGACGACGAGACGACCGTGATGGTCGACACTCAAGCGGGCACGCGCCGCGCGACGGTCGACGGCGACAGCGTGACGATCGAGATGGGGGCGCCGAGCTTCGCGCCCGCGGCGGTCCCGGTGGTGCGCGACGAACCGCTCGTCGAGGAACCCGTCGAGGGGCTCACCGTAACGGCGGTGAACACCGACGTTCCCCACGCGGTCGCGTTCGTCGACGACGTCTCGACCGTGGACCTCGACGCCGTCGCCCCGGCGGTGCGCCACGCCGACGCCTTCCCCCGCGGCGCGAACGTCACAGTCGCCAGTCCCAGCACAGACGACGGACCCGATTGGTCGGCCGGGGCGTTCGACCAGCGCACCTACGAGCGCGGTGTCGAAGGCGAAACGCGCTCGTGTGGGACTGGTGCGGTGGCAATCGCGGCGGTCGCGCGCGAACTCGGCCACACCGACGCCGAAGCTATCGCGGTGCGGCCGCCCGGTGGTCGCCTCGATATCCGACTCGACGAACGCGGTGCAGTGCTCGCCGGACCGACCGAACGCGAGGGCACAGCCGAGATTCAGATCGACAACCCACAGAGCGCCGAGGCAGCCGGCGACTGATCGATGATCGATCCGCTCGAATTCCTCGAACACGCAGTCCGAACGCCCTCCCACGACGACGTTGGGGCGATGCGAGCCCTCCTCTGTGAAACGCTCCGCGAGGCAGGTATCGAACCGACTGTCGACGATGCGGGCAACGTGATAGCGACGCGCGAGGCCAGTGGGGACGCCACCGACGGCCCACACGTCGTGTTGAACACCCACCTCGACACCGTTTCGCCACACGTTCCCGCCGAACACGACGGAGCGATTCTCCACGGGCGCGGGGCCTGCGACGCCAAGGGGCCGCTGGCCGCAATGCTCGCCGCGTTTTCGAGTATCGAGCCCGACCGAGGTCGGCTCACGCTCGCCGTGACGCCCGACGAGGAAACCCGTTCGATCGGCGCGGCGGCACTCGTGCCGTCGCTCGACCTCGATCCCGAACGCGGGGATTGGGTGATCGTTGGCGAGCCTACCGGTCTCGACGTCTGTAACGCCGCGAAGGGGCGCTTCGAGGGGCGCATCACGATCGCTGGCGAGCGTGCCCACGCCGCCGAGCCGCACACGGGACAGAACGCGATCACGATGGCCGCGCCGGTGATCGACGCGCTCTCCGGGTTCGACGACCGACCCGAAGGACTCGCCGCCCACCCCGATCTCGGCGCGCCGACGCTCACCCCGACGGTCGTCGACGGCGGCGACGCGACGAATCAGGTGCCCGCCGAGTGTGCGATCGTTCTCGATCGCCGAAGCGTCCCGCCCGAGACCGCAATGGGCTTCGAGACTGCGCTGAACGAGTATCTCACCCAGCACGCACCAGCGCCCGACGCGGTGTCGTTCGCGCTGACCGAGCGCGAAACGCCGTTTCTCGAAGCGTTCGAGACGTCCGACGAGGATCGCGTGGTCAGCGTGCTCCAAGAGGCGTCGGGTGGTGCGGTCCGGCCGTTCACCGCCGCAACCGAGGCGTCGTATTTCGCGCGCGAGGCCCCGACAGTCGTGTTCGGTCCTGGCGACCTCGCGGACGAATCGGGGCCTGTCGCTCACGCGGATCGCGAGTACGTCCGACTCCCCGACGTCAAGCGCGCCGCCACGATCCTCGGGGACGCACTCGCCGAACGTCTCCGCGAGACGGACGTTTAAGGACGCGGCGCTCGACGGTTGATCCATGAGTGTCGAAGGCGACGACCGCGTGCTCGAACTGCTCGCACAGGCCAGAAACGACGAGTTCGAGACCGTCATCAACTACCAGACCAACGCCGCCGCGCTCGCAGGGGTCGCGGCCGAAGAGATCGCCGACAGCCTCAGTGCCGACGTCCAGGAGGAGCTCGGCCACGCCGAGGAGATCGGCGAACGCATCTCCCAACTCGGCGGCCAGCCGAAGGGTTCGTTCGACCTCGAAATGGGACAAGACGCCCTTCAACCGCCCGAGGACCCAACGGACGTGCTCTCGGTGATCGACGGCGTGATCGCCGCCGAGAAGGGTGCCGTCGAGACCTACCGCGAACTCATCGAGGTCGCCGAGGAAGCCGGCGATCCCGTGACCGAGGACTTCGCGACGGAGCTGCTCGCCGACGAGGAAGAACATCTCGCGGAGTTCGAGGGCTACCGGAAGGAGTACGAGGGGTAGTTTCCCTTCCCGATCGCCGGACTCGGTAGGGGAGTTCCGCCGATCACGGGCCGTCGTTCGCTGCCGCTGTCGACTGTTCCAGAGCGGTTCGTGAAAGAGCGTTGCGGGCAAAGCGACGATCGGCGGGCTGTCGTGTCGGATGGCAGGCTACGCTCGGCTCTCGCCTCGACGACCCGCAGCACCGAAGCGAAACCGACATTTCTTTCGGCAACGCGAGACATAACACATGGTTTCCGCATTGCTCGTCGCGGGAGTGCTCGTCGCGGTGTTCGTGGGCTACAACATCGGAGGCTCCTCGACCGGGGTCGCGTTCGGCCCCGCAGTGGGAAGTCGGATCACCGGCAAGACCCTCGCGGCGGTGCTCTTTACCGCCTTTGCACTGCTCGGTGGCTGGACGGTCGGACAGGAGGTCATCACGACGATGGGCTCCGAGATCGTCGCCGAGGAGTTCACGCTCGCGGCGAGCGCCGTGTTGCTCTTTTTTACCGGCGGCTCCCTCCTCATCTCGAACCTCTTCGGCGTACCTGCCTCGACCTCGATGACTGCCGTCGGCGCGATCGCCGGACTGGGCGTTGCGAACGGCACGCTCAACCAGGACGTGATGTTCGGGATCGTCTCGGCGTGGATCGTCGCTCCACTCGTCGCGTTCTGGATCGGTGTCCTCCTCGGTCGGTACATCTATCCACACCTCGATGCCAGGATCTCGTTCGGTCGGATCGAGGACGGACTGTTCGACGTGGATCGTTCGGGGACGATCCCCCGACCCCGACTTCGGGAGGGCGCGACCAGGCGGGACATCGTGGGTGCGGCGGTCGTCCTGATCGTTGCGTGCTACAACGCGTTCTCGGCGGGCGCGTCGAACACCGCGAACGCGGTCGCGCCGCTGGTGGGCAGCGGCGAGATCGGAGTCGGCGCGGGCACGCTGCTCGCGGTCGGTGCGATGGGGATCGGCGCGTTCACGATCGCCCGGCGCACCCTCGACACGGTGGGCGACGGGATCACCGACCTCCCGATCCTCGCCGCAATCCTCGTCTCGCTGATCGGCGCGACCATCATCACCGTGCTCTCGAACCTCGGCATCCCGGCGAGCCTCGCAGTCAGCATGACCTCGTGTATCATCGGCCTCGGATGGGGCCGGGCCTCACGCGCGGTCACGCTGGCCGATGCCGCCGAGACTGCGATCGAGGGCGAGGGTCGCCCGGACGTCTCGGCGGGTGCGCTCGTTCCCGCGCGGACGAGCGAAGCACGGGATGGATCGGATGCGCGAGAGCGACCAACTGCCGACGGCACGCCCGAGGGACCTGCTCAGGGTCCGACGGTCGGCGACCTCGCGGCCGGTGAGAAGCCCGCTGAGGCCACGAATCCTGGTAGCGCCACGGGCGACACACCGGTCGACCCTGTCCCGAAGATCGGCACGGAAGACCCTGAGGAACTCGCGGCGGCGGATCTGTTCGACCGCGCAGCCACGGGGCGTATCGTCACGATGTGGCTTCTCACGCCGACGATCTCCGCGATCGGCTCGTATCTCGTGTTCGCGTTCGTGCTGTGACGCCGACGGCGATCCGAGCCACGACCCGCCCGATCCGTCAGGTCGAACGGAAATCGCTTTGCTCGTCCGCGTGCAATAGCTCCGCATGAGCGAGTCCACGACGCAGGTCCTCGTCCCGCTCGACGGGTCGCCACGATCCGAGCGCGCGCTCGATCACGCCCTCGACATGCCCGATGTCGCGATCACCGTTCTCACCGTGATCGACCCGTTCGACGTCGATCCGCTCGCGCCGGGCCTCCAGTCGCCGACTGGAGTGCCAGGGATGCCCGGCTACTCCGAGGAGTGGTACGAGGGCGCGAAAGCCAACGCCGAGGAACTCCACGACGACGCCCGCGAGCGTGCCACAGAGCACGACCGGTCCCTAACTACTGAGATCGTCTTCGGCCGGCCCGCGCGCCGCATCGTTGCGTACGCCGACGAGAACGACGTCGATCATATCGTCATCGGCAACCACAGCCGCGAGGAGTTCCCGCACGTCCTGCTCGGCAATACCGCCGAGTCGGTAGTGCGTCGCTCGCCGGTGAACGTGACCGTCGTTCGGTGAATCAGTGCCGGCCGCCGAGTAGCACCCCTTTTTGTTCTCGGCCGTCGGAGACCGCCGCATGGCACGAAAACAGGCAGTCCGCAAGCGGATCGTCGACAGCGGCGTGACGGCCGTCCTCCGAGGGATCGACGAGGAGGACATCGTTCCGGTCGCCGAAGCGATCCACGCGGGCGGCGTGACCGCGATCGAAGTGACCGCCGACGCGAAGCGATGTACCGAGATGATCGCCGCAGTCGACCGCGCGCTCGCTGACACCGACGCCGTCGTGGGGGCCGGGACCGTGATGGACGCACCGGCTGCGCGCAACGTCATCGAGGCCGGCGCGGAGTTCGTGCTCGCCCCGAATCTCAACGAAGAGGTCATTCGGGTCTGCAACCGCGAGAACGTGGTCTGTATCCCTGGCGTGATGACGCCGACCGAAGCGGATCGCGCGATGGCGGCCGGGGCGGACATTCTGAAACTGTTCCCCGCATCCACGGTCGGGCCGGATCACATCGGCGCGATACAGGGCCCGCTCGGCGACGTGCCGGTGATGCCCACGGGCGGGGTGTCGGCCGACAACGTCGCGGAGTACTTCGACGCCGGCGCGGTCGCGGTGGGTGCGGGGTCGGCGCTGGTGGATTACGACGCCATCGAACGCGAGAACTGGGACGCGGTGCGCGAGTCCGCCGCGGAGTTCGTCGCGGCCGTCGAGGACGCGCGGTCCTGAGGTCGGCCGCGATCGTTCCGCCAACGGTGAGTTCCTGTTCGCCGTCAGATGTTCACTCAGTTCCGTCGACCAGATCGCTCGCCACGCCGGTGTAGCCGGCGGGCGTGAGAGCGTGGAGTTCCTCGCGAGTCGCCTCGCTCACGTCGAGATCGTCGAAGAGGTCATAGAAGTCCTCCAGGCTGGTGCGTCGTCCTCTGGTGAGCTCTTTGACTCGTTCGTAGGCGTCAGTGTGGCCCTCCCGGCGGAGGATCGTCTGGACGGCCTCGCCGATGACCTCGGGGTTCGCTTCGAGGTCATCGCGCATCACTTGCTCGTTCGGGACGACTTTCGAGAGTCCGGCCTCGGTCTTCCGGTAGCCGATGCAACAGTGCGCGAGCGCCGCACCGATATTACGCTTCACCGTCGAATCCGAGAGGTCGCGCTGGAGCCGTGAGGTGGTGATGTACCCCCCGAGAAAATCGAGGTCCGAATACGCCTTCGAGAGGTTGCCCTCCGAGTTCTCGAAGTCGATGGGGTTCACCTTGTGGGGCATCGTCGACGAGCCGGTTTCGTCCGCATCGGCGCGCTGGCCGAGATAGCGCTGGCTGACGTAGCGCCACACGTCGCGATCGAGATCGAGGAGGACGGCGTTGGCACCGCTGAGAGTGTCGAACAGCGCCGCGAGGTCGTCACACGGGTTGACCTGGGTGACGGGCTCGACGAACTCCAGATCGAGGGATTCGACGAACTCGCGCGCGAACGCCCGCCAGTCGACCTCGGAGTAGGCGGTGTGGTGGGCGGCGTAGGTCCCGCTCGCGCCTGCGAGCTTGCCCGCGAGGCCGTCAGCCGCAGTTTCGACCCGGTCGATCGCGCGGTCGAGCCGTCCCACGAAGACAGCCATTTCTTTGCCGAACGTGGTGGGCGTGGCGGGCTGGCCGTGGGTCCGTGCGAGCATCGGCACGTCCCGATTTTCGTCAGCGAGTTCGCCAAGCGCATCCCGCACCGCTTCGAGCGCAGGAATCAGCACTTCCTCGATGGCGGGACCGATCAGGAGGCGATGGGCGAGGTTGTTGACGTCCTCGCTCGTGAGCCCGAAGTGGATCCACTGGTCGGCGTCGAGATTCTCTGGAAGGGCGTCGCGGACGAAGTACTCGACGGCCTTCACGTCGTGGTTGGTCGCCGGGTACTCGTCGGTTCCATCGACCTCGATTCGTTTGATCCGTCTCGCGTCCTCGTCGTCGAACTCCTCGTAGGCCGCCCGGAGCGTCGTGCGGTCGTCGGCGTCGATCGTGAGCGGTGTCGCGTCGAGATCAGCGAGCGCGAGGAGGTACTCGACTTCGACGCGGACGCGAGCGCGCAACAGTGCGCCCTCGCTGACGTAGGGAACGAGCGGCTCGGTGTAGCGTGCGTACCGGCCATCGAGGGGCGACACAGTCGAGAGCGGGCCGCGATCGGTCATGGGCGCGGATGGGACGAGCGCTCGAAAAAGCGTGCCGGTTGGCTCGATCCACGGCCCCGAAGCACGCTATCGAAGCGACAGACCACAGCACCGAAGGTCGTGGCCCGCTTCTCGACGACCGGTATCGATGACCCGACAGCGCTCCGTTCGAATGGTCGTCGACGGAACCGCACTGCTGGGGCGGGGAGGCCGGTAGCGTGGCGCAGCCTGGTCGCGGGCTCGGAGTTCCCGACGCGCTTGGTGGGCTGTTCGACGAGGTCGGCGTCGTCGTGCTCGCGGCGCTGACCCAGCTCGGCGACGTCTGGTTCATGTCCGTTCTCGCCGGCGGCCTCTATCTCGCATCGACGCGGCCCGGCAATCCACTTGCTCGGCGGCGCGGGGCGTTCGTCCTCGCGCTGCCGATCGTGTACGTCGTGACGGTCCAGGCGCTGAAGGGTGTCTTCGCACTTCCGCGACCGCCCGATGCCGGCGTTGCAGCGACGATCTCGTGGCTCCCATCGCTTCTCACCCCCGTCTTCGAGAACGCCGCCACCGCCGAGGGGTACGGTTTTCCGAGCGGCCACGCACTCGGGACGACGCTGGTCTGGGGCGGCGTGGCGCTCGCGACGGACTATCGAACCTGGCGCTTCCGGCTGGGCGTCGCGGGTGCGGCCGTCGTGGCGGTGTCGTTCTCCCGGCTCGCGCTCGGCGTCCACTACCTCGTCGACGTGATCGCGGGGGTGGCGATCGGTGCGGTACTTCTGCTGGCTCTGTACTGGTTCGCCGACCGCGGCACTGATCCCGGGCGGGCGCTCCTCGTCGCAGTCGCGATCGGCCTCGTCGGTGTACTCAATGGGATCAGTTTCGATAGCGTCGCAGCGTTCGGCGTCGCGGCCGGAGCGTGGTTCGCGTGGTATGCGCTGGTCGATCGAGCACCGGCGACGCCCCGGACCTCGGCGATGGCTGCCGTCAGCGTGGTGACGCTGGCGCTCGCTGGCGTGCTCTTTCTCGCGCTGTACGTTTCGGTGCCGCCGACACCGGTGACGGCGATGGGCAGTGCGGTCGCTGCCGCCGCGATCGTCGCCGCACCGGATCTCGGTGAGCGCGTCGTCTCGGCCGTCGATTCGGAACGAGATCACACACGAACGGGATGAATCCGAACGCCTTTGCGCGCGGCGCGCACGCCTCCGATCATGACACGGATCGCCGGCGTAGCGGGCAATCGCGGACGCAACCTCTGCCGGATCGCCGACCGGGAGCCGGGCGGTGCGACCCTCGCAGTGATGCTCGCGACCGACCCCGCTGCCCCCGCACTCGATGCCGCGGCCGAGCGCGGGATTCCGACCGAAATCGTCGAACGTGGCGACGACGAGTCCGACGCGGCCCACGAACAGCGGCTTCTCGACCGGCTCGACGGGTACGATATCGATCTGATCTGTCTCGACGGCTACATGCGCGTTCTCACGAGCGAGTTTATCGACGACGCGCCGCTCACGTTCAACATCCATCCGTCGCTGCTCCCGGCGTTTCCGGGAGCGAACGCCCACGAGCAGGTGCTTGCGTCGGGTGTGAGCGTGACTGGCTGCACGGTCCACGTCGTCACCGAGACGGTCGACGGCGGCCCGATCGTGACCCAGGAGACGGTCCCGGTGTACGGCGACGACGACACCGGCTCGCTCAAGCAGCGCGTGCTCACCGAGGCGGAGTTCGCGGCCTACCCACGTGCAGTCCAATGGTTCGCCGAAAATCGACTCACGATCGAGGGTGCAGGCGACGATCGTCGGGTTCGCGTCGAGGGTGACACCGGCGGGATCGGCGGCGATGGCGAGGATGACAGAAGCGACACGGGGAGCGCGTTCCCCTCGCGGCGCGTGACGAGCACCGAGCGCGCCGCCGAACTCCGGTACGGCGAGAACCCACACCAGGCGGCGGCGGTGTACGCCGACCGCACTACTGACGCGGCGAGCGTGGTCGACGCCGAACAGGTAAACGCGGGCGCGAAGGGGCTCTCGTACAACAACTACAACGACACCGACGCCGCACTCGGCCTCGTCCGGGAGTTCGACGAGCCGGCGGCCGCGGTCATCAAACACACCAACCCCGCGGGGTGTGCCACCGCCGACGACCTCGCGACCGCCTACGACCGCGCGCTCGCCACCGATCCGATGAGCGCCTTTGGGGGGATCGTCGCGCTGAACCGAGAGTGCGACGCCGCGACCGCCGAGTTGATCGTCGAATCGTTCAAGGAGGTCGTGATCGCACCGGGCTACACCGACGACGCGCTCGCGGTGCTCACGGGCGAGGAGAACCTCCGGGTGCTCGATACCGACGGATTCGGTCCCGAGGCGGGCCGGTTCGTCGAGACACCCATCACCGGGGGGCGGCTCGTTCAGGAGCGCGACACACAGGCGCTCTCGCCGGATGGGCTGGAGGTCGTGACCGAGCGCGAGCCGACCGCCGAGCAGGTGGAGGCGATGTGCTTCGCGTGGCAGGTCATCAAACACGTGAAATCGAACGCCATCGTCCTCGCCGACGGCACCGAAACTACTGGTGTCGGGATGGGACAGGTCTCCAGAGTCGACGCGGTGCGGCTCGCGGCGATGAAGGCCGACGAGCATGCCGAAGGGACCGGCGCAGCGGGGTCGGTGATGGCCTCCGACGCCTTCTTCCCGTTCCCCGACGGGATCGAGGCGGCGGCCGAGGCGGGCGTGGAGGCGGTCGTCCAGCCCGGCGGCTCGGTGAACGACGACGACGTGATCGCTGCCGCCGACGATCTCGGACTCTCGATGGCGTTTACGGGCCAGCGCGCGTTCCGTCACGACTGATTGACCGTCCCGCTTCGCTCACAGCGTCTTCAGTCACTCGGCCGTCAGACCGGCCAGCGACCACCGGTCAGCCCCCGTTCGTGTTTTTCTTCGGGTATCACAATCGCTAAAGGGACGCCGATCGGTCTATGAGATACATCCACTCCGAAACGCCGCTCGATCGCTACGGGGTGTCTCAACTGTTATGAACGGAACGAACCACACCGACGCCATCGATCGGTCTTCCACTTCCTCACGTCGTCGATTCCTCTCGGTCGCCGCAGCCGGTACGCTCGCGAGCATCGGCGGGCTCGGCAGCGTTGCAGCCCAGTCGGAGCCCGAGATCATCCGGCTCGGCGGCGAAATCGCCGGCTGGCAGGGCCGTGCGCCCGACTCGATCGCCGGCGAATCGAACCCCACGCTGCAGCTCGAAGCCGGCACCACCTATCGGGTGGTCTGGGAGAATTTGGACGGGATGGGGCACAACTTCGCGCTGCTCGATGGCGACGGCAACGTGCTTGAACGTACCGAAGTGATGAGCGAGGAGGGCGCAACACAGTCCATCGAGTTCACCGCGCGCGAGGCGATGGCCGAGTACGTCTGCGAGCCACACATCACCTCGATGCAAGGGACGATCTCCTTCAGCGACGGGTCGGGCGGCGGAACAGCCACGCCGACACCGACCGAGGATGGCGAGTCCGAACCGTATATTCCATCGGGTGCGTCGGTCCGGCTCGAAACGATCGTCGATGGTGGTCTCGTAGCCCCAGTCGATTTCGAGGTGCCACCGGGAACGTCGAGCCGACGGTTCATCGCCGACCGACTCGGACAGGTGTATCTCCACACCGACGATGGGCTTCGCGAGGAACCCTACATCGATGTGAGCGATCGAATGGCGGAAGTCGGCGGCGAGAAAGGGCTGCTGGGGATGGCGTTCCATCCCGAGTTTCAGTCGAACGGCCGATTTTTCCTGCGCTACAGCGCGCCGTTGATCGAAAGTGCGCCCGATTCGTACTCCCACACCGAGGTGCTCGCGGAGTTTCGGGCGAGCGACGGGTCGGCGACCGTCGCGAGCTTCGAACGCCGACTCCTCGAACTGCCCCAGCCCCAGGACACCCACAACGCGGGAGCGATCGCGTTCGGGCCCGACGGATATCTCTATATCGGCGTCGGCGACGGCGGTGGCGCACACGACAACAACCCTGGCCACGTCGAGGACTGGTACGAGCGCAACGAGGGCGGCAACGGACAGGACGTCAGGGAGAACCTGCTGGGATCGATCCTCCGGATCGATGTCGACGGCGAAAGCGAGGACAAACCGTATGCGATTCCGGACGGCAACCCGCTCGTGGGCGACCCCGGATTGAACGAGCAGTTCGCGTGGGGCTTTCGCAACCCGTGGCGGATGGGATTTTCCGATGGACGGCTGTTCGTGGCCGACGTCGGACAGAACGGGTTCGAGGAAGTCAGCATCGTCGAGAAGGACAAAAACTACGGCTGGAACGTCCGCGAGGGAACCCACTGTTTCAAACCCGGGCCCGAGGGGAGCCGCAATCCGCCCGAAGAGTGCCCGAGCCAGCTCCCGGCAGACGTCCGTGGCGGCGAGCGACTCATCGATCCCGTCGTCGAGTACCCGCACAGCTACCAGGGCCAGGGCGTCGGCTCGGCGGCCATCGGCGGCTACGTCTACGAGAACGACGCGATCGAGTCTTTGGGAGGGAAGTACGTCTTTGGCGACTTCCGAAAGACCGCCGAGACCGAGACCCCAACCGGCTCGCTGTTGGCCGCCACTCCGACCGACGAGGGGCTCTGGGAACTCGAAGAGCTCACGATCGAGAACACCGACAGCGGGACTGTGGGCGCGTACGTCCTCGCCATCGGGCGGGACAACGACGGCGGCCTCTACGTGCTGACGAGCGCGGAGACCTCCGAAGGACGGACGGGCGCGGTCCACCGCATCCGACCGCCGCAGAACGCGGCACAGCGCACTACCGCGACGCCAAACAACGGCTCCGCTGGCAACGCGACGGCGGGCAACGCCACACCGTCGAACGCCACAGTAGCGAACACGACGGAGATGGCTGGATCGACGACGAACGCGACGACCGCCAACGCGACTGCGACGACGAACGCCACGCCAGCAAACGCCACTACGTCGGCGACCCCGGCCGCGACCACCGTGACTGAAACAGGCGGCACCGCAGCGACCACGACCGGAACGACCGCCACCGAACGCGCCGGCAACGAGACGACGGCCGGCGGCGGGAACGATAGCACGGGCGACGCCGCGGGATCGAGTGGCTCCGGTCCGGGATTCGGTGTACTCGCGGCACTTTCGGGGCTCACGATCGGTGCGGCGCGGCTGCTGTCCGGACGCGACGACTGACGGTTCTCGTCGCTCGCTGGCTGTTTCTCGATTGTTGGGGGTGCGTCCCGTTCACAGGATCGTTCGTCGAGAGCCGATTCCGGAACGGTTAGGGCTGCGGGCGGGACACGAACGAGCATGTCACCGCGTGTCGTCACGCTCGGGGAGACGATGGTGTTGATCAACCCCGCCGAATCGGGGCCGATGAAGTACACCACCGAGTTCAAAAAGAGTCTCGGCGGCGCGGAGAGCAACGTCGCGATCGGCCTCGCACGGCTCGGTCACGACGTCGGCTGGATCAGCAAGCTCGGTGCGGACCCCCACGGCGAGTATCTCCGCTCGTTCGTCCGTGGCGAGGGCGTCGATACGAGCCACGTGACGACCACCCCGGACGCACCGACCGGGATCATGTTCAAAGAGCGCCGCGCGCTCGGCGAGAGTTCGGTGTACTACTACCGCCACGGCTCGGCCGCGTCCACCATGACGCCCGCCGATCTCCCCGAAGCGTTCCTCACAGACGCCGAGTATCTCCATCTCACGGGGATCACGCCAGCTCTCAGCGATTCGTGTCGCGAGACCGTCTTCGCCGCTGTCGAACGCGCTCGCGAGGCGGACGTGACGATCTCCTTCGACCCAAATCTCCGGGAGAAACTCTGGGACAGTACGGAAGAGATGCGATCGACGCTCCTCGATCTGGTGGGGGCGGCCGATATCGTGCTGCCCGGCATCGAGGAAGGTCGAGCGCTGTTCGACGCCGACGATCCCGAGGCCATCGCGGCGGCGTGTCTCGATCGTGGGGCCGACCTCGCCGCGGTCAAACTCGGCGCGGCGGGCGCGCTCGTCGCCGACCATGCGACGACCGAACGCGTCGCAGGCTACGACGTCGAACGGGTGGTCGACCCGGTCGGGGCGGGCGACGGGTTCGCTGCGGGCTTTCTCGCGGGTCGTTTGCGAGGTCTCGACCCGGTCGAAGCGACGGAACGCGCAAACGCGATCGGCGCGTTTGCCACGACCGTCGCTGGCGACATCGAGGGCCTGCCCACCAGCGAGGAGCTCGAGGTCTTCCGTGGTGAGCGCGACGCAGTGTATCGGTAACGAACGCAGCACTCGATCCCGTGGTCGTGGCGTTCGTGGTTGTGATGGCTTTCGATCGACAATCACTGGTGATCGTCCACGACAGAATCATCACTGAAACACAGTATTCAAATACGAGTGAACCATTCGTTCGAGCATGGACTGGCAACATCGCAGAGACCGAACGAAAGCGGAGCGGAAAGCCGACGAACCACGCTCGGGTACGCGGTGGTCGTTCATCGCGGCCGCGGTTCCCGGGGCCTGAGAACACGCGTTTCTGTCGCCGATGGGACTGTTCTCGAATGAACATCTCTGACGAGCCGTAGCCGGGGATTTGGACACAGAAGGCCGTGCCCGCCTCGACCAGCCGAGCCACCGCGTTCGGTTCGACTTCCCGATCGAAGGCCGATTCGTTGCTCCGCCACCACACACCCGGACAACAGTTATGTAAATCGAGTGTCTTCATGCTCGGGTGATGAACATCGGAAAGCAGGCTCGGGTCGCGGGGAGTGCACACGTCGCCGACGGTGCCAAGATCGGCAAACACGCCACGATCCACGACGGCGCACACGTCGGTGCCGACGCCCGCATCGGCAAACACGTCGAGATCCACGAGAACGCGCAGGTCGAGACTGGCGCTCGGATCGACAAACATGCACACGTCCACGCGGACGCGTCAGTCGGAACAAACGCGCGTGTAGGAAAGCACGTCCACGTTCACGAAAACGCTCGGGTCGACGAGGGTGCGCGGGTCGGCAAGCACGCACACGTTCACGATCACGACGTCGACGGCGGTCGCCGGACACGGTAGCCGCCGACCGGCGTTCGGCGTCTCGTTTCGTCGGACGGTCTCGACGCCGGACGTGATCACTCGGAACGGGACTTTCGAAGCGCCGTCACGGCCTCGTGATCGGGCAACGCGTCGATCGCCCCTGTCTCGGTCGTGGTGAGTGCGGCGACCGCATTGGCGAACGCGAGGACTTCGTCGAGCGATTCGTCGCCAGCGAGTCCGTGGAGGACGCCCGCGAGGAAGGCGTCGCCCGCGCCGGTTGCGTCGACGGGATCGACGTCGTAGCCCGAATGGGAGACGTCGACGGTCCCCCACGGCGCACGGTCGGCGGCGATCGCGCGCGACCCGTCGGCTCCCCGGGTCAGGAACACGGTGTGTGGCCCGGCGGCGAACAGGTTCGCGGCGAGGTCGGCGGGATCGTCGCCCGCGAACGACGTTCCGTCGAGGTCCTCGATCGAGGTCTTGACCACGTCCGTTCGATCGAGCATGGCGTCGAGCGTTTCGTGGAGGGTTGCATCGTCGGGCCAGAGCTCGCGTCTCGTGTTCGGATCGAACGCCACCCGGCAGCCGTGGTCGCGGGCGCGCTCGCAGAGAGTGAGGAGTGCGGAACGGGCGGGTTCGGCCGCGAGCGCCACCGGCGCGTCGACGCAGAGCCACTCGATGCGATCGAGCGTGTCATCCGAAACGACGCCCGCATCGAGATGCCCGCCGGCGCTGTCCGCCCCATAGAACGTGAAACTCCGGTCGGCGTCGGCGTCGTGGGCAACGAACGCGAGCGTCGTCGGGTGAGCCGAGCGCGTCACGATCCGATCGGGAATCCCGTTTTCCGTCAGCGTCTCACCAAGAAAATCGCCGAACCCGTCGGTCGAAACGTTCGTCAGAAACCATGGCGGTGTGTCGAGGCGGGAGAGCGCGATCGCGACGTTCGCCGCTGCACCACCCGCTCGCCGTGAGAACGATTCGACTTCGGAAAGCGGTCCTGGCTGTGCGGGCAAGAAATCGATCAGCGTCTCACCGGCGACGAGGATCGCTGGATCGTCCATACCGACTGCTCGCGGTCCGCCGGGAAAGGTTTGGAGGCTCGCCCGTCTTACTTCAGGTCGACATCGACCCACTCATCCGATCGCGCGGCCTCGTAGGCTGCCTCGGTCACGGCGGTCACGCGTAGTGCGTCGCGGGCCGTGGCCGGTGGTTCGCTCCCTTCGTCGATCGCCGTGATGAACGCCTCGGCCTTGTTCACCTGATCGCTCCGGTCGATGTACGGGATGTGTTCGGTGCTCTCGGCGTCGATCTCCGTGACCGTGCGTGGCTCCCACTCCCGACCGTCGAGATACATTGCGCCGTCGTCGTCCCAGAGGTGGATATGTTCGCGGACGCAGGGCGAGTCGCCCGAGACCGAGACGTTCGCGGTCGCACCGTTCGCGAACTCGATTAGTACTACGGCCTCGGCGTCGACTCGCTGCTCGTCGTCCGCAAAGCGCATCCGCGAGGAGACTGCCGTCGGCGTCATCCCCGTGGTCCAGAGCACCGCGTCGAGCAGGTGGCTGCCGGTGTCGTAGAGCATCCCGCCGCCCGAGAGATCGGGGTCAGTCCGCCACGTCTCCGTGAAGTTCGACAGCCAGTTCTGGGTGATCTCCGCGGTGATCCACTGCGGTTCGCTCTCACGGAACCGTTCGCGTGCCGCCACGAACGCCGGATTGAGGTGGCGCTGATACCCCACCATCAGCGTCCGGTCGCTCGTTTCGGCCCGGTCGGTGATCTCTTGGGCGTGTTCGAGATCGGTCGCCAGGGGTTTGTCACAGAACACGTGGAGGTCGTGGTCGAACCCCGCCATCACCTGGTCGTAGTGGAGGGTGTGCGGCGTCCCGACGAGGATCGCATCGAGCGGTTCGTCTTCGATCATCGCCCGGAAGTCGTCGTACAGTGACCCCTCGTCGACACCGAACGTGGCCGCGGCTGCGGCGCGCGGTTCGGGGGCGATGTCGGTGATCGCGGTCACCGCCGCTCTCGGGTGGTGGTGGAACTGTCCGCCGACCGTCGTGCCGATGTAGCCGGTGCCGATGACGCCGACGCGAAGGGAATCGGATGTCATTCTCCGACCCCCGTCCACTCACCGCGGTCGTCACTGCGCTCGATGGCGTCGAGGACGCGCTGTACTGCGAGGCCGTCGGCGAACGAGGGCTGGAACGCCCCGTCCTGATCGACCGCCGAGAGGAACTCGGAGTCCTCGTGGACGAACGTGTGTTCCCAGCCGAGGACGTGTCCCGGTGGCCACCAGTGCTCGACGTAGGGGTCGTCGGCGTCGGTCACGAGCACCGTCTCGTAGCCCCGGTCACCGTCGCGGAGCAGTTCGAGTTCGTTGAGACGTTCGAGCGAGAACCGGAGACTCCCGTCAGTACCGTGGACCGCGATGGTGTGGTCGTTCTTGTGGCCGTCGGCGACCCGTGAGGCCTCGAAGGTGCCCATCGCGCCGTTCGCGAACTCGGCCTGGGCGGAGTAGGCGTCGTCGACGGTCACCTCGCGTGCGTCCTCGCTCTCCCCGCTCTCCTCGCCCCCCTCCACTGGCCGCTCGTCGACGAACGTCCGGAGGTGACCGCTGACCCGTTCGATGCTGCCCGCGTGCTCACCGACGAGGAACCGCGCGAGATCGATCGTGTGCGCGCCGAGGTCGCCGAGCGCGCCGCTGCCGGCGAGCTCACCGTCCATCCGCCACGACCACGGCTCTTCGGGGTCGACGCCCCAATCTTGAAGATACTTCCCGCGGACCTGACGAACTTCGCCGAGCTCGCCCGCCTCGATCAGGTTCTTCGCGTACTGGATCGCCGGTACGAACCGATAGTTGAACGCACAGCCCGCGATCGCGTCGCTCGCGTCGGCGGCGTCGGCCATCCGCTCGGCGTCGTCGAGGGTTGGTGCGAGCGGTTTCTCACAGAAGACGGGGACATCCGCTTCGAGCGCCTCGATCGACGGTTCTGGATGGACGAAGTTCGGCCCGAGGTTGTAGAAGACGTCCACGTCGTCGATCGCCGATTCCCAGTCTGTCGCGGTGTTAGCGAAGCCCAGTCGATCCGCAGCGTCCGCGAGCGCGTCCTCGTCGCGGCCGACGAGCGTGTGGCGTTCGATCTCGGGCGCGTCCGGGAAGAACATCGGGAGTCGTGCGAACGCGTTCGAGTGGGCTCTGCCCATGAAGCGATAGCCGAGAACGCCGATTCGGAGTGCCATATCCGAATCACAGGCGATGTCGTCTTAGTTCTCCGGGTCGGGACTCAGCGCCAATCGGCGAGGAACTCGACGACATCGTCGAGGGTGGGGTACGCGCGCTCGACTCGCTCGACGGTGCGGCGCACCGCCCGCGGAGCCATCGTTTCCTCGGCGATGAACACGCCGGCGTGATCGGAGACGTCGGCGAAATCCTTGCGATCGTACGTCAGGATGACCCGATCCGTGTCCCGCCCCGCAGCGATCACCACCGGATCGGACGCACCCTTCTCCAGAACGTCCCCGGCCCGCACTACGTCATGTCCGGCGGAATCGAGCGCCGACACGTGGGCCGGCCTGGTGTTCTCGTCGGCTAAAATCCGCATTCAGGCGCGCTCGACGAACTCCTCTGGATCGACCGGGCGCTCCTCGCGGACGTGCTCGATCGCATCCCGAGCACGACGCTCGATCTCCCGCAGCGTCTCGGGATTGTCGAACGCGTAGGCGAGCGCGGCGTGAACGTCCGCGACGGAGACGCCGTCGTATCCGGCGGCGATCGCCTCGGGTGTCTCGCCGTCTTCGTACCGGCGGTGAACGTGCGCGACGCCGATGCGCGTTCCGTCGAGTCGCGGATCGCCGCCGAGCACGTCCGCGTCCGTGACGATGGCTCGCATCACACTCCCTATGCACGGAATCGTATTTAAAATCTCGTCAGTGGAGTGTGGCTACTCCGCCCAGTAGGCGTCGCCGGGCGTCGTCTCGAACACCGCCCTGTCGAGCACGTCGACCGCCTTCTCCAGCCCCTCGCGCGAACTCGTGAGCGAATCCTCGTGTTCGATCGAGAGCGCGCCGTCGTAGCCCACCATCCGGAGGGTAGAGACGACCTCCTTCCAGTGTGATTCGCCGTGGCCGTAGCCCACAGTCCGGAAGAGCCACGATCGGTCTTCCTCCTCGGTGTACGGCGTCGTGTCGAGGTGACCCTTGACCCGCGCGTTCGACTCGTACAATCCTGTATCCTTCGCGTGAGTGTGGTGGATCGCGTCGCCGAGATGGCGGATCGCCGCGGGGATATCGATCCCCTGCCAGTAGAGGTGTGAGGGATCGAAGTTCGCGCCGATGCGGTCGTTCGTGGCCTCGCGGAGTCGCTCCATCCCTGTCGGCTCGTACACCAACATGTTGGGGTGCATCTCGATCGCGACGTTTACTCCCTGTGCGTCGGCGAACTCGGCGAGGTCGGCCCAGTACTCTTCGGCGACCTCCCACTGGTAGTCGTGAGCCTCCTTGTGCTCGGTCGGCCACGGCGCAGTGATCCAGTTCGGGACCTCGTCGTTCGGGCCGCCGCCGGGCAGCCCCGAGAAAGTGGTGACGGTATCCACATCGAGCTGGGCCGCCAGTTCGATCGCCTCCCGGAGCTCGGTGTCGGCCGTCTCGGCGTGTTCGTCGTCGGGGTGGATCGGGTTGTTGTGGGTCGCGAGCGCCGAGATCCGGAGGTCGTGCTCGTCGAGGAGCGCGTGGAGATCGGCCTGGGCGTCCTCGTCGTCGAGATACTCCGCGCGCGGGAGGTGGTCGTCGCCGGGACTCCCGCCGCAGCCGAGTTCGACCGCATCGACCCCGAGGCCGGCGAGGGACTCGCAAGTCTCGTCGAGCGGCTGATCGCCGAACGGCACGGTGAGTACGCCTATGTCCATACGAACGGTTGCTACGGGTGAACGAATAAAGGTTCAGGTCGAGGCGGCGACGCCCGCGTTCGTCCCCGCCGATCCCGGCTCGGTCTCCGGTTAGTCCCCGGTGGGTGATCCTCGCCCAGACCGGTGGTCGCGCTCTGCCCCCTCGTCGAGGGGGTCTTCGAGCTCGCCCATGACTTCCTCGAAGGCGTCGGTGGCGGTGAGGAGGCCGACGATCTCGCCGTCGTCCTCCACGAGTGCGAGCTCTTGACGTTCTGTTTGGAACCGGTCGACCGCGTCGCTGACCTCCTCGTCGGCCGGAATCGTCATCGGCGGCGTAGCGAGCTCCTCGATGCCGATCTCGCCGTTCGTGAGGTCGTCGTACCGGCTCGTGATCGCCGGCAGGTAGACGATCCCCCGGAACTCGTCGAAGTCGCCCCCGAGCAACGGATACCGGGAGTGAGAGTGGTCGTTCATGACCGCGAGGTTCTCCGCGGGCGAGTTCTCGGTCGAGAGCGCGGCGATCTCCTCGCGCGCCACCATGACGTTGCGGATGGGTACGTCGCCGGCGACCAGCGCGTTCATCACCTCTTCGCGTCGTTCCCCGGAGATATCGCTCTCGTCGAGCACCGACTCGAATCGTTTGTGGAGGTCGGCACGGCTCTCGACGTCTTCGGCCCCGGATTCGAGCCACGCACCGGTCATCTCCACACCGAACAGCGAAAGCGTCCACTTCGCTGCCCCATCCCCGAACGTGATGACCGGCCAGGTGATCCGTGTGAACCAGTACAGCGGCGTCGCGCCGTACCGACAGACCTGCTTCGAGCGCTCGACGCCGAGATAGGTTGGAGCCTGCTCGCCGTGGGTGAGATGGAGGAGGTTAATGAGGAGAAACGCGAGAATCGCCCCCGCACCGACCGATGCGAGGATTGTCCCACCGAACAGCGGCTCGAAGATGGCCGCCAGCGCCGGTTCGGCCACGATACCGACCGCGATGCTCGAAGAGGTAATCCCGACCTGGCAACTGGTCAGGTAAATCTCCAAGTCCTGGGTCATCTCCCACGCGCGTTCGAGACCGGCAACCCCCGGCTCGACGAACTCCGATTCGGTGTACTGCTGGGCGCGCGTCAGGCCGAACTCGATGGCGACGAAAAAGCCGTTGGCGAGGATGAGCGCGAGACCGGCGAGCAGCCGAACGGTGATTTCGAGACCGTTCATGCCGGCTCACCGCCCGAATCGGGCGTGTCCTCGCGCTCTCTGGCCCGTTGATAGACGTCGAGGGGGTCTTCGAGCTCGCCCATGACTTCCTCGAAGGCGTCGGTGGCGGTGAGCAGGCCGACGATCTCCTCACCATCCAGAACGAGCGCGAGTTCCTGGTTCTCCTCCTGAAAGCGGTCGACGGCGTCGCTGACCTCTTCATCTACCGGCAGCGTCATCGGCTCGGTGGCGAGGTCGGCGATGGCGACGTCACCGTCCCGAAACTCCTCGAAGCGGTTGGTGAGCGTGGCGAGATAGACGATACCCAGAAGATTCCCGTCACCGCCGAACAGCGGGAAGCGCAGATGAGGACTGTCCTCGACGACCGCGAGGTTTGCTTCCGGTGTGTTCGCCGTCGAGAGTGCGGCGATGTCTTCTCTGTCGACCATGACGTTGCTGATGGGCATCTCGCCGACCGCGAGCGCGTTCATCACCTCCTCGTAGCGTTCCTCGGGGAGGTCGCCCTCGTCGAGCACCGAGCCGAGCTTGCGGTGGAGGTCAGCCCGTCCCTCGATAACGTCGACCTCCGATTCGAGCCACGCGCCGGTCATCTCCACGCCGAACAGCCTGAGCGTCCACTTCGCCACCACGTCGCCGAGGTCGAGGATCGGTCGGATGACTCGCGTGAACCAGTACAGCGGCGTCGCGCCGTACCGACAGACCTGCTTCGAGCGCTCGACGCCGAGGTAGGTGGGGGTCTGCTCTCCATAGACCTTGTGTACCAGGCTCACGATGAGGAACGCCAAGAACACGCCCGCGCCAATCGACGCGAGAACCGTCCCACCGAACAGCGGCTTGAGGATGGCCGCAAGCGCTGGCTCGGCGATGATACCAAGCGAGATGCTGGCGGCGGTGATGCCGACCTGACACCCCGTGAGGTAGATCTCGAGCTCCTCGGTCATCGCCCAGGCACGTTCGAGTCCGGTGTTGCCCGGCTCCACGAACTCGGATTCGGGGTACTGCCGGGCGCGGGTCAGCGCGAACTCGATCGCGACGAAGAACCCGTTCGCGAGGATGAGTGCGGCCCCCGCGATGAGTCTACCGACGATTTCGAGCAGTTGCATTGGCTACTGGTTTCGTTGTGTCGTCGGCGGAGCAAAAAAGCTGGGTCTTTCCGGTGATTCGGGACGGAAGCGGTCGGTTCAGTCGAGCTCGACGGGAGCTTCCTGTGTCGTGTCATCGAGCCGGATCGCACGGCCGGCCTCGGAGGAGCGGTAGATCGCGTCGATCACGCGCTGGACGGTGATCCCCTGCTCGATCGTGTTGCGCTCTGGCGGTTCGCCGTGCTCGACCGCATCGAGGAACGAGCGCTGTTCGGCCATCATGGCGTCGTTCGAACGGGTCGTGATGTCCGTATCGGCGAGATGGTCGGCCCCCTCTTTGCTGCTCTCGTAGAGCTTCAGACTGTCCTCGTTCTGGTCGAAACACGCTCCCGCGTCGGTGCCACGCACGAGGAACTCCTGGTTGATCGGGCGATTGGTCGCCCACGCCGCTTCGAGACTCACCGTCGAGCCGTCGGCACACCGAATGAACGCGCTCACCGAGTCGTCGACATCGAACCCGTCCGGCCCGAGGTCCTCGCCCCACATGTCGATATAGGCGTAGTCCTCGCGCGTACCGAAGGCCGATCGTGTGGTCGCCGACACCTCGACGACCTCGGGGAAATCGAGGAAGTGAAGCGAGAGATCGATCGCGTGCACCCCGATGTCGATCAGCGATCCGCCGCCGGAGGTGTCACGGCTCGTGAACCACGACCCCCGACCAGGAATCCCGCGTCGTCGGATGTAGTTCGCCTCGACGTGGCGCGTGGTGCCGAACCGTCCCTGTTCCTGGAAGCGTTTCAGCACCTCGACGGGGTTGGTGAAGCGGTTCTTGAACCCCGTCATCACGAACCCGTCACTGTCGGCGGCGGCGGCAGCGATCCCTTCGGCGCTCTCGATCGAGTGTGCGAGGGGTTTTTCGAGGAGAACGTCGACGTCGTGTTCGAGCGCGCCGACGGCGTACTCCTCGTGAAAGCGATTCGGCGTCGCGACGATCACCGCGTCGGCGACCGCGAACAGTTCGTCTGCCGTCTCGTAGGTGGTGGTCGCATACGCGTCCGCAAAGCGCGCGCGAACGTCGGGGTCGACATCGACGCCACCGACGAGATCGACCCCATGATCGACCAGCCGGTCGGCGTGGAACCGCCCGATGTTCCCGAGACCGACGATCCCGACTTTTGGAGGGGAAGAAGAGGACACGAACGCCGTCTAGGGTGTCCTGGGTTGTAAGAATACCGTTCTGTGGTCGGTTCGGATCAGAATTCAGTACAGTTGGCGCTCGCGTTCCTCGCGCTCGGCCTCGCGTTCAGCCTCCTCCTTCTGGCGTCGTCGCCCGCGCCAGTACTGACGGACGAGGGGGATGAGCTTGTTTTTGACATCGAGCACGAACGAGACGAGCCCGTACGCCCAGAAGACGAACAGCAACGACATCCCGCCGATGTAGAACAGACCGATCTCCGAGACCATGCTCAGTCGTCGCCCTCCGCTTCCGTCCCGGTCGCACCCTCGGCACGAGTCGGCTGGACGAGACCGTGGGCGATCGCCTTACCCGACGCCGTATCGAAGAGGTGGATCTTCTTGCGATCGAGCACCACCTGCATCACCTGATCCTCCTCGATGTCCGAGGTGGGGTCGACGCTCATCAGGAGCTGATCGCCCGCCTCGGGGTCTTCGAGATCGGTGTCGGCGTCCTCGGCGAGCAGGAGATAGACGAAGATCTCGTCGCCCATCGGCTCGAGGACGTCGGTCGTGGTCTCGATCTCGGCGGTCGCGTGTGACACCGATCCCGCGGTGTCGGTTGGATAGACGTCCTCGGGTCGGATCCCGAGCGTGACCGCATCGCCCTCGCTCACCCCGATCGTTCCGGGATCGAACTCCACGTCGATGTGTTCGGATTCGAACCCGTTCACGCCGATCGTCCCTTCCGCGAAGTTCATGCTCGGCGAGCCGATGAACCCCGCGACGAACAGGTTCGACGGCTCGTTGTAACACACGAGGGGCGGATCGATCTGCTGGAGCTTCCCGCCGTCGATCACCGCGATCCGGTCGGACATCGTCATCGCTTCGGCCTGGTCGTGGGTGACGTAGATCACCGTCGTCCCGAGCTCGCGGTGGATGCGCTGGAGTTCGGTCCGCATGTGGACCCTGAGCTTCGCGTCGAGGTTCGCGAGCGGCTCGTCCATCAGGAACACGTCGGGTTCGCGTACCAGCGCCCGTGCGATCGCGACGCGCTGGCGCTGGCCCCCACTCATCTCGCTCGGCATCCGATCGAGCATCCCGCCCATCTGGACGGTCTCGGCCGCGTTGTCGACCCGACGGTCGGTTTCGTCCTTGTCGAAGTCCCGGAGCCGGAGCCCGAAGGAGATGTTGTCGTAGACGTCCATGTGGGGGAACAGCGCGATGTTCTGGAACACCATCGCGACCCCGCGGTCCTTCGGGGGAAGAGTCGTCACCTCCCGGTCGCCGATGTGGATGGTGCCCTCGGTTGGTTTGGTCAGTCCGGCGACGGTCTCCATCGTCGTCGATTTCCCACAGCCCGACGGCCCGACGAGCGTGACGAACTCGCCATCCGGGATTTCGAGGTTCATGTCGTCGACCGCGACGACGTCGTCGTAGCGTTTCGAGACGTTTTCGAGCGTGACTTTTGCCATTTTGTTACTCCTTGAGTGCGCCACTGGTGAGGCCGCTGACGATGCGTTCTTGGGCGATGACCACGAGGATCGCGACCGGCAACACGCCGACGATGCTCGCGGCCGCCATCAGGTTGTACGATGCGGTGTACTGGGTTTGATACCCCAGAATCCCCCACACGATGGGGGCCCAGTTCTTCGCCTGTCCGTCCGTCATCAGGAACGAAAAGAAGAACTCGTTGTACACGTTGATGAAGGTGAGCACGCCCGCGGTCGCCACGCCGGGTGCCGACAACGGGATGATGACCCGAAAGAGCGCCCCGAGCCTGGTGGTACCCTCGACCCGGGCGGCGTCCTCCAGTCCATCCGGAATTTGCCCGTAGAACGTGGTGAGGATGAATATCGACAGCGGCATGAACAGCGCGCTGAACGGCAGTATCATCGCTCCCGGCGTGTTGAACAACATCGGACTACTCACTCCGAGTATCTCGATGTTCCCGGTGAACAACCGAAACAGCGGCAGGAGAAACGCCGCCGGTGGGAAATACGAGATGGCGAGCACGAGGATCATCAACACACCCCGGCCCGGGAAATCGAGTCGTCCGAAGACGTAGCCCGCGAGACTTGCCAACACGAGGACGATGATCGTCGTCGCCACCGCGAGCACGAGGCTGTTGAAGAGGTAGACGTGGAACGGCAGGCGCTGGAAGATTTCGACGAATGCGCCGGGATTGAACCCCTTCGGGAGCAACCCCATGTCGACGATGGCGGCCTCGGGCGTGAGCGCGAGCACCAACAGCCAGTAGAAAGGGAACAGCGTCGTGATGAGGAAGAAAATCGTCACGATGTAGAACATCGCCCGGTAGGTCCGCTCGGGGTTGGATATCGAACTCTGCACCCAGCGGGTGAACGGACCGCCTTCGTCCTCGCTGGACTGCTGTTCGCTGGTTTGTGCGCCCGCCATCTCAGACACTCCCCTGCGAGCCACGCCAGTATCTGACGATGTACACCGAGACCACGATGCCGATGATCGCCGCCGTCACGAACGCCACCGCCGAGGCCGTGCCGTACCGACGGGTGCTGAACGTCGTAACGACCAGACACGAGAGAGAGGGCACTGTCGTACAGCTCGACGTCGTCTCGATCAACCCGTAAATCCGCATCGCTGCGATCGTTCGGAAGAGCATGGCAACCAGGACGGTGGGCAGTATCAGCGGGAAGGTTATCATCTTGAACTGCTGCCACTTCGTCGCGCCCGAAACCTTCGCCACGTCGTAGAGGCTCCTGTCGACGCTCTGGAGACCGGCGAGAATCAACAGCGCCATGAATGCTGTCGTCTTCCAGACGTCAGCGAGAATGATGATGGGAAGCGCCTCGGCGCTGTTGACCAGCGGCGTTCCCGACATGCCGAGCGCCTGGACGACGTCGACGCCGAAACCGATACCGGGCTGAAAGAGCAGGAAGAAGATCATCCCCTGGATGACGATGGGCACCGCCCACGGGATGATGATGGCCACGCGGACCCAGCGCCGACCCCGGAAGTCCTGGTCGAGCACGAGTGCCTGCCCGAACCCGATCAGCGTCTCGAAGAGCACGCTGACGATGGTGAAGATGAACGTGACGACCAGCGCGCTCTGGAACGGCGCTGACGGGTCGAAGAACGGCTGTGGCAGCGCCACGGTATCGAGTTGCCCGGTCAGCAGGTTCACGTAGTTCTCGAAACCGACGAACTCCCCGAGTTGGTCCGCACCACGGATGCTGTCTGCGTGCAGCGACATCTCGAAGGTGCTCATGAGCGGCCAGATCGCGATCACCGCGAGCAACAGGAACGCCGGGGTGAGCAGCAAGTAGGCGAACGCCGCCTCGCTCAGGTTCTCCAGCCAGCGCACCGCGCTCGCGTATACTCCCGATCGCCCCTGTGCTCCGCGTTCGGTGGGTTGTTCCGTTGCCATGGTTCAGTTGTTGTAGTCCTCGATCTGTTCGAGTTGACTCTGTAGCGTGCTCATCGCCTGCTTCGGCGGCGCGGACCCGTCCATGCCGGCGTGGACCTGTTGGGCGATTTTGCCCGATTCCTGCGGCCAGACCACGCTGGCAGGACGGGGAATCGAGTTCTTCCCGGCGACCTGAAGCGTGTCGATGTACTTGCCGACGGTGGGGATCTGCTTCGCCTCTCGTGTGGCGAGGAGCTGTTGGTTCGGTGGCAGAAGACCGAGTATCTCGAACAGTTTGATCTGGAAGGACGGCTGTGTCAGTGCCCCGACTACTTCCATGGCCTGTTCTTTCTTGGAAGTGTTCGGATTCACGCCGATGTGCCATCCACCGAGTGCCGCCATCGGGCCGCCGATGTTCTTGTACTTGGAGTTCTGCTCCGGAGTGGCGTAGGGCATCGGCATGACGCCGAGCTTGTCCCCGAGCGCGTCCTCTGCTCCGGCGGCGGCGATCGCGTACGGCCACTGACGCAACGCGACCATGTTCCCGGCAGTAAAGGGACTCAGCGAGGAGTCCTCGATCCAACTGAGCACCGCGTTCGGGGAGATCTGCTCGTACCCATCGAGCGTGTTGGGAGCGTTCGACCCGAAGATGAACGTCTTGAGCATTTTGACCGCGTCGACGACGGGCTGTTTGTTGACCGTCACGGGCCGATTGCCGACGGGGCCGAGCAGGGTGTCGCGGCCACCGAAGTACGCGCCGCCCCAGCTGCTCATGAACTCGTTGAAGTTACAGCACGAAAGCCCCTCGTAGATGTTCCCCTGCCAGCCAAAGCCGTAGTTGACGCCCGACTTTTCCTTCGTGTCGGCGACGATCTTCGAGAACCGCTTCCAGCGCATCGATTCGGTCGCCCAGTTCTCCTTTTCGGGGCTGTAGCCGGCGTTTTTCACCAGGTCCTTGCGATAGAGCATACTCCCGAAATCCACGTACATCGGGACCGCATACAGGTTCCCGTTCGGGCTCTTCGCTGTGTTGACGCTGGCCTGGAAATACTTGTTGTTGATCCGGTTGAGCAGCTTTTCGGGCAGTTCGTTGCTGAGATCGAGCAGTTGGCCGCGGTTGATGTAGTTCAGCGTCCATCCGCTGTCCATGTCGAGGAGAGCTGGCTCGTCGAGATCGGCCGAAAGCCACCGCGTGTACTGTGATTGGCGCTGGTCAGTGCTGGCGGGACCGGCGACCATTTCGAGGTTGACGTCATTCGACATCCCCGCGTTGCGGAGTGCCTTTTTTATCGCGGTGCTCTCGCCGGCCATGTCCGTGCTGGTTATCCACCGGATGGAGTTCGACCCCGCCTCGTTCCCGCCGACCGTACAGCCGGCAAGCGCCGTCGCGGCTCCGGATGCACCCGCCGCTTTCACGAAGTCGCGGCGGGTAACACCCCTTTCTGCTGTGTCTGAGCGTGTGTTACCACCATGCATCACCTTTAATCGGAAACAACTGATGCACTTATAACTGCGGCTTTTATACTATCTCTGCAAATTTGGATTTAATTGCTGAGGAGGGATTCTTCAGCGATTAGCACGGTATCTGCTGAGAATACCGCACGCACGCTGGGGCCGGCGGTTCGGGGCGATCGAGTGGCGGCTGTGGCCCCTCGGCGTCGGGGTCTGCCGGAGTGGACAGTCACCCGCTTGCGTCACTTCGTATCTGCGCGGACGAAGGTCACGGGACACGGCGCGGAGAGCATCACTTTCTGGGCCGTCGAGCCGAACACCGCCTTGCCGGCGGGTGAGCGCCGTCGGCCGCCGACGATGACGAGGTCGGCGTCGGCCTCCTCGGCCAACCCCACAATGCTGTCGCCGTGATCGCCGACCGCACCGCCGACGGCGTGATCGACGCCGGCATCGTCGAGCCGCTCGGCGAGCTCGCGGATGGTGGCATGGCGGCGGGCGACGTCGTCCGGCGACACCTCCCCGGACGTGGTATCGAACCCGAGGTGATCGAGTGATTCGGCGTACTCGTCGTCGGTGAAGACGTGGCCCAGTACGACGGTCGCCGCCGATGGTCCGGCGATATCGATGGTCTCTTCGGCCAACCGATCGACCCGGTCTGCGTCGCCCGGTCCCACCGCCAGCACGACGGTATCGAGTGCCATGTCACCTCCTTTTCGACACCTCTACATAATACTACGGGCGGTCGACCGTGTTTCGGCAGCTCCCGTTCAGAATCACAGAGACGAACCCCGCGACTCGACGGCACTGGATGTGGGGCAAGAGTCGCGACGGACAAATTCTGTCGGGCGGGCGGATGGTCGAACGGCTTTTCTCCCCATTGATTCTATTGGCAGCGATGGATTCGCCGCAACGGCCCGGGACGGGCCTGCGGGTGACGCTCGACATCTGGCACCCCGACTGCTGGACGCTGTCGGTGACCGAAGAGCGTGACGGGGGACTCCTCGGTCATGGCGTCTACACCATCGACGGGGCGGCGACCGGCCGGTTCACCGCCTACGGCGAGACGAGCGCCGCGATCGAGGAGCTGATCGCCGCGATCCGGGCCTCGTCCCTGACCGACTCGGTCTGGGAGACCGACCGTCCGCACGCGACCGACACGACGGTCCCCGGGAGCGCGAGTCGCTCGCTCGTCGTGCGCTACGAGATCGACAACTCGATCAACGACGCGCTCGTCTCGCGCGGGTTCATCCCCGACGAGCCGGTCCGGATGCACGGTGGGAGGGAGTACTGGACGGTCATCGTCGATACGGATCGCGAGACGCTCGGCGAGCGCCTCGACGCCATTCGTGAGACGAAGGACGCCGAGATCCGCGTCGAGGACATCGCGGTCGCGCAGGGCGGTCCCGGCGTCTTGCCGACCGACGACCTCTCCGAGCGCCAGCGCGAGGCCTTCGAGCTCGCCAGGAAACGGGACTACTACGCGTGGCCACGGGAGGTGAACGCCGTCGAACTGGCCGACGAACTCGGCGTCTCGAAGGCGACCCTGCTCGAACATCTCCGGAAGGCCGAGGCGAAACTCCTCGGGAGCGACTGAACCGCCTGCGCCGTGCGAGCCGTTCATGAGAGGGAGGGGTGTTATTCCTCCGCTCTCGTGTGCGGCATCATGGCACGATCGACGTCGAAAGACGATCGGAGTCTCCAACGCGACATCGGTCCGCTCGGGGCGATGAGCACCGTCGTCGCCGGCACGCTCGGGGCTGGCCTGTTCGTCACGCTCGGGACCGCAAGCGCGACGACCGGGCCGAGCGTCATCCTCGTGGTGGCAGTGGCGGGAACGCTCGCGACGGCGATCGCGATCAACTACTCGTGGATGGCGACCGTCTTTCCGGGTGCGGCCGGCTCGTACGCCTACGTCTCGCGCACGTTCAACAGCCGGCTGCCCGGATTCCTCGTCACGTGGTCGAAGTGGCTCGGCTACATGGCCGCCGACGCGGTGCTCGCCATCGGGTTCGGGAGTTATCTGCAGGTGTTCTTTCCCGACCTCATCGCCGGCCAGAGCGAGGTGGCGCTCGTCGGGTTCGGGCTTCTCACCGTGCTTTTCCTCGTCAACCTCGTCGGGTCGCGCGGGTACAGCCTCGTCCAGAACGCCATCTTCGGCCTGCTCGTGCTCTCGATTCTCGTCCTCGTCGTGCCGGGATCGTTCGCCATCGAGACGGCGAACTACCAGCCCTTCTTCACCGGCGGATCGAGCGGGTTCCTCGCCGCCGCCGTTCCGCTCTTTTACGCCTATATCGGCATCGCGGTCGCGGGCCAGATGGGTGCGGAGGTGAAAAACCCCTCCCGAAACCTCCCGCTGTCGATGGTCGGTGGGACGTTGATTCTGACAGTTTTGTACATGTGGACGGCGGCGGTCATCTACGGTGTCGTAGCGGATTACACCGTGCTCGCCGAGTCGGCCCGCCCGCTGTCCGATGCCGCCGAGGCGTTTTTGGGCGCGGACGCCTCGGCCATCGTCGCCATCGGCGGCCTCCTTGCGACCGCCTCCAGCGTGAACGCGGTCATGGCGGCGGGGATCAAGATGCCGTACTCGTGGTCGTGGGACGAGGTGTTCCCGCAGTGGTTCTCGGCGGTCGGCGATCGGTTCGGGTCGCCCCACTGGTCGCTGCTCACGCTCTACGTCGTCTCCTCGGCGCTGACGTTCTACACCACGGGACTCAATCAGGCGATCAAGATCGCCACGTTCAGCTACCTCATCGCGTACTTCGCCGTCTCGGTGACGCTGCTCTACGCCCGCTACGCGAGGCCGGACGTGGTCGACCAAGCCGGGTTCGATCTCGGTGGCGGGCTCCTCGTCTCGGGCGTGGTCGGCACGCTCGGTGCATTCTTGTTGCTCACCCAGGCCTACCAGGGGTCGCTCACGGTGTACGTCCCGTGGATCGTCGTCGGCCTGATCGTGTTCGGCGTCTACTGGTATCGCGGGCAGCAGGCCGGCACCGACGTCGAGGCGATTCTCGACACGCTGCCAGGTGTGCCATCCGACGAGTACGACCCCGACATTCAGGACGTGACTGCGGATGACTGACGCTCCCGCCGACGCGCCCGACACCGCGACGACCGACCCAGATGCGATCGCGGAGCGGATCGACCACGACGAAACCATCGAACTCCTTCAGGAGCTCGTCCGCATCCGGAGCCCGTACTTCGAGGAGGAGGCGATCACCGAGTTCGTCTACGACTGGCTCGACGAACGCGGACTCGATCCCGAGTATCACGCGGTGAGCGAACCCGACATCACGGGCTTCGAGGGCAACAACGTCCTCGCGCGCCTCGAAGGCACGGACCCCGACGCGCCGACGCTGCTGTTGAACGCTCACATGGACACCGTCGAACTCGTCGAGGCGTGGGAGGAGGACCCGCTCTCGGGGCGCATCGAGGACGGCAAGCTCTACGGCCAGGGGGCTTGTGACATGAAAGGCGGGCTCGCGGGCATCATGGTCGCGTTCGAGGCCCTCGCCGCGGCCGGCATCGACCTTGCGGGCGACGTCCTCTTTACCGCCGTCGTCGACGAGGAGGGCCCCTACGGGCTGGGCGCGAACCAGCTCATTCGTGACTCTGTCACCGACGACTGTGACGCCGCCATCGTCACCGAGCCCGGGCCGATTCTCGCCCAGCGGGACATCGAAAACCCCGCACTGCTGCTCGGCGCGCGTGGACGATTTCTCTACGACATCACCGTGACCGGCGAGGCTGCACACGGCTCACAGCCACACAAGGGGACGAACGCGGTGGTCGATGCGGGTCGTTTGGCCGACGCCCTCACCGGCATCGAGGTCGGGTCGCACGAACAGCTCGGCGATGGGTCGGTCTGCCCGCTCAAGATCGAAGGCGGGGGTGAAACGCTCTCGGTCCCCGAAGCCTGTCGTCTGCTGGTCGATCGGCACGTCGTCGTCGGCGAAACCGAGGACGTGGTTCGAGCCGACGCCGAGGCAGTCGTCGCTGACCTCAACCTCGATTCCGGCGTCGAGATCGACTTTCGGGAAGCGCCCGCGCCGGACGTTCGCTACGGGCCGTACGTCACCGACGCCGACGATCCGCTCGTGGGTGCGCTGCGGGCCGGCGTCGAGGCTGTCACCGGCGACGACCCGGCCATCGGGTACTTTTCGAGCGTCGGCGATTTCAACTACTTCGGCCATCGCGCCGGCCTTCCGACCGTGATCGTCGGCCCCGACGGCGCGAACATCCACGGGGCCGGCGAGTTCGTCCACACCGACGAGGTCGTCGGCGTGGCGCGCATCGTCGCCGCCGGCTGTGTCGCGCTGCTCGCCTGACGCTCGCGGCTACTCTGCCGCTCGCGCGCCCGTTCCCGGACGGTCCGTCCCGGCGAGATCGATCTCGCCGCCGGAGATCGGGACGCCGTCGTACGGGTCGTCGGCGAGCAGTAGGGAGCCGTCGAGGTCGGCGTAATCGAGCAGCGGCGCGAGATGACAGCCGGCCGCGATCGCGGCGTTCGACTCGATCATGCAGCCAAGCATGACTTCCAGTCCGTGTGCGCGGGCGGTGTGGATCATCCGTTTCGCCTCGCGGAGCCCACCGCATTTCATGAGTTTGATGTTCGCGATGTCCGCGCGCTCGGCGATCCGGGGAACGTCCGCGAGCGTCACGCACGACTCGTCGGCCGCGATCGGGAGCGTCGAGCGCTCGTGGACGTATTCGAGCCCCTCTGAATTCTCGGCGGGAACGGGCTGTTCGACGAACTCCACATCGAAAGCGGCGAGGGTGTCGATCATGTCGACCGCCTCGTGGGGCGTCCACGCCTCGTTCGCGTCGACCCGGATCCGGGCGTCGGGGGCCGCCGTTCGTACCGTGTCGACGATCTCGCGGTCACGCTCGGTGCCGAGTTTGACCTTCAGAACCGAGTGGCCGGCGTCGACTGCCGTAGCCGTCTTCTCGCGCATCCGTTCGATACTGTCGAGCCCGATGGTGTAGGAGGTCGATACCGTCTCGTCGGCATCGAGCCCCCAGTAGCGATAGAGCGGGAGATCGAGGCGCTTGCCCACGAGGTCGTGGAGCGCGATCGATATCGCACACCGCGCGGCGGGGTTCGCTCGAACCGTCTCCCGCAACCGGCGCTCGATCCGATCCAGACTGTGGGGATCGTCGACATCCTCGACGACCGCGAGGAGATCCGGGAGCACCGCTTCGACGGTGTCCGCAGTCTCGCCGTAATGTGAGGAGGGGGCGGCGGCCCCGATCCCGGTCGTTCCGTCGGCGTCGGTGATGCGCACCACGACGTTCTCGGCGACCGTCTGCGTCTCACGTGAGATGGTGAACGGGTCGTCGAGATCGAGCGTCACCCGCTCGAACTCGGTGTCGAGCGTCACAGGATCGCCTCCAGGACGTCGTCGATATCGAACCGGACCGGGTCGGTCGCTGGCACGTCGATCACGTCGGCGTAGTCGGCGACTGCAGTACGGGCCGCGTCGTCGGTCTCGACGTTGCGGGTGTTGAGCGCGCCCGCGACCACGTTCGTTTCGTGGACCGGCTCCGCGAGATCCTCGTAGAGGTCGACGTACGTCGGGAGCGAAGGGAGCGAAACGTCCTCGTAGCCGTGGATCGCCTCGCGACCGGCCTCGTGGCAGAGGACTAGCTTATCAGCCATCGCGCCGTGGAGAATCGAACAGGTGACGCCCGAATAGGCAGGATGGATGATCGAGCCCTGGCCCTCGACAAAGAGGTAATCGTGATCGTCACCTCGTTCACGGATCATCTTCTCGACCGCGCCGGCGGCGAAGTCGCTTATCACGCGGTCGATCGGCAGTCCCCACCGTTCGATCATGATCCCGGTCTGGCCGGTGGGGATGAACCCGCAGTCCACGCCGCGGTCGCGTGCGGCCTCGTAGAGTTCGCGCGTCGCGGTCATCTTGCCCACCGAGCAATCGGTGCCCACAGTCAGCACGATCTCGGCGTCGACGTCGGCGGCGACTCCATCGCTCACCGTGAGGTCGGCGGGCGGTTTGCGGACGTCCCAGAGCTCAGAGTCGTGTTCGTCGGCGAGGCGGCGGAACTCCTCGTCGTCTTCGAGGAAGTAGTGAAGGCCGGCAGTGACGTCACAGCCGCGTTCGAGGGCTTGCCGGACGTCGGGCCGCCACGAGTCCTCGAACCCGCCGCCGATGGGTGCGATGCCGACGATCAGTTCGTCACACGCCGGGACGTCGTCCATCCCGGCGACGATCGGTGCGTCCTGCACGTCGGGAAGGAAGTCGCCGACGCGCTTGCCGGCGTTGTCGCGGTCGAGAACGGCGGTGATCTCGGTGTCGCCGTACCGGAGAATGCTTACCGCGGTCTTCGCTCGATCGGGGAACTGCTCGTGGGCGAGCAAAACGACGCTCATGGTACGGCGACGCGAACTGACGGCTTAAAATCCTCGTTCGGTGCCAGCAGGCGATCCGACCGATCCACGATTCGGGTCGTCGAGACCGAACGACTAACATCGCGGTTCCCGTTCGTGTGCTCATGCCATCGGCAGACGACGTCCGCGTGTGGCTCGTCGAGCGCGGCTACAACAACCGCGATCTCATCGTCCTCAAGTACGCGACGACCGAGGGCGATCAGATTTTCCGGCGGGAGCTCGCGGCCCAGGCGATCGATATGGACGGAGTGACTGCCGCCAAGGACGTCTCGCCGGACAACCTCGAAGCCGTAACGGAGACCGACGTTCAGGAACGGTATGCGGACGAAGTACGCCGGATGGCCGACGAGCACGATCCCGACGACACGATCTGATCGCCGGAGATTCGGGCGGGTGATCCGAGCGCTTTAGTGTGAATCTTGCCTCGTCCACGTCGTGTACGCACTCACCAATGCAATCGTTCACACGGCGACCGATCGCGGGACAGTCGAGGGCGGCGTGCTCGTCGAGGGCAGCGAGATCAGCGCAGTGGGCGATATCGACGTTCCCGACGGGGCGAACGTCCTCGACTGCGATGGGAACCACGTCACACCGGGCCTGATCGACGCTCACAGCCACGCCGGGATGGCCGAGTGGGGCGAGCCCGAGGACGGCGACATCAACGAGTTGACCGATCCAGTGACGCCGCACGTCTCGGCGCTCGACGGGTTTCATCCCCACGACGAGGAGCTCGATCACGCCGTCCGGAGTGGCGTGACGACCGTGAGCGCCCGGATGGGGAGTGCGAACGTGATCGGCGGCGTGATCTGCTCGATGAAGACCCACGGGAACCTCGCCGACGAGATGTTCCTCCGTGAGGACGGGATGAAGGCCGCGATGGGCGAGAATCCCAAGCGCGTCCACGGCGAGGAGTACGACCGCGAGCCCGCGACCCGCTCGGGTGTCGCGGCTACACTCCGAGAGGCACTGATGAGCGCCGAGGATTACCAGAACCGGCGTGATCACGCCGCCGAGGAGGGCGACCCGTTCGAGCGCGATCTCGGAATGGAACATCTCGTGCGAGTCTTGGAGGGCGATCTCCCGTTCAGAGTCCACGCCCACCGGGCCGACGACATCATGACGGTGTTCCGAATAACCGAAGAGTTCGGGATCGAGAACCTCTCGATCGAGCACGCGACCGAGGGCCACCTGATCGCCGAGGAGTTCGCCGAACGCGACGTTCCTGCCGTGGTGGGGCCGAGCGCGTCGAGCGCAACCAAGTACGAGCTGTCGAACATCACCTTCGAGACGCCAGGCCTGCTCCACGAGGCGGGCGTGACCGTCGCGATCCAGACCGACGCGCCCGTCCTGCCCCAGCAACATCTCGATGTCTGTGTGGGTCTCGCGGTTCGGGAGGGACTCCCCGCCGACGCCGCGCTCGACACCGTGACCAAGAATCCGGCCGCAATTCTCGGGATCGGGGATCGCGTCGGGACGCTCGAAGAAGGCACTGACGCCGACCTCGCGGTGTGGGACGACGAGTTCTACGCGTTCGACTCGACCGCCCAACACGTGTTCGTCGACGGTGAGCACGTCTTCGATCACGAGCGCGACGCCACGGATCTCCGCGAGGAGTGGGAGCGGTAGGTCGCCGAACCAGCTCCACACCGACGTTCGCCGGCCCGATCGTCCGTTCTATCCGTTGTGTCGACAGTTCCTGGGACGACCCCGGCCATAAAACATTTACAATAGCTCCGGGAAGAACGCGTTACCGAGGAACAAACCAGCTCATGACGGACAAACAGACGACATACGACGTGACCAGACGCCGCCTCCTACAGGGGACCGGCGCGATCGGCATCGCCGGTTTGGCCGGTTGTCAGAGCGCCACCGCCCCTGACGAAGGGAACGGTAGCGGAAACGGCAGTGGCGGGGGCGGTGGAAACGGTAGCGGTGGCGGAAACGGTAGCGCCAACGAAAGCGGCGGTGGTGGTGGCGGTAGCGGCGGACAGCTCACGTTCGCCCAGGTCAAGAGTCCGATCGAGTTCGATCCGATCGTCCTGAACGACGTTCCCTCGGATCAGGTCGCCTCACTGGTGTTCGATCCGTTGTACGAGTGGAACGAGGCGGGCAAGAAGATCGTTCCGCAGATCGCAGCGAAGCAGCCCGAAGTCGAGAACGGGGGCCAACGCTACGTCGTCCCGCTCAACGAGGACGCGACGTTCCACAACGGTGACCCGGTGACCGCGGAGGACGTGGCGTACACCTTCACCGCCCCGGTGAAGGAGGAGACCGAGAACGCCGCCAACTTCAACATGATCGACACTGCCGAGGCCGTCGACGAGAAGACGGTCCAGTTCGATCTGAAGTATCCCTTCGGGGCGTTCAACAGCTATCTCGCGGCCAACGTCGTGCCGAAGTCGGTCCGCGAGCAGAACAAGCAGGCGTTCAACACCAAAAACCCGGTCGGGGCCGGGCCGTTCACCTTCGAGGGGTGGCAGGAAGGCGACTTCGCACGCGTGAAGCGGTGGGACGACTACTGGGGCGATCCCACGCCGAACCTCTCGGGGATCGAGTTCGTGCCGGTCGAGGAGGGGACCACCCGGGTCACCACCCTCAAGTCGGGCGAGAACGACGTCATCGAGGAGATCCCGCCGAAGTCGTGGAACACCGTGAAGAACATGGGCAACGCGTCGATCGACGCCGTCCCGGGCGTCGGCTACTTCTATCTCGCGTTCAACTGCAAGAAGGGGCCGACCGCGGATCCGAAGGTCCGCGAGGCGATCGATTACGCGGTCTCGATGGATCAGGCCGTCTCGAACTTCGTCGAACCGACCGGGCTCCGCCAGTACAGCCCGCTGCCGAAGGTCCTCGTCGACGACTGGGACATGCCGATCGAGGAGTGGAAGAAGATCCCCCACGACAAGGACGTCGACAAGGCGAAGTCGATGCTCGACGACAACGACAACGTCCCGGACAACTGGAACGCGAAGATCATCGTCCCGCCGGACGACAAGCGCGAACAGATCGGCACCAGCGTCGCCAACGGGCTGAAGGAGGCGGGCTACGGCGCGACCGTCCAGCGACTCGACTGGGGGACGTTCCTCGACAGGTACGTCACGGGCGACCCCAACGACTACAACATGTACACGCTCGGGTGGTCGGGCACGCCCGATCCCGACTCGTTCATGTACTTCCTGTTCGCCCAATCCCAGGCGGGTGTCGGCCAGGGCGTGTTCTACCAGAACGACGAGGTCAACTCCGCGATCGTGAACGCCCGGAAGTCGACCGACAGAGGAGAGCGAAAAAAACTGTACCAGCAGGCCATCACGACCCTCCTCGAAGACCGGGTGAACCTGCCGGCGTACAACCTCAAGAACAGTTTCGGCGTGAAAAACTACGTCAAGGATTTCACGTCACACCCGGTCGGCAGCTTCAGCATCGCCACCGGCTACAACAACGTCTCGGTCGAGAAGTAGTTCCGGCCGAAGCGTTTCGATTTCGTTCATATCCCATCATGACTGACACGACAACCACACGAACGGTACCCACGTACCGCCGCTACGGGGGTGAGCCGTGGGGCTAGCTCGCTACACCGCCCGACGGCTACTCCAGGCGATACCGGTGTTGATCGGTATCGTGACGATCACGTTCCTCCTCTCGAACGCCATCCCCGGCAATCCGGCACGCATCATGCTCGGTCCGTCGCCGACACCGGGACAAGTCGCGGCGATCCAGGCGAAATACGGCCTCGATCAGCCGCTGTACGTCCGGTACTTCAACTACCTCGCGGGCGTCGTCCAGGGAGACCTCGGCCAGAGCCTCTACTATGGGGTGCCCGTCACCCAGAAGATCATGGAGCGGCTGCCGGTGACGCTGCTGTTGTTGCTGTCGAGTTTCACGTTCGCTATCGTGGCGTCGATCCCGCTCGGCGTCCTCTCGGCGCAGCGACGGAACAAGCCGACCGACCACATCTCGCGGGTCGTCGCGCTGATCGGCGTGAGCACGCCCTCCTTCTGGATCGGGCTGATGCTCATCATCGTCTTCGCGTTCAAGCTCGGGTGGCTCCCCGCGACGAACCTGATACTGCCGTGGGCGCATCCGCTCCGGGTCGAGGGGGCGTCGACGCGTCTCGACGTGGTGGTCACGTCGGCGAGACACCTCATCCTGCCGACGCTCTCGCTCGGGACGCTCCAGATGGCGGCGATCACGCGGATCGAGCGCTCCTCGATGCTCGAAACCCTCTCGGAGGAGTACGTCAGACTCGCGCGGGCCTACGGCGTCTCCGAGACCACGATCCTCAGGAAACACGCGTTCCGCAACGCACAGCTGCCGGTGTTGACGGTGCTCGGATTGAATCTCTCGACCGCGCTCGGCGGTGCGGTGCTGACCGAGACGGTGTTCAGCATCAACGGGATGGGGACGCTCATCCTGACCGGCGTCTACAACCAGGACTACCAACTGATAATGGGAACGACGATCGTCTTCGGGCTGGCGTTCGTGATCGGAGTGATCATCACCGATCTCTCCTACGCGTACGTCGACCCGCGCGTCTCCTACGGTGAACGGGACTGACATGGCAACGAGTGATACCCAATCCGACGAGATGCTTTCCTCGGATCAGACCGAGGAGAGTGGAGCCGACGAGAGCGAACGCGCGGTCGAATCTCGGGTGGGGTGGCGCTACACCCTCACTCAAGTCCGAAGCGACCCGACCGCGCTCGCAGGGTTGTTCATCATCGGCTTCATGACCGCGGTCGCGGTGTTCGCGTACGTCGACGCGAAGCTGCTCGACTACTGGTTCGCGAGCACGTTCTGGGTCAACCCCGCGACCGACCCAGTGACCGTCGAGGCGCTGTTGCCCCCTGTCGGGGTCGAGAACGGACTCGGTACCGGGACGTGGGAACACCCACTCGGCACCGACAACCGTGGCCGCGACATCCTCGCCCGACTGTTTTACGGGACACGGATCGCGATCCAGGTCGGGTTCATCGCGACCGCGTTCGGGCTGTTCGGCGGCGTGATCGTGGGCGCGGTGGCAGGCTACTACGGCGGGTGGGTCGACGACGTGTTGATGCGCGGCGTCGAGACGCTGTACGCCATCCCCTTCCTGATCCTCGTGATCACGTTCATGTCGGTGTTCGGGCGTGATCTCCTCTTCGCGATGATCGGGGTCGGCATCGGTTCGATACCGGTGTTCGCGCGGCTGATACGCTCGCGCGTACTCAGCGTGCGCGAGGAGGATTACGTCGAAGCCGCCCGCGCGGCGGGAGTCAGGGATCGCAACATCATCTTCCGGCACGTCGTGCCGAACAGCTTCGCCCCCGTGCTGGTGCAGGCCACCCTCCAGGTCGGCGTGAGCATCATCATCGTGGCCGGACTCTCCTTCCTGGGGTTCGGTGTCCAGCCACCGACACCCTCGTGGGGACAGATGCTCGCCCAGTCGCGCAACTACATGCTCCAGAGCATCTGGTTCAGCCTCTGGCCCGGGCTCGCCATTCTGATCACCGTCGTGGGGTTCAACCTCTTCGGCGACGGGCTCCGGGACGCGCTCGATCCGCGGCTCAACAACTGAGATGCATCGGACAGCAACCACTGGAGACCGGTCGCAACACCGGCAGCGATCGACCGTCGAAGAGACAGTCGCGATCACGAGACGAAACAGGACGACATCATGAGTCAGGAACCACTACTACGCGTCGAAGAGTTGACGACCCACTTCTTCACCGAGGAAGGCGTCGTTCGTGCCGTCGACGGTATCTCCTTTACGGTGAACGAGGGCGAGATCGTGGGGCTGGTCGGCGAGAGCGGGGCGGGCAAGAGCGTCGCCGCGTCGAGCCTGCTCCGGCTGGTCGAGAGTCCCGGCGAGATCGTCGGCGGCGAAGTCACGTTTCGCGGCGAGACGCTGTTCGGCGTCGAGGAGCGATCGGATGGCGAACTCGTCCAGCGCGACGAGATGCTCTCGAACAGCACAATGCGCGAACGCATCCGGGGCCGGGAGATCGCGATCATCTTCCAGGATCCGATGGAGAGTTTGAACCCCGTGTTCACCGTCGGCGGCCAGCTCCGGGAGTTCATCGAGATCAACCGCGATCTCGGGGCGGACGCCGCGAAACGAGAGGCGATCGACATGCTCCGGGAGGTCGGCATCCCCGAACCCGAGAACCGCTACGACGACTACCCACACCAGTTCTCCGGCGGGATGCGCCAGCGGGTGCTGATCGCAATGGCACTGTCGTGTGAGCCGAGCCTCATCATCGCCGACGAGCCAACCACCGCGCTGGACGTCACGGTCGAGGGCCAGATCCTCGATCTCGTCGACGATCTCCAGGACAAGTACGACACCAGTTTCGTCTGGGTCACCCACGACATGGGCGTGATCGCGGAGATCTGCGACCGCGTGAACGTGATGTATCTCGGCGAGATCGTCGAACAGGCCGATGTCGAGCAGCTGTTCTACGACACCAAACACCCCTACACGCAGGCGCTGCTCGAATCCATCCCTCGCCCCGACGAAACGGTCGGTGAGCTCTCGCCCATCGAGGGCGTCATGCCCGAGGCGATCAATCCGCCCTCCGGCTGTCGGTTCCACACTCGGTGTCCGGACGCGCGCGAGGTGTGCGTTCGAGCACATCCGGACGCGCGCGACGTCACCGAGCCGGGTGATCCGCCCCACCGCGCCGCATGTCTGATGCACGATGGGTTCGACGTCGGTTACTGGGACAGCGACCCGATCGCCAGCGACGCCAAGGCCGGGTTCGGTGCGGACCTCACTGCCGACGGTGGGCGTCGCAGGGGTGAGACCGATGAGTGACGCCCGATCACCGGCCGAAACCGACGACGGGACCGAGGTCGGCGGCGCGACCGACCGGACGTCCGGCACCGACGCGCTGCTCGAAGTCGACGGACTGACCAAGCACTTCGACCAGGGGAGCGGGTTCCTCTCCGGGTTTTTCGACTCGGAGGAGGTGCGCGCGGTCGAAGACGTCTCCTTCGAAATCAGGGAGGGCGAAACCCTCGGACTCGTCGGCGAATCCGGCTGTGGCAAGAGCACGCTCGCACGAACCATCCTTCGACTGCTCAACCCGACCGATGGTGACGTCTACTTCAAGGGATCGAACCTCGCCGAGATGAGTGGCGAGGAGCTGCGCGCGCAGCGCCAGGACATGCAGATGATCTTTCAGGATCCCCAGTCGAGCCTCGATCCCCGGATGAAGGTCGGCTCCATCGTCGAGGAGCCGATGAAAGCCCACGGGATGCTCGACGCCGAAGGCCGGGAGGACCGTGCGCACGAACTGCTCGAAAAGGTCGGACTCGATCCCCAGCACTACAATCGCCACCCGCACGCCTTCTCGGGCGGACAGCGCCAGCGGATCAACCTCGCGCGGGCGCTGTCGGTCAACCCCGACTTCATCGTCTGCGACGAGCCCGTGAGCGCGCTCGACGTCTCGATCCAGGCCCAGGTGCTCAACACGATGAACGCCCTTCAAGAGGAGTTCGGACTCACGTACCTGTTCATCGCCCACGATCTCTCCGTGATCCGGTACATCTCGGATCGGGTCGCGGTGATGTATCTGGGTCAGCTCGTCGAGCTCGCCGAAAAAAAGGAGCTGTTCGAGAACCCACAACACCCCTACACGCGGGCGCTGCTGTCGTCGATCCCGGTCCCCGATCCGCGTGCAGAGGGGACCCGCGGCGTGCTCGAAGGCGACGTTCCGAGCCCGATCAACCCACCCTCCGGGTGTCGATTCCGGACGCGCTGTCCCGAGCTCATCCGCCCGCCTGAGTACGATCTCACCGATCCCCAGTGGGAGGCCGTGCGGGCGTTCATGCGTGCGGTCGACCGTCGAACGTTCGAACCGGAAGGCGAACGGTCGCTTCGCCACCGCTTCTTCGAGGACGTGTCGCTTGCGGGCGAGGCGGCCACGATCGTCGACCGGGCGGTCGAAAACGTGCTCTCGGACGACTGGGCGGAAGCCGACCGCTTGCTCGACGAGAACTTCGCCCAGCAGAGCATCTGCGCGCAGGAGGAACCGACCTACGAGATCGAGCCCGAGCACGGCTCCGGGGCTCACTTCGCAGCCTGTCATCTCCATCGCGAGTAGCTCGCGAGTTCGCTTCCGTCACTCGATCCGCACAGTCGTCGTCGCCGACGGCCGCGTGTCGCCGTCGAGCGCGACGAACGCGGAAATCTCGTACTCGCGGGGCTCGGCCGTCACCCACTGACGTTCGGTGGTTCGTTCGAACCGGCCGTTCCACTCCCACTCGAAACGCTTTCGCTCGCGGGGGCGAAACCCGAAGCTGCTCGGTTTCGAACGGGTGTAGCGGGCTTCGTCGCTCGCTTCGAGCTCGCCGTCGACGCTCCATCCCCAGCGCCGCTGGCGCGGCGTTCGGACCGTGATCGGGACGGGGAGCCGGTTGGTGAACGTGGCGGTGATCGCGATCGGCTCCCCCCGAGCGTAGCGCTCTCGGCCGGTCTCGATCGAGACGTGTAACGCCGCGCGCGCAAGGCGCTGCGGGACGAACCGTCCGAGCGCCGCAGCGAGGTAGTTGCGCGTCTCGTCGAGTCCGTGGCGGTCCTCGCGATCACTAACGGGCACGATCAGTGGACGCCCGTTCCGGGCAAGCATGATTCGGCGTTCGTTCGTCGTCGACCCGTCATCGCTTCCCCGTCTTCCACGCACGAACTTCGCTCTGCTGGTCGACAGCGCTCGGATCGTCGTCGTGGAGCGAAACGGGAGAACACTCATGGTGTCGCCGTCGGTCCAGAGTGTATGGCACCGACGACAGTCCCACCCGCCGAGTTCGAGCGCCGGATCGAGCGCGTGCGGGCGGAGCTCGAATCGTCCGACCGCGACACGCTCTGTCTGTTCTCGGCGACCGCCATCGAATGGGTGTCGGGGTTTCACCACCTCCAGACCGAGCGTCCGGTGTGTCTCGCCGTCACCGACGAGACAGTCGCAATCACCGTGCCGCGGCTCGAACGCGACCGCGCCGAGAGCGACGACTTCCCGCTGATCGAGCGCGTTCATGGGTACTACGACTACCCCGGAGTCGGTGACGCAGACGACGCGGAGAACGCCACTCCCCACGAGACGTACCACGAACACCGATCACGGACCCCCGAAGCGACGATCCGAACGATGCTCGACGACCTCGGTGCGGAGCGCATCGCGGCCGATTCGGACGGTGCGCCAGGCCACTGGGGGTACAGCGGGCCGTCACTCGGTGAGCTCGCGGGCGTCGACGTCGAAACCGTCGAGTGGGTCACCGACTGGCGGAAGACGAAATCGGCTGGAGAGATCGACCTTCTGCGGCGATCGGCGAAGTGGGGGAATCTCGCACACCGGAAACTCGCGAAATACGCTGAGCCGGGAAAACACGAGCTCTGGGTGGCCAAGCGCGCCAGCCTCGACGCCTCGATGGCGATGCTCGACACGCTCGGCGAGCGCTACGACTCGCGCCTCCGCGGGGGGTTCCCCGCCTCGTGTGGCTTCCTCTCGGGGCCGAACACCGCGCTCCCACACGGCCTCACCGAGAATCGCCGACTGGAGGAAGGCGACGTCCTCGTCACGGGCGCGACCGCGAACGTCGGCGGCTACGTGAGCGAGCTCGAACGCACGATGTTCCTCGGTGAACCTAGTCCCGAAGATCGGGAGCGCTTCGAGGCCATGCTCGCGGCCCAGACCACCGCGATCGAGGAGTCGGGACCGGGCGTCGCCTGTGCGCACGTCGACGGTGCGGTTCACGACGTGCTCGCCGATCGCGGCTTCGCGGAGCACGCCCAGCACCACACCGGCCACAATATCGGTCTCGAAGGTCACGAGCGCGGATTCATCGATCGCGGCAGCGACGAGGTGATGCAGCCCGGTCACGTCTACACGATCGAACCGGGCATCTACATCCCGGGCGAGGCGGGCTATCGCCACTCGGATACGATCGTCGTCACCGAGGAAGGCACCGAACAGCTGACCTATTTCCCACGCTCGCTCGACGAGAACGTGATCCCCGTTCGGTGAGATCTTCCGTCCCCCAACGTTTGCCGGCGTCTCAGCTTTGGCCGCGCCGGCTTCGAAGCGGGTAAACCCCCACCGTCGCTATCGGCGAGTATGTGGCCGTGGGGACATCTCGCCGTCGGCTATCTGTTGTACTCCGGACTGAGTCGATGGCAGTTCGACCGGGTGCCGGGCAGTGTGGCGACGCTCGCCGTCGCGTTCGGGACGCAGTTTCCCGACCTCGTCGACAAGCCGCTGGCGTGGACGTTCGGTGTGCTGGCGAGCGGCCGGTCGCTCACACACTCGCTGCTCACCGCCGTCGTGATCTGTGGCCTCGTGGTGTGGTACGCCCGCCGACACGACCACTCCACGGTCGGTATCGCGTTCGCGGTGGGCTACCTCTCGCACCCGTTCGCCGACGGCGTTCTCTCCTTCGTCTCCGGCGACTACCAGTATCTCGCGTATCTCGGCTGGCCGCTGCTCGATCTGCCGCCGTACGACACCAGCGCCGGGTTTGTGGCGCGCGTTCTGGGCGTGGAGTTCACGCCGTTTTTCGCCCTCCAGATCGCACTCGTCGCGGTCGCATTCGTGGTCTGGGTTCGTGACGGTCGTCCCGGCCTTGCAGCGGTGCGTGGATGGGTCGTCACGTGGCGCGAGCGGGCCGCAGAGCAGTAACCCGTTCTCGTCTTCCACCGGGAGTCGATCTCACTGACGCCGGCGCGCTACGACGGCCGCACCGCCGAGGAGTGCGAGGACGACGACCAACGCCAGAGTGACGGCGATGGGACCCACCCCACCGAGGATTCCACCATCCGCCGCGTCGTCCGCCGCCGGACGGACCGAGATCGAGGCGTTGTCGGTCACGGCCCGCACTCCCTCGACGTAGGGGCCGTCGGTGCTCCCGTTGGTGGCGACGAAATCGAACTCGCCGTTGTCGTTCGAATCGAAATGTGCCATCGCGACCAGCGTGCCGTTTGCGGCGAGTCGCGAGTCGTTGAAGTTCCGTCCGTCGACCGCGTAGAGCGGGACGACGACGTCCTGGTGCGGTCCGGGGCTGAGTCGCTGTGAGACCCCGATGACGCTACCGACGGTGCTGTTGTTCGCAGTGAGGCTCGTGTCGTGGATCGCGACGAACCCACCCTGCGAGAGGGTGGCCGTGTTGAGTCGCACCACCGACCCGTTCGTGGTCTGTTCGGAGAACACCAGGGTCGCGTTCGGATTCGAAACTCCCTGTTGGGCCTGCTGAGGCTGCTGTGATCGGACGGACTCCGTCGGGAGTGCGGCGGCCGTCCCGGCCACACAGAGGGCGACAACGAGCACCGCGGCAACTTTCGTGGATCGCATGGAGGACTTGGTGTGTGAAGCGGTCCCATTGGATAAAAATGGTCGGGTCGGCGGCGACCGTTCACTGCGACACCACCGTGTTTACCACTCGTGGCGGAGAACGCGTGGCAGATGGTCGAGTCCACGACATTGCTTCAGTTGTTCGCGGGGCTGACGCTGCTGTTCTCGAACGGATTTTTCGTCACTACCGAGTTCGCCATGACCCGCGTTCGGCAGTTCGACGAGGCCGAGTTCCAGGAGCACCGTGGTCTGCGGCGCGCGTGGGAGATGACTGAACAGCTCGAGATCTACCTTTCGGGGTGTCAGATCGGGATCACGATCTCGAGCGTAGGGCTCGGCTTCGTGGCCGAACCTGCACTCGCGGCGGTGCTCGACCCGGCAGTCCGCGCGGCCGGCCTCGGGAGCCTGCTCGGCGGCGGGGGCGAGGCCGGCCACACTGCCCTCTCGGTCGCGCTCGCGCTGCTCGTGATCAACCTGCTCCACGTGATCGTTGGTGAACAGGCCCCCACCTACCTCGGCATCGAGCGGACGAAGACCGTCGCGCGATACGGCGCGCCGCTGCTCTACTGGTGGACGCGGGCGCTGGGCCCGATCATCCGGCTGGCCGACTGGGTGGCGAAGGCGATTCTGGGTGTCTTCGGCGTCGAGATCTCACGCTCGTGGGCCGAAGAGGAGATCGAGGAGGGCGAAGACGGCGCGGAGCGTCCCGCCTCGCGGGGCGAACTCCGGAGCCGGATGGGGACGTTGCTGAGCCGGGGCGAGCTCTCCGACGAGCGCGAACAGGAGGTGATCAACGCACTCGAAATCGGCGACGTCTCGGTCGCGGAGGTGATGGTCGAGCGCGAGGGGATCGTCGCGCTCTCGACCGAAGAGTCGATCGAGGCCAACCTCGAACTCATGACCAAGCGCCAGCACACCCGATTCCCGCTGGTCGGCGAATCCTTGGAGGAGTTCGTGGGCGTCGTCTACACACCGGAGGTGCTCACGAACGTCGACGCCCTCCGGGATGGCGAGGTCGACATCGCATCCGTCGCCACCCCGTCGGTGACTGTCCCCGCGGATCTCCCGGTCAGCGACCTCATCGATCGGTTCCAGGCCGAACACCAGGAGGTCGCGATGGTGGTCGACCCCGACGACGAGTCGGTGGTCGGGCTCGTGACCGCGACCGACGCGTTCGAAGCGATCACCGGCGATCTCGAGGATCCGCTCGACTAAGCAGACGATAGCGACTGGGAACCACCGGGGCGTGCTGGCTCCAGAAACGTAAATATATAGAAATATGTCTGACAAAGAATTATACCGGAGGCCGCCAGACGAGGGAGATATGTCGCGTCGTCGCCGTCGACTACAATCCTCGTGGCAGTCGCTACTGGGCAAGCTCGTCCCCAGTGCACAGGGGGACGTCGACCGAGCCAACGTCGTCGGGAGCGCACCGATCATCGCCGGCACCGGGTTCGTCCTCAGCCGGATGGTCGCGATCGCCATCGCCGACGCCTCCGCGCTCACCTTCCTCTGGGGACTCGTCATCGGGCTGGCGTTCGCCACCGCTGGCGTCGTCTTCCTGCTCTCGACAGAAACCGACACCCGCCGGGGCGCTCGCGCTGTCCGCAGTAGCCGGGTGCCGCTCGCGACCGCCAGCGGCGTGTTGGCTCTCTCCTTGCTCACCGGTGCCGTGCTCGGGGCGCTCCTGTAACTCCGGCGTATCGTACGGATCGGTTTTGGAGGCGGTCGATCGTCGTTACCGATCCAAAAATTGTTGGTTTTCCAATAAGTCGCCGGAGCCGTTCGATTTTTGGTGTTTCGGGCGTCCAAAGCCAGTGAAATTAAATACTGCGAGTGCCTTGGTTCACGTACAATGAAATCACTGAAGAGTGTCGAGATGGACTATGCGGAGATCTATCGTACCGTTCTCTCGGAGGCGTCCGGTGAGGTGTTCGTGGTCTTCCCCCCGGCAGGTGCTGTCGAGAAACTCGTCGACACGCTGGACGAACTCGACGATCCGCCGACGGTTCGGTTGCTCGCGGTCGAGGCCACACTCAAGAGCGTCATGGAGGATTTCATCGTTGCTAGCATCACCGCGGATCTCATCGCCGACGAGACGCTCTCGCTGCGAACGACCGAATCCACCGGGATGAACTCGCTGATCGTGACCGACGAGACGGTGGTCACGCTCGTGGCCGCCGGCGAGCTGGTCGCGGGACTCGGGACCGTCGAAGACGATTTCGTTGGGAGCGCGCGGGAGAAACACGCGGCGGCGTTCGAGGAGGCCGAACCGTTCTCGCTCCGGACACCACCGATCTCGCGGGTTCACGAGACGCTCGCCGAGACGTTCAGCGACGAGGTCGATGCGGACTTCGGGCGCGTGCTCGACTCGCTCGACGCCGCTCGCGGCAACGGCGACGGGCTCGACGAGGTGACTATCAGCCTGCTGATCGCGGCGAAACACGAACTCCAGCTCTACGACATCAGCCGATGGGGCGAGGACACCGGCGTCGCGAGCAAGGCTACCTTCTCCCGGACGAAGACCAGGCTCGAAGACGAAGGGCTGATCGACACCACGAAGGTTCCGATCGATGTGGGTCGACCGCGGCTCCGCCTGCTGCTCGGCAACGAACGGCTCCAAGCGGCCGATATCGACGAACTCGCGGACGTCGCCCAGGACATGCTCGCGACCGACGACTGAACGCCACTCGGTGGGTGATCCGAACTCGTTTTACAGCCGTTCTCGACCGTTTCGTAGTGTATAGCCACCGTCTGGGAAAAGAAGCGTTTCGACGTCAGACCAGCGCGAGCGGGATCGCGAACGTGACGACCAAGCCGACGACGAGCACGACGGCCCCGATACCGACCTGACGGGCGGTGAACGCACTCATCGGGGCGGTTTCACGGGTCGCAACCGGCTCGACGCTGCCGTGGGTGCCGTCGCCCGTCGCGTCGGGATGGGAATCGCGCTCCTCGCGCTCGCTCTCGGCCATCGTTTCGTCTTCGGTGTCGGTCGCCTGTTCCTGACCGGGTTCGGACTCGCGAGGTTCGGTGGGTGCGTCGTCGTTGTCGCTCATACCGACTCGACGGAGCCGCGCTATTAAAATCACACCGATGATCGTCGGCCAAGTCACCGAGCGAGTCAGTCGAAACCGTCAACACCCGGCCCGTCCGAGAGCGGGTATCGGATGCTGACAAAGCGCATCATTCCCTGTATCGATGTCGATCTCGACGAGGACGGCGAGCCGGCGGTCTACACCGGTGTGAACTTCGAGGACCTCGAACACACCGGCGATCCGGTCGAAATGGCGCGGCGGTACAACGAGGCCGGCGCGGACGAGTTCGTGTTCCTCGACATCACCGCCTCGGCCGACGGCCGCGAGACGATGCTCGACGTGGTGTCGAGCGTGGCCGACGAGGTGTTCATTCCCCTGACTGTCGGTGGCGGGATTCGCACCCGCGAGGACATCCGGGAGACGCTCCGAGCCGGGGCTGACAAGGTCTCGATCAACACCGCCGCGCTCCAGAACCCCGATCTCATCACCGAGGGTGCGACAGCTTTCGGCAGCCAGTGCATCGTGATCTCGGTCGACGCGCGCCGGCGGTACGACGAGGCCGGCGAGCACTTCTTCACTGTCGACGGCGAGTCCTGCTGGTTCGAATGCACGGTGAAAGGCGGGCGCGAGGGCACGGGCCGGGACGTCGTCGAGTGGGTGCGCGAGGCCGAATCCCGCGGTGCGGGCGAGCTGTTCGTCAACTCGATCGACGCCGACGGGACGAAGGACGGCTACGACATCCCACTGACGCGGGCGGTCTGCGAGGCGGTCTCGACGCCGGTCATCGCCTCGTCGGGCTGTGGCGGTCCCGCGGACGCCCACGAGGTGTTCACGGACGCGGGCGCGGACGCGGCGCTCGCCGCGTCGATCTTCCACTTCGACGAATACTCGATCCGGGAGGTAAAGGAGTATCTCGCCGACCGCAGCGTTCCGGTGCGGCTGTGAGGGCCGCGGCTCGTCGAGCGATGATCGGAGCGACGGATATCACGAGTATTCCGCCACGGCTGGAGCCTCTCGCTCTCGGACTCTCACCCTATCTGTTCAAAATCTGGCCGTATCACCACCTCAAGGAAGTCATCGCCGAGCGTACGACAGAGACCGAGCGTGCGAAGCGGTAGCCTATCGTGCGACAAGTCAGCTTTCGAAACAAGAGTTCATAACGGTGTGGAAGGCGGTCGCGAATGCGCTTCATTCAGAACCAGGCTACGTCATTGAAAAACCACTCCTACTAACGCATGGAGACAGCGACCGAACGGGAACAGTAGCTCGGGATGCCCCTTCGTGGGCTGAGCGAGAACCAAACTGCCGATACGGAGTGATTCCAAACGCGGGGCACAACGCAAACGACGACGATCCAGAGTATTTCAAGGAGCTGCTGATGAAGTTCCTCGATTCTGTGTCACAATAGGATTTGAAGCAGGAACTTTGACGCTTTCCAGAACATCCTGAAATCCATGGTCATAGTTGTCAGCGAAGATCTCGAACTGATCTGCGAGATACGCGTCATGTCTCTCACACGGCGACTCCAACAGGTCGGCACCCTGTGATGTGAGAGCCCCTATAACTCAGTGCGGCCCCCTCACTCGGATGTCCGTCCAGCAGCTCACTCGGTCAGCGGGAGGACGATCCCGAAACCGAACACCGAGACGAAGGCGACGAGGATCCCGGCCACCTCGCTATCGAAAAGCAGGGTTTGCTCCCAGCCGGGAAGCGGTCCGGCCACCGCAGGGCCGAACGCGGAGCCAGCAGCTCCGAGAACGAACAGCGCGACGCCCAGTGCGAAGCCGTATTTCGTCAGTCGTTCGTGGTTCAGATCGCCGTATCGACCCATAACGTGGTTCGAGCGGGTGACGATCAAACCGGTTTCGATTCGGCCGCTCGAAACGCAACTGCTTTCGGGCCACGACGAGTAGCGGCGTCGATGAAGGAGACGCTTTTAGAACTCGGAACGGAGTTCGGTGCGGCTGCCGTCCGTGCGATCGGTGCGGTGTGTGCGGCCGCCCTCGGTGTCGTGGTCGAACTGAACGGCCTCCAGACGCTCGATACGAGCGTCGGCATCGTCGGTGTCTGGATGACGGCACTCGGCTGCCTGCTGCTCGTCATCGGGTATATCCTCGCGAGCGACGCGATCGATCTGCTGCGAGCGAAACGCCAGCCGGCGAACTGACTCGCCGCCGCAGGCAGTCGCCGTCTCAGGCCGCCTGGAACGCGTCACGGAACGTCGTCGTCATCTCGCTGACTCGATCGGCCCCGGTTTCGAGCGCGTCGAGCGGCTCGGTGCCGGTCTCGGTCCGGATCGTGAGAATGGGATCGGTCTGGCCGCCCGACTGCTCGGGGTTCACGTCGTACGTGGCGGCGATGACACCCGACGTTTCGAGCAACGCGCCCTTGAGTACGTTCATGAACGTGTGATCCTCGCCTTCGATCTCGATCGACAGCTCGTCGTCCTCGCTCTCGATGACCCGTAGATCCATACCTTCTCTTCGGCGTCGCGCGCTTCAACCTGACGACTGACGACTGGCGGACCGTGATCGGACCGATCGTCCGACATATGCACGCGACAGAGTGAAACCGTCGCAGTCCTTCGAGTCGTCATGGCCCCGTGGCAGACACTCGCACGGATCGCGGTGCTCCTCGCGGCCGCGATCTCGCTGGGGGCCGTCTATCGTCTCGACGGGCGCGGAAAATGGGGGCCAGCGCTCCGCGCGCGCTTTCTGGCTGGCGTTCCGTGGGGGACGCTCCTCACGGTGGCAGGACTGCTCTGGGTGTATCTGTTCGTCCAGAACGGACTGGCGAACTGGTACTGGCCGGTCGTCGTCCCGTTCCGGGCGTGGTCGTATCTCTATCCCCTCGGGATGGGCGTCGCGTCGTTCGCCCACGTCGGTCCATCCCATCTCGTCGGCAACCTCGTCGGCGTTTGCACGTTCGGCGTTATCGTCGAGTACGCGTGGGGACACTACCCCACCGAGCGCGGTACGGCGACGTTTTCCTCGCTCCGGACCAACCCCTACGCTCGCGCGCTCGCCATCCCCGCCGGAGCGATCGTCGTCGGACTGCTGGTCAGTGTGTTCTCGATCGGGCCGGTGATCGGCTTCTCGGGCGTGGTGTTCGCGTTCGCCGGGGTCGCACTGGTGCGCTACCCGGTGACGACAGTGATCGCGCTCTCGGCCGGCGGCGTCGTTCAGCTCGTGTATCGCGCGCTCCGGAACCCGGTGGTGCAGGCGAACGCCGAGCCCTCGTTCGGAACGCCGTGGTGGGCCGGGATCGCGATCCAGGCTCACGCCATCGGTCTGCTGATCGGCGTTTTGATCGGGGTCGCGCTCTGTCGCCATCGGGACGTCCGGCCCACCGCGAGTCGGCTCTGGCTTGGCACCATCCTGTTTGCGGTGGGGCAGTCACTCTGGGCGGTCTACTGGTTCCGTGGCAACGGCGAGTACGTGCTCTTCCGGGCGATCGGCGCGGTGCTCGTCTTCGGGCTCGCACTCGTCGTCGCGGCGAGTGTCGCCGCCCCCGATCGGCTGGCGCTCCCGCGGCCGGACATGCCGCGCCTCGAAATTATCGAGCGCGTCGGCGATTTCGGTGGTAGCGGGACCATCAGACGCCGCGCAGCCTCGGCGGGTGTCATCGTGCTCGCGCTCGCGGTGCTCGCCGCGCCGGCCGTTCCGGTGAACCTCACGACCGTCGATACGCCGGCCGAGGAAGTGTTCGCGTCCGGGACCGGTGCCGGGCCCCAGCCGGGACTTGACGCCGATGTCGCCGTTCGGGACTACACCGTGACCTACGCCGAGAACGTCACGAACCGGAAGGTGTCGGTGTTCGACATCTCGGCGTTCGGGGAGACGACCCAGGTGCGAGCCAGCGGCGTGATCGTCGAGAGCGAGGAGCGTCACGTCTGGACTACCGCGATCCAATCCAGCGAGCTGGCGTTCGACGGCTGGTCGGCGGTCAAGCTCGGCGGACTGGGCTGGTCCGAAACCGTGGCCGCCAAACGAAACGGGTGGCGGATCGTCGGCGGCGGCCACGCCTACAAGGTGTTCCTCGACGGACCCGGTGAGGGCCGACAGCTCGCGTACCGCTCGGCACCCGCAACCGCGGAGCCGGTCATCGCGGGAAAGAACGTCTCGCTCGCCCCGCAGAAAACGGGATTCGATCTCGTCGTCAGTCGGAACAACGAAACGCTCGGCTCCGTTCCGCTGCCGAAAAAGGGGACGAGCGCGGCGGTAGCGAACGTCACCTTCGACCGGAACGGGAAGCACCTGTACGCCGTCGCCGGGCAGACGCGCGTCCGGATCGCAAGCCACGAATCCTACGAGTGAGTATCGGAGCAGATTACTCCCACGTGATCCGGAACACCTCTGCGTCCACGGTGCGGGAGTCGGCCTCGTGGAACTCGAACTGTCGTGGGAGATCGAGTTCGGCTCCGTAGGCCCGGGTCACCTCGCCCCCGTTGTCGTCGGCGAACGCCTCGACGAATTCAGAACTGTTGGCGTTGTGAACGGAGTACGAGACCGTGGCAACTCGGGCTGCCGTCGCGAGGAACGCCCGATCGGCGTGTTCGTTGTCGTTCTGCGCGCCGAACGGCGGGTTCATCACGACCGTCGTGGACGTGTCACTCTCGTGGGGCGGGACTTCTTCAGTATCAGTCGACGCAGCCCGCGAGCGAAGCGGTGCGTCGGTGGCGTCAGCCCGGATCCACGAGACGTCGGCAGTAGTGCCGACCCGGCGCTCGTTTTCTCGCGCGGTCCGGAGCGGATCGGGATCGATATCGATACCGACGACCGACTCCGGCCCGCGGAGCGCTGCGCCGAGCGCGAGCATCCCGGTACCGGTGCCGAGATCGATCACGGGTCGGCCTTCGATGTCGCCCTGCAGGTCCGCGACGTGGATCAGGTGGGCCGCGAGGTCGGGCGGCGTGGGGTACTGTTCGAGACCGACTTGTGGATCCTCGAACCCCGCGACCACCGCGAGTCGCTGGGCCAGGGCGCTCACGGAACTCATCGTCGTCGATACCCAACGGACATACGAAAAGGTTTGGCTATTCTTTCCGGTAATCGGTTCGGAGCGAAGACTAAGGCACGCGCCGCCGTCGATGTCGGTGACGATGGCAGAACTCGATCCGCAGGTGCGGCAGTTGCTCGACCTGCTCGACCAGCAGCGCGCGCCGCCGACCTACGGCGTGTCGGTCGAAACCGCGCGCGACCAGCTCGACGAGCTGTTCTCGATGCTCGACCCCGAACCCGTCGGCGACGTGCAGGACCTCGACATTCCGGGACCGGCAGGACCGATCCCGGTGCGGGTGTACGCGCCCGAAGACGAACCTGACGACTCTCCGGGAGTGTTCGTCACGTTCCACGGCGGCGGGTGGGTGCTCGGCGATCTCGACACCCACGACCCGTTCTGTCGCGCGGTGACGAACGCGGCGGACTGTCTCGTGATCTCCGTCGACTACCGCCGCGCGCCCGAGCACCCGTTCCCGGCGGCGGTCAAGGACTGCTATGCGGCCGTCGAGTGGGCTGCGGACTATGCACCGCACCTCGGTGGCGATCCCGAGAGGCTGGCGGTCGGCGGCGACAGCGCGGGCGGGAACCTCACGGCGGCGATCACACTGCTCGCACGCGACCGCGGCGGTCCCGACCTGTGTCATCAATCACTCATTTATCCGGCGGTAAACTCCAGAGTGGGGCCGGAGTTCGACTCTTACGAGGAGAACGGTTCGGGCTACTTCCTCGAACGCGAGAGCATGGAGTGGTACGACGAACGCTACATCCAAGACGACCTCGACGCACGAAACGAGTACGCCGCACCGCTACTCGCGCGCGATCTCTCCGGGCTGCCGCCCGCGACCGTGATTACGGCGGGGTTCGATCCGCTCCGCGACGAAGGGATCGCCTACGCCGACCGGCTCGAAGACGCCGGCGTTGCAGTCTCTCACGAGCACTTCGAGGGGATGATCCACGGGTTCGTGAGCATGCTCGACGTGGTCGATCGGTCACACGACGGGATCGAAACGGTCGCCGACGGTCTCCGGGACGCGTTCGACGCGTAGATCGGTCGAACGGCGGTTGCGACCGCCATCGACACTGAATTGCCGGTACTCCGAGGCGACCCGGTTTTTCCCCGCTTTCGCCACAGACTTCCCCGGCAGACCGCTACTTCTGGTGATGTCGGAGGATCTGTTTACACCGCTCGAACTGCGCGAGACTCGCGTCCCGAACCGAGTGATGGTCTCACCGATGTGCCAGTACTCCTGTGAGGATCGCGACGGTCTCGCGACGGATTGGCATCTCGTCCATCTCGGCAGCCGCGCGGCCGGTGGGGCTGGAATCGTGATGACCGAGGCGGCCGCGGTCGAATCTCGGGGGCGGATCTCGCCACAGGACCTGGGGATCTGGAGCGACGAACACGGAGCGGCGCTCGCGCCGGTGGCGGAGTTCATCAAGGGGCAGGGCTCGGTGCCGGCGATCCAACTCGCCCACGCCGGCCGGAAGGCGTCGAAGAGCCGTCCGTGGGACGGCAGCGCCCCCCTCCATCCCGACGACGGCGGCTGGGAGACGGTCGCGCCGAGTGCCGAGCCGTGGCCCTACGACGACGGCGCGACGGCGACCGCCGAGATGACGCAGGCGGACATCGAGGACGTGATCGATTCCTTCGGAGCGGCGGCCGAACGCGCCCGTGAGGCAGGATTCGAGATCGCCGAGGTTCACGCCGCCCACGGCTACCTCCTCCACGAGTTCCTCTCGCCCGTCACCAACCACCGCGAGGACGATTACGGTGGCTCGTTCGAGGACCGGACACGGATCGTTCGCGAGGCGACCGCCGCCGTGCGGGAGGTCTGGCCCGACGGCAAGCCGGTGTTCGTCCGGATCTCCGCGACCGACTGGCTCCCCGATCGCGACTCCTGGACGGTCGAGCAGTCGGTACAGCTCGCCGACGACCTCTCGACGGTGGGTGCGGATCTGATCGATGTGAGTGCGGGCGGGCTCCACCCCGAGCAGGAGCTGCCATCGGCGGGGCCGAACTATCAGGTGCCGTACGCACAGCGGATCCGCGAGGAGAACGACGGCGAGGTCGCGGTAGGGGCGGTCGGCGGAATCACGAGTCCGGAACAGGCCGACGCGGTCGTGCGCAACGATCGGGCCGACCTCGCGATCCTCGGACGAGAACACCTCCGCGACCCGTACTTCACACTCCACGCCGCCGAGACGCTCGATCGTCCGGAGGATGCCGAGCCGCCGTTGCAGTACCGCCGTGGATTCTGAGTGGTTTGGCCCACAGCAGGACACGAAGCGACGTCGGGACGCCGAACGGTTCCCGATCGAAACCGTCACGCTCACAACTATTGACAGAGAACGGTCATCACAGCCGATGAATGGAACCAGTTCGGGCTACTGTCGGCACGCATCGCTCCGAGAGACGGTCGAGTGATGCGGAGACGGGACTACCTTCGCGGGCTGGGCGCGATCGCCGGCATCGTCGGCGTCGCAGGCTGTTCGTCGAACGCTTCCGAGGGACCAGCCGCGGAAACGACGGCCGGAGAGCCAGCAGGAAACGCGACCGACGAGTCACGAACCGAACGGACTGCGACGGGATCGGTGATCACCCGGACGACCGACGAATCGACGACTGAGCGAGCGACGGCCGACCAAACGACCGACAGCCCGACGGCCCAACCGACGGCAACAGCAACAGCAACAGCGACGGCAACGGCGACGCCGACGCCAGTCCCGACGCCGGAGCCGCCCGCGGACAGGCTGTTGCTCGCGCCGGCGCTCGGTGCGGGCTGGAGGTATGCCGACGGCTCCGCGCCCCGGGTTCGAGATAACGGCACGATAACGGTGCTGTATCGCGGTACGGAGGCGTACACGCGGACCCTCCGGACACGACTCTGGCGATGTGAGGGGCAGACGCTCGACGCACTCGGCGGGACGTGTTCGCTCGGAACCCTTCCAAGTCGGTATCGGTCGCGGGACGACATCGAGACGGCCAGTCCCACGATCGGCGAGACGGCGTTCGCGTGGTGGTCGTCGGACGACGCGAGAACTGACATCGAGGTGGTCGCGGCCGATCACGTGTTCCGGATGAGCCACATGCCGTCTACGGAACAGGAAGAAGGGGGCAGTAGCTCGCTGCCCGGTCGCGACGCCCGGCTGACCGAACTCGTGGAGTTGGCACGACAGCAAGCCGAGAAGCTCGCCTCCTCCGGCTGAACTGTCGGCGTCGATGTCCGCGTCTCGATCGTTCTCTCGCCCTTTTCAAGTCCGAGAAACGCCCGACCGACTGCCGGGGCCGAAAGAGGCTACTGTCGGTCGGCCGTCGGTGACGACGATGGCAACCGAAAACCGGAGCGACACGTTCGACATCGGCGGCAAGGACACGGTGCATCGACTGGGCTTCGGCGCGATGCGACTCACCGGCGAGGAGATCATCGGTCCGCCCGACGACGAGGACGAAGCGCGGGACGTCCTCCAGCGCGCGACCGACCTCGGCGTCGACTTCATCGACACCGCCGATTCCTACGGCCCGGCGGTCTCCGAGCGCCTGATCGGCGAGGCGCTTGCGCCCTACGACGACGCGTTCGTCGCCACCAAGGGCGGCCTCTGGCGCGACGATCGCGACGCCGCGTGGCCACGGTGTGGTGAACCGGGCTACCTCCGCAACGCGATCCTCGGCAGTCTCGATCGACTCCGGACCGACGAGATCGATCTGTACCAGTTCCACCGCCCGGACCCCGAGGTCGACTACGAGGAGTCCGTCAACACCTTCGCGGAGTTCAAAGACGAGGGGAAGGTCAACCACGTCGGCGTCTCGAACGTTTCGGTCGACCAGCTCGAAACCGCCCGCGACGTGGTCGAGATCGCCACCGTCCAGAACCAGTACAACATCGGCGATCGTGAGCACGAGGCAGTCCTCGAATACTGCGAGGACCACGACATCGGCTTCATCCCGTGGGCCCCGCTCGGCTCGGGCGAGCTCGACGGGCTCGACGAGGTCGCGACCAACCACGACGCCACCGAGTACCAGGTCGGCCTCGCGTGGCTGCTCCAGCACTCTCCTGTGATGTTGCCGATCCCAGGCACGTCGAGCGTCGATCACTTGGAGGAGAACGTCGCCGCCAGCGAGATCGACCTCACCGACGACGAGATCGCAACGATCGAGGGCTGAGACGAGTTCACGAACTGCTTTCAAAAACGAGCGTCCACCGCCCGGATGGATGCGTTCGATACTGTCACTTACTGCGACAGCGTCGTTTCACGCATCGGCTCGATTCGGGAGGTGTGGTCGGTTTCGTCGCTGTGCCTCTCAGCTCGTGATTCTGCCCCGAGCCGCGACGGGTGGAACCCGAACTCACCGCACGTTTCGCAGACGATCTTGTACATGGGTTGGCCCCAGGTGCGATTCCACGCCAGACTATAATTATCTTTCGTGCTGGTGCAACTCTTGCTCGTCGCCCGTGGCCATCCAGGTCATCCGAGCCACCGCAACTCAGAGCCCTACCACGTGCCGTGGAACGTGTCGAACGAGAGGTTCTCCAGGGGTTCGTTGCCGACTGCGATCTCGTACTCGCCGGGTGTGAGCATCGGCTTGTGGAACTGCGGGCCGTCGTCGGTCGTGATCCTCGGACAGCCAGTGTTCACGAACGCGTCCATGTCGAAGTTCCGCAGTCGGTCGGGCGTGACCTCGTCCATCGTGATGAGGTAAGCGTTCTCGTTCTCGTCGACGATCTTCTCGGCCTGGTCGTAGCGCCCCTGCCCGATCTTGGTACAGAAGATGACGCCCCACTTCTCGGCGTCCATCGCGCGGTGGACGGCTCCGTAGCGCTGTTTCAGGAACTTCTCGGTGTCGGCGACCGAGACGGCGTTGTTGACGGGATCGGCGATCACCACCGTTTTATCAGGGTGTTCCATCGCGAGGCCGAGGGGATGGAACTTCCCGCCGCCGACGTAGAGCACCTGGTCGGCGTCGATGTCGGCGGAGGCGTAGTTACAGCCGAGGACCTGACCCTCGTGAGTCAGCCGATCGTCGCCTCTGCGGGTGTGAACGTCGAACCCGCGCGATTCGAGCCACGTCCGCATCTCCTCGAACTTGTTCATGTGCTGGGCGGTGGTGACGAGGCCGACATCGGGGTTCGTCTCGGGGTCGTCGAGTTCGTCCAAGGAGTCGGCCATGATCGGTTCGACATCCACGTTCGAGAAGAGCGGGACGTAGATGATCTTCTCCGACTCCTTCATCGGAGAGTGACCGAAGTGGACGAACACGTCCGTGCGGCGCATCATGTAGGTGTCGAGGTCACACGCGCCGTAACACGGCTGGCCGGACAGCAGCACCCGCACACCGTCGGGCAGGAGCGCGCGGAGGTCGTCGGTCACGGCCGGGCCGCGGCGTTTCAGTCCCTCGGGGAACTGGAGGCCGACTTTCTCGGCGTCGCGCTCCTCGACCGCCTCGACGATCCGTTCCAACTCGTAGTCCCACTCCCGGTCGTGTTTGAGCGCCATCCCCGTTTGGGTGAGATCGCCCGCAGAAGCATCCGATTGGTGGCTCATTGCAATGATTTGCGGGTCCTGACGTTTAGTCTCGGGGTTTTGTGCGAACGACGTGAGTACAATGCTCGTCACGAGCGCAGCGCGGTGTTTTGCGTGAGCGACCGGCGAGAGCGAGCGCAAGGCTCGTCGTGAAGCGAACGGAGTGAGCGGAACGACGGTGTTTCGTCACCCACTCCTCGATGCATCGTGTGGATCACCACGCGCCCCCTCGACGGCGCGACCGACGAGCGTGGCTTCGGCCTTTCGGAGGTGCTCGGCGGCGGTCCCCGGTGCGCAGCCGAGCCGGTCGGCCACGTCGGCGACGCTTCCCTCGCGTGGAGTTTCGTAGTAGCCGCAATCGACCGCCGCCGTCGCGGCTTCGGCCTGGCGATCGCTCAGCGCGCTCGCGGCCTCGATCGTTCCGGCGTTGTAGCTGCCGACGCTCCGGATCTCGGCATCGACGCCTGGCGGTGCCTCGTCGATCGCGGTCTGGAGGGCGTCGGCGCTCCCGACGACGGTGAGATCGATAGTGCGGTCGCTGCGGTATTCGAGCGGGGGCATCACGACGAGGTTGCCGTGGGTGAACGCCTCGGTCAGCTGACGCGCCTCGGCGTCGAGTCGTTCGCGCACGTACACGTAGAACGTCTCTCCCTCACCCGGGACGATCTCGAACGCCAGAACGGTCTCAACGGTTTCGAGGGCCGCCGCGTACGGATCCGGGTCGCCCTCGATCGAGAAAATCATCGTGTTGGTTTCGCCGACGGCGGGGTTCCACTGAAGCAGGCGGTACGACCCGTACCCCTCCCGATCGGCGACGAACTCGTGCATCGGGTGGATGACGTCCTCGCTTTGCTGGAGACGGAGTTCGAGATATTTCATGTCCGGCGTCGCGGACGGACACTGATAAACCTCCCTCACCAGCGAGGCAGAACGACCTCAGTAGAGCGAGCCAAACTGTCTGTAGAAACCGGCCGAGCGCGCCGGCACCCATATCATGAGTTCGCAGTCAGCCGTCGAAACACCGGATCGACCCGCCGACGAACCGCTCGCGGAACTGCTCGCGCCCTACACCGTCGCCCGTGATAACCACCACAATGCGCCGGGGTTCGTGGTGCGCCCAGACGAGGTCCAAGACGTCCTCTTCGCGCTGCGCGACGAAGCGGGGTTCGATCACTGCTCGTGCGTGACCGCCGAGGAGTACGAGGACCGCTTCGAGTCGATCTACCACCTGAAGAAGTACGACGATCCGACCGACGAGGTGAGCGTCGTCGTCCCGACACCGCGGTCGGATCCGGTGAGCCAGAGCGCGGAGCCAGTGTATCGAACGGCGGACTGGCACGAGCGCGAGGCCTACGATCTTGTGGGCATCGAGTACGACGACCACCCAAACCTCCAACGTATTCTGTTGCCCGAGACGTGGCAGGGCCATCCGATGGGGCTCGATTACAACCAGGACAAACCGCAGGTCGTCACGCTCGAATCACACGCCAACCCGCTCGAAGACGATCATCAAGAGGGGGGTTCGGACACGATGTTTCTCAATATCGGGCCGCACCACCCCGCGACCCACGGCGTGCTCCACATCGAGGCGGTGCTCGACGGCGAGCAGGTGGTGGGAGTCGAGCCCGATCCGGGGTATCTCCACCGGTGTGAGGAACAGTGCTGTCAGAACGGTACCTACCGCCACGAGATCATGCCGTACCCCGACCGCTGGGACTACCTCGGCGGCCAGCTCCTGAACGAGTGGTGTTACGCCCGGACTGCCGAGGACCTCGCGGATCTCGACGTGCCGGAGTACGCCCAGGTCATCCGGACGATGAGCGGCGAGCTTTCGCGGATCCTCGCCCATCTGCTCGCGATCGGTACGTTCGCCCTCGACATCATCGGCGAGTTCACTGTGGTGTTCATGTACGCGATCCGCGACCGCGAGATCGTCCAGAACATCCTCGAAGACCTCACGGGCCAGCGCCTGATGTTCAACTACCTCCGACTCGGTGGCGTAGCGTGGGACCTGCCCGAGCCTCGCGAGGCGTTCTTCGAGAAGATCCAGGCGTTCCTCGACGATCTCCCTGGCAAGATCGACGAGTACCACGACCTGTTGACTTCGAACGAGATCTTCCAGATGCGGTGCGTCGACACGGGCGTGCTCGACGCCGAAACTGCCAAACAGTACGGCTGTACCGGTCCCGTGGCGCGCGCCTCGGGCGTCGACTACGACCTCCGGCGCGACGATCCGTACGGCTACTACCCCGAACTCGACTGGGACGTCGTGACTGCCGAGGAGGGCGACAACTACGCCCGCGTGCTCTGTCGACTCCGCGAGATCGAGCAGTCCGCACGGATCGTCGAGCAGTGTGTCGACCTGCTCGAAGACTGGCCCGAAGACGATCGCGAGATCCAATCGAACGTCCCCCGCACGCTCCGACCCGAGGATGGGGCAGAAATCTACCGTGCCGTCGAGGCTGCGAAAGGGGAGTTGGGGATCTACATCCGCTCCGATGGCACCGACGAGCCCGGGCGGTTCAAGATCCGAAGCCCTTGTTTCTCGAATCTCCAGGTCCTCCCCGAGATGGCCGAGGGCGAGTACGTTCCCGATCTGATCGCGTCGCTTGCGAGCCTCGACATCGTGCTCGGCGAGGTCGATCGCTGACGGTACGACGCCGCCGACACGTGGGGATTGAAATCGATCGCCCGCCAACGTCCGTCCATGCCCGCCGATCTCCCGCTCGAACACGTCTCGATCGAGCCCGACACTCCCACCGACGGCCCCGCGCCGGCGGTGTTCGTCCTCCACGGTCGCGGTGCCGACGAGGAGGACCTGTTGCCCGTCGCCGAGCGTCTTCCCGACGAACTCCACGTCGTCAGCCTCCGCGCGCCCGAGCCGCTAATGGGCGGATACACGTGGTACGAGCTCGACGTTCCTGACGGCGACCTCCACGAGAGCCAGCCCGTCATCGAGGAGTTCCGCCGAAGTCTCGACCTCGTAAGCGAGACCATCGACGCCGCGATCGATGCGTACGACCTCGATTCCGACCGAGTTGGACTGTTGGGATTCAGCCAAGGCGCGATTTCGTCGCTCTCGCTCCTGGTCGAAGACCCCGGGCGCTACGCGTGGGTCGTCGCGCTCCACGGCTATCTCGCCGAGTCACACGCCGACGCCGATCCCGACGGTATCGAGGACACGCCGGTGTTCGTCGGTTCGGGGACTGCGGATCGGATCATCCCGTCGAGCCGTGCCCAGGCGGCGGCTGATCGGCTCCGCGACTTCGGGTGCGCGGTCGAGGCTCACGAGTACGGGAGTGCCCACGGAATCGCCCCGGACGAACTCGCGGACGTGGTCGAGTGGGTCGAGGCGCAGCTGGCCTGACAGAGACCGCGTCACCGCCAAGTTGAAACCGACCACGGCCCAAACGTGGACGATGAGCACCGAACCGGAACTCGATGCGGAGACCGACGCTGACGCCGAACCGATGGCCGCAGCGGGCCGTCCCGAGGACCTCGCTGGCGACCTCGGGAGTGCGCTCGCCGACACGCCCGAGTACGAGCGGTTCGCCGAGGCGAAAGCCGAGGTCGAGCGGAGTCCCGAGGCCCAGGAAAAAGTCCAGGAGTTCGAACGGCTCCGCGACGAGTTCATGCTCGCGCGCCAGACCGGCGAGGCGAGCCAGGAGGACCTCCAGAAACTCCAGAGCGCCCAGCAGGAACTCCACGAGGTCCCGGCGATGGCGGAGTTCCTCGACGCACAGAACCGACTCGACGCCCGGCTCGAACGCATCAGCGACGCGGTCTCGGTCGAACTCGACTTCGACTTCGGCGATCGGATCGGCGCGTGCTGTCAGGACTAGAACCCACTTTTTTACTTCACCCCCGTTGCTCGCTCCCTCCGGTCGCTCGCAAGAGAGTTCGCAAAAACCTGGACTAAAAACACCCGTTCACTCGCGCCTGCGGCGCTCGTTCACGGTACAACTGCTGGCGGCTACTGCTACCACAACCGCACAGCACCACCGAAGCCCTCGGCCGCGGAGCGACCTCGCCCTTCATCCACCAGAAGACCAGACCCGCACCGCGGCCACCACCCAATCCAAGCCGAGAGATTTAGGCCAACCGCCTACGCGCATTCGGCATGGTCCACTCTGACTGGAACGACTGGCTGCCGCGAGCGGTCGCCGACGCCGACCCCGACGGCGTGGCGATCTGGTATCTCGGCTGCAACGGGTTCGCGCTGACCGACGGCGATACGACGCTGTTTATCGACCCGTATCTCGGTCTCGGCGATCCACCCCGGACGATCAGAATGATCCCGGTGCCGTTCGATCCGGCCGATGTCAAGGCAGCCGACGCGGTGCTCGCGACCCACGAACACACCGACCACGTCCACGGTCCCTCGCAGGCCCCGATCCTCGAAGGGACCGGCGCTACCTTCCACGCACCCGACGACAGCCTTGCCGTCGCGCGCGAGCACGAGCGCTGGACCGACGAGTGGGACGTCGACGACGATCAGTTCGACGAGGTATCGGAGGGCGACACGTTCGACATCGGCGACTTCACGATCCACGTCGAGGACGCGCACGATCCCGACGCGACCCACCCGGTGAGCTACGCCATCGAACACCCGGCAGGCACCTTCTTCCACGGCGGCGACACCAAGCCGAGCGAAGTTTTCGACCGGATCGGCGAGGAGTACGACATCGATCTCGCGGCGCTCGCGTTCGGCAGCGTCGGCCAGATTCCCGACAAGGAGACCCGTGAACCGACCCGGACGCGGTGGTACAACGACGAGAATCAGATCATCGAGGTCGCTGCCGCCCTCGGGACCGATCGGCTCCTGCCGACTCACTGGGACATGTGGAAGGGCCTCACCGCCGATCCGACCGCGCTGCATCATCACGTCGGGAGCTTCGACCACCCGAACGCACTCGACATCGTCGAGATCGGTGATCGAGTGGATCTGTAGCGCTCGAAGGAAACCTTCCTGATCGGCCTCCTTGGTAGTGCGTAACTATTTAACACGGTAGTTCATTACACTATTATGCGTTAATCGCCCTCTCGGCGAATAAATCGATTAATGAATATTATCATGATTGACCATAACAGTTTTTTAGTGAGATGTTCTGGGTGACGATGCGGCGAACGAGGCGGGCCGACGCGACGGCACGCTCGGGGCACGACGCCGACCGCGAGCGACTGCTGACGGACGATGAGCGCCGTTGCCGTCGTGGCCCTCGCTCGACGCCACGAAACCGAACACAACCCACGAGAACGAATCCACAATGCCAACCCCTGAAGAACTCATCGGAGACACGGACGTCTTCACGAAGGACATCGACAACCCCGCAGCCGAAGAGCTGCGCGAGATGCTCAGTAGTCAGAAGTACGTGTTCGCGCCCGGCATGTACCACGCCCTCGACGCGCGGCTCGCGGAGATGGCGGGTCACGACGCCGCGTACATGAGCGGCTACTCCACAGTGTTGGGCCAGTTCGGGTTCCCTGACCTCGAGATGGTCACGATGACCGAGATGGTCGAGAACGCGAAACGCATGGTCGAGGCGACACACCTCCCCGTGATCGCCGACTGCGACACCGGGTACGGGGGAATTCACAACGTCCGACGCGCGGTGCGCGAGTACGAGAAGGTCGGCGTCGCCGCGGTCCACATCGAGGATCAGGTGACACCGAAGCGGTGTGGCCATATCGCGGGCAAACAGATCGTTTCGCGAGAGGACGCCCAGGCCCGCTTCGAGGCCGCCGTCGACGCGAAGCAGTGTGAGGACACGGTGATCATCGCACGGACCGACGCCTACGGCTCCGCGAACGGTGACTGGGAGGAGCACTTGGAGCGAGGGCGGCTCTACGCCGATGCCGGCGTCGACATCGTCTGGCCCGAGATGCCCGATCCCAGCCGGGAGGACGCCGTGGAGTACGCCGAAACCATCCACGAAACCCACCCCGATCTCGATCTCGCGTTCAACTACTCGTCGAGCTTCGCGTGGTCCGAACAGGACGACCCGCTCACCTTCGAGGAGCTGGGCGATCTCGGGTACACCTACCAGTTCATCACGCTGTTCGCGCTCCACTCGGGCGCGCAGGCGGCCTTCGAGGACATGAAGAACCTCGCGGAGAACGCCGAAGAAGGCCAGTTCGACCTCGAAGACAAGTATCTCGGCCACGAAACCGAGTCCCACCACGAGCTGTCGTTCGTCGATAAGTTCCAGGACACCGAGATGGAGTTCGATCCGGAGGCGCGCTCGCGCATCGAGGGATCGGAGGGGTTCTCGGAGGACGAACGCGACCCCCTGACCGCTGACGCCGAGAGCGACGACTAACTCGCCCCCTCATCGGTTCCCTCCCCCTCTGGACACACCGACATCTCGACCGGACGCAGCGCACGGTATCACCGGCACCGAAACCTAAACGACCCTTCCGACAGACACGACACACGCTACATGAGCACAACCAACATCGAACACAGGTACAGTCAGCGAGCACAGCCCGTCAGCGACGGCATTGGAGGCAAGCGATGACCGCCCGAACCCACGACGAGCGGCTCCACGACCGGGAGTTCGTCCGCACCTTCTTCACCACGCCGACGGCGGTCGAGGGCGAGGAGGATTCGGCGAAGATGCTGCGGAGCGCGAGCGGACTCAGTGGGATGGAGGCCCCCGACGTGTGGGTGCCGGACAACGAGGACGCCACCGCCCCCTCGATGCGCGACGAGGGTGCAGAAAACATCGTCGAGGTCGTCGCCGCAAACGGCGAGGAGTTCCCGAGTGAGATCCACCCGCGGATCGTCTGGCATCGCGACAGCCCCGAAACCCGGTATCAGGGGTTCCAGCATATTCTCGACATCGCCGACCCAGAGAAAGGCGCGATCGAGCATCTCGACGGATTCGTGATCCCGGAGGTCGGCGGGATCGACGACTGGAAGAAGGCCGACGAGTTCTTCACCATCGTCGAGAACGAGCACGGTCTCGACGAAGGCAGTCTGGCGATGTCGGTGATCATCGAGAGCGGTGCGGCCGAACTCGCGATGGGTGAACTCCGCGAGGAGATGGGCAAGCCCACAAATAACTTGGAGCGGCTGTTCATGCTGGTGGATGGTGAGGTCGACTACACCAAGGACATGCGCGCGATCACACCCACTGGCGATCTCCCGGCGTGGCCCGAACTCCGCCACAACACCTCCCGGGGCGCGAGCGCCGCCGGTCTCATTGCGGTCGATGGCCCCTACGACGACATCCGCGACGTCGAGGGCTACCGCGAGCGCATGACCGACAACCAGGCAAAGGGGATGCTGGGTATCTGGTCGCTCACCCCCGGCCAGGTCGTCGAAGCGAACCAAGCGCCGCTGCCGCCCGAAACGGGGCGGTGGCTCCTCGACGACGGCACCCAGCAGGTCGATCTCGACGACCAAGGTGACGAGCAGGTCTACGGCGGTGACCGCGTGTCGCTCGAAGAGACGGGCGACGGGTACGTTCTCAGCGTCGGTGGCGACGAGCAGGAACTCGACGAGGACGAACTTCGTGAAGAGCTGCTCGACATGGCGGCGTACGTCCCGAGCATGGACGACATCGTCGACTCGATGGAGGAGTTCGAAGCCGCGCGCGACGCCGGCACCGGCGCGATCGCGATGGAACGCGCCGCAACCATCGTGATCGACGATGTCGCGATCGACATCGCTACCGATCGGATGTGGGACGAGGCCACTTATCAGGCCGCGATGACCCCCGTCAGCCTCTTCCAGGACGTCTACGAGAACCGCCCCGACCAGCACGACGACCTCGCCGACCGCTACGGCGAAAGTGTGGTCGAGCGCGCCACCGACGTCGGCAACTGAAGCCCACCTCTCCCACGCTTCCCCGCCAACGATCGCGAGTTTCGGTTCCTCGCGAACTCAGTCGTCGAGTTCGGCTTCGGGCTGTGCGGTGGGGACTGCGAGCTCGTAGCGGTTCTGGCGCGCGTCGTGGATACAGACGCCCTTTTCGACGGCCTCGATCCGTTCGAGCTGATCGAGCGCGTTGCGGACGGTGCGTCCCGAGAGCCGGGAACGCTGAATGATCTCCTTTTGGGTGAGCGAGGCGTTGTGTTCGAGCACTTTGAACACGAGTTTCGCACTCGGCGAGAGGCCGTCGAGCCGCTCAGCAGTGGGATCACTCATCGTGTTTCCTACGGTCGGACGGCGAATAAACGTATCGGCTATCCGATAATTTGATGGCTGGATTATAAACTCGTCTGACTGGTTCGGAGGGCCGATCGGGTGGTTCCTCGATGGTCAGTTGGGCGCTCGACCGTTTCGTTCCGAATGGGTGACTGATCGGTGTCGTTGCCAGCCGACGACGCTGCCACCACACCGTTCTGTCGAATCAGTCATGAAATTTCGGACGACTGTTGGTATCGCTCGTCACTGTACTCCTCGACAGTACCGTGTGGCTCATGCCAGTGGCCCGTCTCGGAGCGACCGAGAGCACACGATGACCGACGAATCCGCCGGACGATCTGCCGACCGCTCGTCCACACAGGACCACGAACCGATGGAAACACGACTGTTGGACCTCGCGGAGAAGGGGCGTCGAACCGACGGACTCGTGCGTGAGCATCCGGAGGTGCTGACGGCCGTCGTGGATGGGTTGCTTCAGATCGACACCGCCGCGTTCGTTGCCGAGCACCCCGAAGCCGCCGATCAGCTGCTGGAGCTCCTGTGGGACGGGCTGCGTATCGCAGCCGTGGAAGCCGATCTCGATGGAGTCACGGATCACGTCACCGTCAGCTTCGCGGCCGACGACTGCTCGCTGGTGGGACATCTCGACATCGACGGGGAAGCAGGAACGATCGCCAGCGGGACCGATCGAGCCACGGACAGTGACGTAACCATCTCCGGCCCGGCGGACGTGCTCGTCGGGCTGCTCGCGGGCGATGTCGATCCCAAACTGGGGTTCATGCGCGGTCGTTTCACGATCGATGGCTCGACTGAGACGGCAATGGCGCTCGTTCCGGTACTCGACAGTCTCTCGAAGCAGTTGCCAGTGTGATCGCTGCCGACTCACGCCGATACCGAACACACCAACCACGAGGGCCCCGTCGGTCGTCCCTGGTCGAATCCGATTGCACTGCGCGCGGTTACATCGAAAATTCGTTGGTGCTGAACGACATCGAGCACGTAGCGGTTCCGAATCCCTATCGGATCGAGAGATTCGTGACTGATTTCACCTGGCCTCTTCGGACAGAAAAAAGTGGATTTAGGAGAGCCACTATCCAGGAATTGCCGTCCAACAATAGAGATAGATACTGTCGTATCTCGGTTTTCTAGCCGTTTAGTCCGAAATAATTCGATACCGAGACGGACCGAGCAGACTGAAAGCAGAACGACAACCGTGAAGAGGATTCGGTTTGTACAGATTTTTCTGTAGGCTGTCGCCTGACAGAGGAGGAGAGTGGGAACAGGGACGACTATCGTAGAGACGGCCGACTGGTGCTCAGATGTCCGTCACACGCTGGTACTCGTCGCTGAGTGCGGCAGCATCCTCGGGGAGGAGCGCCACCACGAGATACGCGGCGTACTCGCCGAAGTACTCGACCAGCGCCGCGATCCGGTCGGAGTCGAGGGCTTCGAGCGAGTCGATCACGATGAACGGCAGCGACTCGTGGAGGTCGTGGACCAGATAGCCAGCGAGCGCGAAGACGAGGCCGGTGACCTCGCGTTCGCTTTCCGAGAGGTGGCCGATCGAGTCCTCGTAGGTCGTTCCCTCGTCGGTGCTCCGGATCACGTGGAGGTCGAACACGCCGCGCTCGACTTTCCGGCGGCCTTCCCGCACTGTTTGCTCGGTGCGCTCGATCCAGATCCGCTCGATGTTCGCATAATCGAGCACGCCGAGGATGGTCTCCATGTGATCGTTGAACTCCTCGACGGCCTCGGATTCGAGCTGTTCGATCCGGGTCCGCAGGTCCGCCAGCTCGGTCTGGAGTTCCTCACGGCGTTCGGACAGCTGGTCGCGCTCGTCGAGATCGTCCTCGACGCCAGCGATCTCCTCGCGGACGTCATCGAGATCGCTTTCGAGCCGACCGAGCTCGAACTCGAGCTGGTTGGCCTCCTTGTGGTGGTCGAGTAGTTCGCTCTGTTCTTGTCCCTCCAACTCTTCGACCGCCGCCTCGCGCTCGTCGATCGTGTCTTCCAGCGTGGCGCGCTCGTCGGTGAGATCGTCGAGAGTGGCCTCGCGCTCGTCGATCTCGCGGTCGATCTCGTCGAGTTTGCGGTCGACACGTTCGCGTCGGTCACGATCGCCACGGAGGTCGTCGCGTCGGTCGGTCAGCTCGTCGAGTTCGGTGTCTAGCTCGTTGCGCTTCGAGGAGTGCTCACGCCGGAGTTCTCGAAGGCTGTCGAGAGTATCGTCGATCGCATCGCGCTCGACCTCGCTCCCGCAGGTCCAACACACCGTGGTGTCCTCGACCAACTGATCGGTGAGCGCGTCGGCGTCGCCGCCGGTGTCGGCCCCGCCGCGGGTCTGGAGTGCGGCCTGGAGTTCGGGGTTGTCGCCGTCGAGGAGGTCCTCGTTGAACTGGAGGATGCGCTGGAGCTGGTTGATCGTGGACTCCACCGACTGCTTGTGATCGCGGAGCCGATCGATCTCGGTTTCGAGCTCGTCGAGGTCGCCCGCGGGCGTCTCGGGCAGGTCAGCCATCGTCTCCTCGAGTTCGTTGCGTTCGTCTTCGAGCGCCTGGATACTCTCGCGCTCGGTGTCGATCCGGTAGCGAACGTCTTCGAGATCCGAACGCACCTCTTGGAGCTCGTCGAGAGCGTCCTCGAAGGCGTTTTGCTGTTCTTTGGTGTCGTCGACAGTCTGGTCGGCGTCTTCGATCTCGGACTCTTTGTCGTCGAGTTCCGTGCGTTTGTCCTCGATTCGGTCTTCGAGGCGCGTCTTCTCGGTTTCGAGTTCCGGGAGTCGGGAATCGAGCGAGTCCAATCGATCGAGTTCGTCGTCGAGGTTTCGCTTTTCGGCCTCCAACTGCTCGATCTCGGCTTGAATCGCGGCGGTGTCCACGGGTCGCATGATGACCTCGCGGAGGTCGTCGTCGCGTGCGACCGCCTGACGGGCCTCGTTGGATTCGAGGAGGAACCCGAACAGTTCGGCGGCCTCGGTGTCCTCGAGATAGGGATCACCATCGAAAACCACGGTACCATTGCGGCGTTCGAGCGTCCGAGTGTACGTGTCCTCACCGAGGGTGAGAGTGACTTCACCGTGGTCGGCGTCACCCTTGAGCGACACGCGCTCGCTCCCGAGTGTCGCCATCAACGCCTGCAACAGCGAGGTGCGGTTGGTGGCGTTTCGACCAGTGAGCGACGTCACACCCGGCGAGAGCGCGATCTCCGTGGTGTCGATCCCGCCGACGTTCTCGACGGATAGCTCGGCGTGATCTTCGATAGCTCGTGATTGACTCATGTTCTTCCATAGTGGAGGGCATACTAAGTTCTTGTTGCTCGTACCGTCTTTACCTGTTCCACACCACGCAATATAACAGACCTACATTCGTTACAGTAACCGCAGCGGTGTATCATCACCGACGCCAAGGACGTACTACCGGATCCCAACTGGACGATGAGAGGAAGGAAAGACCGATTCGCGGAGTCGGTGGTGGTGTTCAGGAGTTTCGCTACTCAACCACAGGACTGTCACAGTGCGTGTTCTACTGGCGACGCCGTGGTGAAAATCGGCTAAAAGTATCTACGCAATCTCTTCTGAGATAGTCTGGGTAGTCTAGGTAGTGGAACTCTGTCTATCATTGGTTTCAATTCGTACGAAAAGCAACGATTCTTGCCGCACTAACGACATCATATTTGGTGTCTTCCCGATAGAGATGCGACGATTCTCAGTATAATCAACGAAACCAACACATCTCCATGATGGAGAGCATGACGGAAGTTATCTGGAATTTCTGCGATCAATAGTTAAAAATCGATATTTCCACCGTGTATTGGGAAATATTCTGCCCAAATGCCATGAACCCCTACTTTATGGCGGCGGATTCCCCTTGTCGCTCAACGAGTTCAGACGAATGTGGATGGTGGGAACTTGCTTTCAGTTTGTATATTCCTGATCTGTCGGTCTTCCGTCCTTCGTGGGCGGATGTACGAGCGATACCAGAGCAACGACAGCCAGACGGAGGCTCGTGTTTGCGTCCGATCTCACGGTCGGGCGTGCAGCATTCTCGTTGATCCGATTCATCGAGAGTGTCTCGGAGCTGTGCCGTCGCAAAACTACGGCGCGGAATCGGTAGCGAAGCTGCGTGCGGCGTCGAGTGTGAGCGTGAGTGACTGCTCGACCACCGATCGCTGCTCGGCCGACGGCCACGCGTTACGGACGAAGTACTCCTCGCGGAACTCGCGGCGCTCGGTTTCGGTCGCCGTCTCGATCCGGCGGGCGTAGTGGTTGCTCATGAAATCGGCGAACGCACGGGCGTTCGCGGCGTGAACGTCGCCGTGGCGTTCGGCGACGCGGGCGACCACGCGGTCGTTGTGAGCCGCGACGTGGAGCCAGTCGTCGGGATCGCCCGGGCCCGAGAGCCGGCGTTCGGCCGCACGGTCGGTGTCGTCGATTCGGTCGGTTCGAACCGTTCCATCGTCGATCCACTCGTCGGGATAACAGACGAGCACCGCGTTCGTGTCGTCCTCGCGGACCCGTGCGGTGAAGCCGTGGTCGGCGAGTACGGACGCGCGTTCCTCACGGTACGCCTCGCGCTCGGCGTCGTCGGTCGCCGCGCGCGCGAGCCGGGTCAGCCGCTCGGCCTCGTCGACGACCGCGGCGGGGAGTTCACTCATTCTCGAACGCCTCGTTGGCTCGTTCGTCCGCGCGGTCGTTCGCCTCGCGCGGGACGTGTTCGATCGACCACTCGTCGAACCCGTCGAGGAGTTCGCGAACCCGGATCCGGCGTTCGCGGAGCGCGGGTTCGTTGGTGTCCCACGCGCCGCGGACCTGCTCGACGACGAGCTGGGAGTCGCCGCGGACGTCGACCGTCTCGAAGTCGTACTCGCGCGCGACCTCGAGCACCCGGAGCAGAGCCTCGTACTCCGCGCGATTGTTGGTGGTGTCGTCGATGCGCTCGCCGCCCTCGTCGACGATCCCCTCGCTCGTAACGATGACCCACCCGATCGCTGCCGGGCCGGGGTTGCCGCGCGACGCGCCGTCGAAATAGCAGTGTGCGCGCCCGCCGGTCTCCCGGAGCAGCGCCGCGAGGCGGACGGGATCGTTCCCCTGAATCACGACCTTTCCCTCGTAGGCGACCGCGATCGCGCCGTCCCGCGCGGCACGCCAGCGTTCGTGATCGGTGTTGCCCGACTCGATCGCCACGCCCGCAGCTTCGAGCCGTTCGCGGGCGTCGTCCACATCACACTCGATGACCGGCATTCGTCGAAACTCGCCGAGTGCAGCGGATAGCGTTTCCGATCCCGGCGAGCGATCGGTACGCTCGGCCGGCGGGGAGCGACCGGTTTGCTCCCTCCCAAGGATTTATGTCCTCGTACGATACTACTATAAAAGTGCAATGACACGGTCCACTCGTCAGCGGGAGCGGCAGGCCGAGACCGAAAACGAGGCGGACGAACGGGAGGGGGAGACGGAGGGAGTTCGGAACTGTCCCGAGTGTGATTCTGAGAACTTAGTCAAGAGCGCTGATCGCGGGGAACTGGTCTGTGACGACTGTGGCCTGGTCGTCGAGGAGGAGAACATCGATCCTGGTCCGGAGTGGCGCGCGTTCAACCACGCCGAACGCCAGCAGAAGTCGCGTGTGGGCGCGCCGACCACCCAGACGATGCACGACAAGGGGCTAACGACGACCATCGACTGGAAGGACAAGGACGCGTACGGGCGATCGATCTCCTCGAAGAAACGCTCCCAGATGCATCGGCTGCGAAAGTGGCAGGAGCGCATCCGGACCAAGGACGCCGGCGAGCGAAACCTCCAGTTCGCGCTCTCGGAGATCGACCGGATGGCGAGCGCGCTCGGCGTCCCCCGCTCGGTACGGGAGGTCGCCTCAGTCATCTATCGGCGCGCGCTCTCCGACGACCTCATCCGCGGGCGCTCGATCGAGGGCGTCGCGACCTCGGCGCTGTACGCGGCCTGTCGGAAGGAGGGCATCCCCCGAAGTCTCGAAGAGATCTCCGAGGTGTCGCGCGTAAATAGGAAAGAGATCGGCCGCACGTATCGCTATATCTCTCAGGAACTCGGCCTCGAAATGCGCCCCGTCGACCCGAAAAAATACGTTCCTCGGTTCTGTTCGGAGCTCACGCTCTCCGAGGAAGTCCAGTCGAAGGCCAACGACATCATCGAGACTACCGCCGAGAAGGGCCTGCTTTCGGGGAAATCCCCGACTGGCTACGCCGCCGCCGCGATCTACGCCGCCTCCTTGCTCTGCAACGAGAAGAAGACCCAGCGCGAGGTCGCGGACGTCGCCCAAGTGACCGAGGTCACCATTCGAAATCGATATCAAGAGCAGATCGAGGCGATGGGAATTCACGGGTAGGCCTCGCACTCGAACAGTTTCGCCAGGCGGCGGGAGTTTAAACCGGTGCAGATCCTCCCTTCATCCGATGCGGCTCGACGAGTATTTCGAGGAGATCGAACGTGACGAGGCCGCAGAGCGTCGCGAACTGGTGAAGCAAAAATCCTACGCGATCACCGACTACCTCGAAGACGTCGAACACGAGTTCGACCGCCGAGTGTCCGACGACGCGCTGCTCGGCTCCACGTCGCCCACGATCTTCGTCGGTCGGTCGTCGTACCCGAACGTCTCGACGGGCGTCCTCTCGCCGGTCGGCAACGAGGAGCGCGCCGCCGACTTCGAGACCGGCGGGCACTGGTATGATCAGAACTTCTCGATCGAGGACGTCTTCCAGCACCGCACAGGATTGGTGAACTCGACCCAGCGCGCCGAGGTGGGCAACGTCGCGGACGCGTGGAACGGGTTCTTGGGTACGCAGCGCGAGGTCGCGATCGCCGATCGACCTGTGGACGTCGAAATCGGACTGGATAGCCCGCTCGACGTGGATTTCGATGTCTCTGAACAGGATGTCTCCTCGCCGACCGGGCCGCGCGCCCACGCCGAAAGCGCGACGCTGACCGAGAACCCCCACGTCCCGCGACCGGTCAAGAAGACCCTCGAAGACGACGACTGGCGCGCGGCGGGCGCGATGAACTACCTCTACAACCGAGGGTTCGACGTCTACGACATCAACACCATTCTGTCTGCGGGCGCGCTCGGCGAGGGAGACAACCGGCGGCTCGTCCCCACGCGATGGTCGATCACCGCGGTCGACGACACCGTCGGGAAGTTCCTCAGGGGCGGGCTCCGGAACGCGAGTTCGGTCGACAAGACCGAGGTGTACTACAACGAGTATCTCGGGAACAAGTTCTGGATCGTGCTCGCGCCAGGCAGCTGGGAGTTCGAGCTGGTGGAGTTCAAAGCCCCCGGCAGCGTCTGGAACCCCGATCCCGATCGAGGAATGTGGATCGCCGCCGACCGTGAGGGCTACGACGGCCGGACTTCCTATGTGGAGGAGACCGCGGGCGCGTACTACGCCGCGCGGCTCGGCGTGCTCGAGCATCTGGACGAGCGCGACCGGCAGGCCTCGGTGCTCGTCTGTCGGCACGTCACGCCCGACTACTGGGGACCCACCGGTGTCTGGCAGGTGCGCGAATCCGTCAGGAACGCCTTCGGGGACGAACCGGGCACGGCCCAGTCGTTCGGGGCGGCGCTCCGGGAGCTCGCTCCCAGACTTCCGGTCTCGCTCGCGCGCCTCCGTCGGAAGTCCTCGATGGCGGCGGGCGTCCAGTCCCAGCTTGCGGAGTTCGGGTAACCTGATTTGGTCGTCGGCGTTTGGCCATCTCACCAGCAGTCGACTGCCGTGCGAACGCACTACAGTGGTGGGGTTTTTGCGTCCCGCCGTCCGACGATCAGGCATGAGCACGACGGTCGGGATGGATGGGACGTGGGGCCGGCTTCGCGCCGTCGGTGTCGGGGCGGCGATCACCGTGGCAGGCTTTCTGGCGGCGGTGCCGTTCGGCTTCGTGGTGGGGAACGCGGCCGGGCTGCTCGGCATCGAGTTCTCGCTCACTGCGGGATTCGTTCTGAGCACGATTCTCCTGCAAGGTGTCGCCTTCCCGCTGACCGCGTTCGGCTATCTCCGGCTGCGCGGGCTGTCGCTTTCGTTCGTGAAGGCACGCCTGCCGACGCTCCGTGACCTACTCTGGATCGTGAGTGGCTACGTGCTGGTGTTCGCGCTGGTGTTCGCGCTGCTGTTGATCGTCGTCAACCTCGGCGTCCCGACTGCGAGTCGAACAGACCAGGCCGCGCTCCAGGACCCGGGAACCCTGATCTGGCTCGTCCCGCTCTCGCTGCTGGTGATCGGTCCGGGCGAGGAGCTCCTCTTTCGAGGGATCATCCAGGGGCGACTCCGGGAGTCGTTCGGCCCGGTCGGGGCGATCATACTCGCGAGCGCGACGTTCGCACCGGCGCACATCCTCGCACTCACCGGCTCGCCCCAGGCGCTCGCAGCCACGATCTCGCTGCTGTTCGTCCCCGCGCTCGTCTTCGGCGTGACCTACGAGCTCACCGACAACCTCGTCGTCCCGTCGATCATCCACGGCGCGTACAACGCGACCATCTTCGGGATCGTCTACATCGGGCTGCGCTACGGTCCAACACAGCCACCGGGGCTATTGTAACGATCTCGGTCGGGTGATGTTTCTGACGGGATAGCGTCTGTCCCACGTTGGTATCCGTTCCGACACCGAACCAAGAAGCCACGCGTTCAACAGACAAGAAACGTCCGATCGGAGTACGACAAGGTAGCTCACACACTGCCAACAACACAGGAGGATAAGAAGACAACCCTATTTTGCACTCGCTCGCAAGTCGAGGTATGGCGACGCAAAACGGAACCAAGTGGTCCGGCGAATCCGTAGGCCTGGCGTTCAGCCGACTCGCGCTGGGGATCATCTTCGTGGTGTCCGGGATCGGGAAAGTGTTTGCGATGGGGCCGAAAGCATCCGGCATCGACGCATTCGCCGGAACGCTTGCCCAGCTCGGCGTTCCGCTGCCGACCGTCGCCGCCTGGGGCGTCGGAGTACTCGAACTGGTCGGTGGGGGATTGCTGTTGATCGGGCTGTTCACTCGTCTCGTCGCCGCTTTGCTTGCCGTCGATATGGCCGTGGCAACAGTCTTGGTGCACCTTCCCAACGGTTTCATCGTGTCGGACGGTGGGTACGAATACACGCTCGTCCTCACGCTCAGCGCACTTGGCCTTGCGTTGAGTGGTCCTGGTGTGCTATCGGTTAGACGAGCCCTTGCCGGAGCGCGGTCATCCGCTTCTCAGTAAGCTACCACAATCTGAAGACCGTGGCATTAACTGTGGATTCTCACTCAGCCCGAACCAGCAGATTCGAATGTGAGCCCGTTCGTGTTCAGTAGGATGCTGTTCAAGCGCACGCCTACGGGTGCGTCTCCTTTGCCTCCTGTTTGGTTGCGAAGGTGTTTCAGCTCGATGTTCTTTGTGGCGTTGTAGTCCGTGTGATCTCTCCCTCAGCACACGAAAGTGCCTCGGAATCAGGTCTCGAGACACTTCCACGCCAAAAGAACTACGAGTGTGCAACCAGCACGCACAACCGGAGGAGTCTGAGATGGTTGGGAGTGCTCACCCACAACCCTCCCTCTCTACCGGATCGTGGTAGCGAGCGCGTTTGGCGCTGCCGGCGGGCGCTGTGCCCGGGATGGCGACCCGGGAATTGACTCAGAGGCCGCAACCCACCACCGAAAGACATAGTCCCGAACGCGCCCGCCGCGAAAATCCATCATCACGGGAGTAGTTCGCAAAACAACTCCTGTTTGATAGCCTCCCGTTCAGCTACTGCAAAGGAGAAAAGATAAGGCCGGTTATCGCGATTCATCGTCGTGAAAGACTGATATCAGTCGTAATATCAACTTCTATACCACAATATGACTGTCGCTACACGACGATCCGATTTCGGCGACCACTCGACCGTTCGTAAGGTTCTCGCGACGCTCGGGACAGTCGTCGCAACCGCAGCGCTCGGTCTCGTGGTTGGGCCGGTGGGCGTTCTCGTGGCAGTCGGCATCGGGAGCGCACAGTTTCTCGTCTCGACGACGGCAGCGTTTGCGACCGGCCAGATCGTGCTTGCCGCGCTCTACCCACCCAGTGGAAGTCCCGTGGTCCTCGTCCTCGCCGAAATCGGGCTGCTCTGTGTCCTGTTCAGCAGCGCCGTCGATCACCACGACACGGGACGACTGCTCACCGCTTCGCTCGTCGCCGGTGTCGCGATCGGCGGCAGTGGCTGGCTGGCGCTTCGATCGAGCGCGACGATCTGGATCGGTGCGAGCGTGATCGTCGCCGGCACTGCGTTCGTCGCGTACGGGCTGCACCGATACGAGCGAGTGCATCTGGGGCTGGTCGAAACGCCATGAGTGAGAGCACGACACAGCAACGCCGGCCCGACGAGACGGAGACCAGCGAGGACGCAGAACTCACCGCGCGGATCGAGGTACTTCAGGAGGAAAACCAGCGCCTCCGCGAGGAGTACGCACGGGCACGCCGAACTCAGTATCGCCGAACGGCACTCGCGCTGGCGGCGGTCGGGACGATTGCGGCGCTCGGCGGCGTGTTCCTTCCCGACGCCCGAACGGTGCTGTTCGCGCTCGGCGGCACCGGACTCTTCGCGGCCGCGTTGACCCGCTATCTCACCCCGGAGCAGTTCATCGCGGCGTCGGTCGGCGAGGGTATCTACGGATCGCTCGCAAGGACCGAGACGGCACTCGTGGCGGAACTCGGGCTCCAAGACGATCGACTCTACCTTCCCGGTCCCGACACGGCGGATGGTGTCTCGGTACGACTGTTCGTGCCACAACAGGCCGACCACGAGCTTCCGAGCCCATCGGCGCTCGACTCGGTGTTCGTTCTCCCCGACGACGAGGCCGAGCGGGGCGTCGCCCTCCATCCGAGCGGTGGCCCGCTGTTCGCCGAGTTCCGCCAATCGCTGTCGGGAGCGCTCGCCGAGGAGGCCGGAACGCTCGCGGCACAGCTCGGCGACGGCCTCGTCGAACAGTTCGAACTGGCGCGGAACGCGACGGTCGACCGTCACGACGAGGGTGGACGGGTCACGATCGCCATCGACGGCAGCGCCTACGGCGCGGTCGACCGAATCGACCATCCCGTGGCGTCGTTTCTCGGCGTCGGGTTCGCGGTCGGACTGGACCAAGCAGTATCCGTCGATACTACGACGGCCGACGGCGATCGCGCCGACTACCTCGTGACGTGTACGTGGGAGGCACCCACGTCATTCGTCTTCGACTAAGTTCCCACCGTCGTGTACTGCCGTGCGTTCCGCCGGGGTGTGGTCGCTGCCCGGTGGTTTGACGCCGTCCTCTATCTCCCCCAGCACGTCCGCGACCGAGACATCGCCCAGGGATGCGTCGGTACTCAACACCAGCCGGTGGACGAGGACCGGCTCGATCAGGCTCTTCACGTCGTCCGGGATGACGTACTCGCGGCCGTGGATAGCTGCGCGGGCTTTCGCCGTATCGAGGAAAGCGAGCGCGGCGCGCGGTGACGCGCCGTACTCGACGTTCGGGTTCTCGCGCGTCGCAGCCACGAGATCGAGCACGTACTCCTTCACCGCGTCGTCGACGTACACCTCGGCGACCACGGCACGCGCCGCGAGCAGCTCCTCGGTGGTGACGACCTGTTCGATGGCCTCGGGCCCGAGGTCGGGATCGTCGTCGAACCGATCGAGGAGCTGTCGTCCCTCGTCGCGATCGGGCAGCTCGGCCGTGAGCTTGAGCTGGAAGCGGTCGCGCTGTGCTTCCGGGAGCTCGAAGGTGCCCTCCATCTCGATCGGGTTCTGGGTCGCAATGAGCATGAACGGCTCGGGCAGGGCGAGGGTTTCACCACCGATCGTGACCTGCCGTTCCTGCATCGCCTCCAGCAGCGCGCTCTGGGTTTTCGGGGTCGCTCGGTTGATCTCGTCGGCGACGACCAGGTTCGCGAACACCGGTCCGCGCTGGAGTTCGAACTCCCCGGTCGACTCGCGGTAGACGTGCGTCCCGGTGACGTCCGCCGGCAGCACGTCAGGTGTCATCTGAATCCGGGTGTGATCCAGCCCGCTCGCGCGGGCAAACAGCCGTGCGAGAGTGGTTTTCGCGACGCCCGGAACGCCTTCGAGCAGCACGTGACCACGGGTCAACACGGCGACCGTGAGCCCCTCGATCAGCTCCTCCTTGCCGATGAGCACCGTATCGATCTCCGCGCTCAGCGTCTCGTAGAGCTCCTCGGGGGCAGTCATCGTTGCGTCACTCATCCCGACGGGCCATAATCCCTTGTATGACACGCTCGGTCCGCTCGTCGTCCCAGTCGGGATGGCGCTCACGAACGATCGCCGCCAGTCCCTCTGGTCGGGCGGTCAACGACTGCTCTTCGGTGGAGCCCATGCGCTCGGTAAATCGCCCGACGACGCCGGGGCGGCGTGCCCAGAGGCCGATGGCACCGATGGCGAGCCCCCCGAGGGCGATCTGAAGGAGGGGCGCGTCCCTGACGACCAACAACGCGACCGACAGCGGTGGCAGTCCGCTCGCGTGTGAGTAATCCAGCAGGACCCGTTCGTGCGCACCGAACACGGAGCGAACGAACGCGCGATTGCCAGAGCGGTCGAGCATCGTGTTGATGAACAGGCTCGGATCGCCGACGACGATCACACGCCCGTCGCCGACGGATTCGCTTGTCGCGACCGGGGCGCTCCCGATTCGATCTTGGTCGTCGAGGTCGGCGTTTCGATTCGTGTCGACGTAGGCCACCGCTGAGGTGCTCGCCAGCACCGTTGCCCCGTTCGGACTCACGGGCGAGCCGTGGTTGAGTGTGAGCCCGTCGACCCCCTCCATCACCGTCGCGTTCGAGACGTTGCGGGCGATCGGCAGCGCCGTCGACCGGTAGTTGTACTGCTCGTCGCGCAACAGCTGTCCGGTCACACGCGCCCGTGCGCCCACTGCATCGAGAAGCGGGTTCGTGTGCTGGCCGAAGTCCTCGGCCACGAGCAGTGTGCCGCCGTCGCGGACGAACGAGCGGAGTCGATCGGTCTCGCGTGGGCCGTAGCCGCTTTCGGGCGAGAGGACGACTGCGACCGTTCCCGTCGGCGACGCGTTTGCGTATCGATCCGTACTCCGGACGATCTCCCCGTCGGCACCGGTAGCCTCCGCCTGCTCGCGAAGCTCGGAGGCCCCGTCCCACGCGTCGTTGTACGAGCCAAACGCCGCACTCGACGTACTCGCCGCGAGCACGATACCGACGACCGTGACGACCGTCAGCGCCACGAGCACGAGCTGTGGATAGCCGACGTCGAATCGCTCTCGCAACCCCATTAGAGCACTCCCTCCGGCAAGATCGCGAGAACCCGACGGATAACGACGTAGCCGAAGCCGACCAATCCGACGAGGACGATCCATCGCAGTCGCGAGCGCCACTCCGGCGTCACCGAAAACGGCGCGGTGAGTTCGACGACGACCAGGAAGCCGATGAGCGAGACGACGAAAAACAGCTCCAGCGAGAGCGCTCCGAGCAGCGCCAACCCGACGACGGTGGCGAGCATCCAGGCCGTCTGAGCGTAGATGAATCGTTGGCGTCGTCGGGTCGCCATACACACCCGACGAGTGCGCACCACTAAAAACGCGCAGGTATCTCCGCGGCCGTTCGGCGTTCCCGCTCGTCATCTGCCATCTCCCATCTCGCTTCGGCGGTCCTCACCGCGCGTTCGCCGAGCGGCTGCGCTGGCTCCCGCTTGCAAGCACTGCATCGAGCCGGTCGCGCGGGCCGATCTCGAACGCGGAGACGCGTCTGAGACGGGCGAGATCGCGCCGGAACGATTCGAACTGCCGATAGCGTTCGTAGGCGTTCTCGAGATCGACGAGCCCCCCCGGTTCGAACAGCGCCGTCGGCGTGAGGAACACGAGCACGCGACCGTCGCCGCGCCGGGCGAGCGAGACCGTCTCACGGAGTTCGGCACGATTGCTATCGTCGGTGAAAATCACCGTCCAAACCGTCCCGGACAGCCCTGCGAGGCTGGTGCGTGCGGTCTCGAACAGCGGATCGCCCTCGATGCGCTCGATGTACGTCGAGGTCGATTCGAGATACGGGGCGAGGGTCGTCTCGAAGGTGCTCCGGCCGGCGAGCTGGCCGGAGTGGCGCTTTGTGGCAGGATCGTCGCGTTCGGGTGCGACCGTGTCACCGGCGGTCAGTTCGAGCGCACGGAGTCGCCGTTTGACGTCGTCGTAGCGACCGGCCGTCGGGGGGCGGCGCTCGGTGATGCCGCTGTCGCCGACGGCGTAGTAGCCGAGCGGGTCGTCGAACTCGTCGACGTTGTCGATGAACGTCAACGCGACCTGTCTGGCGTAGTCGAGTTTCGTCTCGCCGGGTGGCCCGTCGGCCATCGTCGCGCGGTGATCGACGAGCAGTGCCGTCGTCCGATCGGTCTCGATCTCGTACTCGCGGACGTGCGGTTCGTTCAGCCGTGCCGTCGCGTTCCAGTCGATGCGGTCGGCCGTATCACCGGGGACGTACTCGCGGAGCTCGCCCGGATCGAGTCCGGCGTCTCGGCGACCGCTCTGACGCTGTCCGTACGCCGCCATGAGCTGTTCGCCACCCTCGCCGACGTGGACGTTCCGCGGTCCCTGCGGCTCGATGACGATCGACGGTGTCGGTCCGCGTGACAGTTGCTCGACGAACAGTCCATCCGCATCTCCGAGGGTAAGCGTCGGCTGCGGAAGCTCGTACGAGCCGGCAACTGCCCAGTTGGCCGTCACCGTTCCGTCGGCCCGTTCGTCGCCGGGCGTGATATCGAGCGTGCGCTCCGCGGCGTCCGTGCCGGTCGCACTGACCGGCAGGCCGATCTCGATATCGATCACCAGCGAGACGGGGCGGGCGAACGACGCCGCGAGCGTGACCGGCGTTTCGGTGCCCGCGACGACTCGATCCTGGGCGGGGAACTGCTCGATCGTCATCGTGTTCACCGTTTCCGAGAGCGTCCGGACGAACAGGTACTGACGGCCGAGTAGCCACGCACCGAGGCTCGCCGCACCCGCCAACAGCAGTGGACGGGCGAACGCGACCGCCAGGGCAGCGAGCAGAAGGCTCGTCGCGGCGACTGCCCAGTATCGGCGCGTGACCCGCATGCCACGACGACGAACGCCCACGTAGTTGAACCTACCCCATCGCCGTCGTGAGCCGTTGTGATAGAGAGCGCTAGCGCATACCTGCGTCTTCAGGCGCGGGTCGAGCGATAGCCCGTTTCTCTGTCTGCACAGCCGCCTGTGTCGGCGTTTCGGCAGGCTGGATTTCCAACGCCCCACAACACTAACTACCGTTTAGATACATAGTGTACATACAGATGAAGACCACGCGGCACGCGACTCACAACCTTAATTACCACATAGTATGGATACCGAAGTTCCACGAAGCGGTACTAACGGAAGCGGTCGCGCGCCACGTTGAAGCCATCATCCACGAAATAGCAGACGACAAAGGGCTGGAGGTTATCGACCTCACCGTTCAGCCCGACCACATCCACCTGTTCGTGAGTAGCCCACCGAAGCACGCGCCCTCACTCCTTGTCAACTGGTTCAAGGGTATCTCGTCGCGGAAGTACAATCACCGCTACGCCAACTCTGACGAGCAAAAAATCACGTGGGCGCGGGGCTATCTCGCGGGAACAGCGGGCGAGGTATCCAGCGAGACGGTTCAAGACTACATCCAGCGCCAAGAGGCCCAAGCATGAGCGTCCAAGAGGTCACGAAAACGCTGGAACTCAAACTCGTCTCGCCGAACGCCCACAAGCGGCGGAAGCTCCGCGAGACCACCGCCGCCTACCGCGCGGCGCTCCACGCCGCGTTCGACGCTGACTGTTCCACACAGTCGGCGACGAACGACGTGGTGGTCGAGTACGACCTCTCTGGCTACGCGAAAAACGCGCTCAAGCAGTACGTCCCGCAACTGTGTGACGAGGACACCTACGAGGCCGATGAGCTTCACGACGAGCACCCGGTTCGGTTCACGAACGAGGGCGTTCAACTTGACCACAAGCCACAGAACGCCGTCGAATGGTACGTGAAAGTCCCCCACCACGACGACTACCATCTGTGGGTTCCCGCACAACCGAACCCCGACCAGCGTCCGTGGGTCGAAGCCGTCTTCGCGGGCGACGCCGACATGGGCGAGTGTCGGCTGTTTGAGCGCGACGGCGAGTGGTTCCTCCACATGGTGGCTACGCGGGAAGTTGAGGAACGGTCAACCGACTCGGTGTCCGACGAGACGCCGATTGGTGTGGACATCGGGGAATCTGCCTTGCTCACGGTGTGTCACCGTGACGAGCGCGGCACCCCGACCGCACCAACACTCTGGAACGACGAGGGCAAAGCAGTCCGACGCCTTCGGAAGACGTATTTCACCGCCACACGGCGACTACAAGAACGCGGGAGCGAGCGCATCGCCGATTCGTTCGGCGACTCACTCTGGCGGCAGATCGACCACATCCTTCACACCGTGACGGATGCGGCGGTCGAATACGCCGCGTCGGTCGAGAACCCCGTGCTCGTTCTCGAAGACCTCACGGACATCCGAGAGAGCATGGACTACGGCGCGTACATGAACCGCCGGTTGCACGGCTGGGCATTCGCCAAGATGCACGCACAGATTCGCTACAAGGCCAAAGAACGCGGTGTCCCGATCGAGGAAGCACCAATCCCGACGCCGGACGTGAACCCCGCGTACACCTCACAGACGTGCCATGCGTGCGGCGAGCGTGGGGCCCGACCGGATCAGGCGACGTTCCGGTGTACGAACCCGGAGTGTTGGGTTTCGGAGTATCAAGCGGACGTGAACGCCGCGCTGAACATCGCAGACCGATACAGCTACTCCAGCGGAGAGAGCCGTCCAAGAGAACACGCGGACGGCGATGACTCGGCTGGGGATGGGGCGTGTTTGACCGCGCCACAAGACACCTTACGGAGCGAGGACCACCCCGACGATCACCACCCTAAGAGTGGGTGTGAGAGCGCGGTGTCCGATGACAATACGTCGTCCAGCACGCCTTTGGCCGCTGCGGGGACGGCGCAGATGACCCGTGAGACGGATGCGTCTTGAAACCGACGGGAGCCGCGAAGGCTCCTGAAATCCGATGGTCGGATTCCACGTCGTTTACGGCGTGGAGGAGGTCAAGGTGGTGTGGTTGTGACGGTCGACGAGCGACGATCCGGCGTTCGCGCGAGCGACCGACGAAAGCAAGCCCTTTAGGTTCCTTTGGTGAAATCCGAGGGTATGTCTGACGGGACGCTTCGGTTGCTGCTTCCGCGATTCCTCCGTCGGTTCCCCGCCGACCTCGCGGCGATCGTCCTGCTCGTGCTCGCGACGGGTGTCGCCACGCTTGCACCGGTCATCAGCGAGACGCCGCTGCGGGTCGTGCTCGGGCTCGTTTTCGCGCTGTTCGCGCCCGGCTATGCGTTCATCGCGGCGCTGTTTCCGGAACGCGGTCCCGCTTTCGATGGTGCATCGGCATCGGCAACGGCTGACGAGGACGAACGCTCGGGGTCGAACCTGGTCGAACGGGATGAGAGTGCCGACGCTCATACCGGACTGACCGAACGTGCCGATCCCCGTCGTGCGGGCAGCATCGACGGCATCGAGCGGGTGGCGCTGTCGTTCGGACTCAGCATCGCGATCACCCCGCTGATCGGACTGGTTCTGAACTTCACGCCCTTCGGCATCAGGCTCGTTCCGATCGTGCTCTCGATCGGCGGCTTCACGCTGCTCGCCAGCGCGGTCGCCGCACTGCGTCGGCAGGCGCTTCCCGTCGAGGAGCGATTCGAGGTCCCGTACAGAGCGTGGGTGGGGGCCGCGCGAGCGGAGCTGTTCGAGCCGGAGACGCGCCTCGATGCCGTTTTGAACGTCGTACTGGTCGTGAGCCTGCTGCTCGCGGTCAGCAGCGTCGGCTACGCCGTGATGGTGCCCAAATCCGGTGAGAGCTTCAGCGAGTTCTACCTGCTCACCGAGAACGAATCCGGCGCGCTCGTCGCCGACGACTACCCCCAGAACTTCACGGTCGGGCAGAGCCAGCCCCTGACCATCGGGATCGGCAACCACGAACACGAACAGGCCGAGTACTCCGTCGTCGCCGAGCTACAGCGGGTTTCGATACGCAACAACTCCACCACCGTCCGCGAACGCCAGGAACTCGATCGGTTCAGTCGGACCGTCCCCGCAAACGAATCGGCCAACTGGACTCACGACGTGACTCCCTCGATGACCGGCGAGCGACTCCGCCTCGTCTACCTGCTGTATCGGGGATCGCCCCCTGCGGAGCCGACCATCGAGAACGCCTACCGTGAGACCCACCTCTGGGTGAACGTCAGTTCATAGTCCGTCACCGTTTCGTCAGAGGGGCGCAGAGACTGGTCGGATCGTCTTGGCGTTTCACTAAAACGAATCCAGAGTGTTCTCTATCGTTTCTGTAGTCGAATCCGACTAGTTCGAAACAAAACAGTCCCCCGAGGACTCCGCACCACCGACTGCGCGCTCCTCCACAGCCTCAAGAGGATCAGTACCTCACAAAGCACGCCAGTTGACTACTTCTGAGACGTGAATTCGGTGGAGAAATCGGTACCGAGCAACTGCTGAAGAAGGCGACTCGACACCGAGAGCATCGAACCGGTCGCAGTCGGCGGCGGAACGCCGCCGACGCGACGGTGTTGTCACTCGCCGAGCGGGCGGTCCCGGTCGGTGGATTACCGTTCGAAGCGGTCGTCCGGAGGCTTGTTTGCGGGGACGGCGCGACGCACCGCGAGCGCCGTCTCCGCTGCTCGTCGCACCATCCCGAGGAACTCGTCGAATCGCCACGGCCACAGGCGTCGCGCGCCACGGCGCGGCGACGCCACGTACTCCCAGTGCAGATACCGCCACGCATTCTGGAGAAGGAAGCTAATCAGCACGTATAGAAACCGCACCGCCGGATTCTGTGTCGTCGTCATCGCAATGCTTCGTTCGGACAACCGGTAGGTCGATTCGATCCCGAAGCGTCGGCTGTAGTACTTCCGAGCCTGACGTGGCGTGTCGATGAACGGCGCGTCCACGGCGTAGCCGTGACGCGCCACACCTTCCTCGTCGTACTTTCCTTTCTGGTACGTACAGTCGATGTAGACCGGGAAATCGACGGTCCACGTGTGACCGTCGATTTCGCCTTGGAGGTCGTGGTCGATCACGCGGCTCCAGCCCTCACTCAGTTCGGTCTGGATTTTCTCACCCCACTTCACGATCGGCATGACGAAAGCGTAGTTGTGGGCGGCGAGCAGCGTCAAACAGTACGTGTCGTAGAACTCGCGATCGAGGTAGACGGCCTTGACTTCGAGGTCAAGGCCGTCAAGCACGCCAAGCAGTTCCGCGAGGACCGAGCTGGCGGTGTCGCCGTCGGTGAGACGGCGCACCGCCAGCGTGTAGCGTTTGTTACGCACCCGCGCGTAGAGCGTGGCATAGCCGTGGAACGTGGTTGTTCCAGCTTTGGCGAGTGACTCGTAGAGTTCCTCCTGAGAGTCGTACTCCTCGCCGTAGTACGGACGGAGGTGGAGGTCAGCGACGACCTCCACCGGTCGATCCGGGAGGAGTTCAAGGATGTCTTGCTGGATGAGTGTCTTGCCGACTCGTTCGAGCTCGGAGAGCTCGAACTTCGTCCGGAGGTGGTGGAGAATGGTATTGCCGTGGGGTGAGTCCTCTGAAATCTCACAGAGGTGACTGACCGAGTCCTCGTCGGCTGTTGCGCCGACGAGGACGTCCCAGATGTCCTCGGAGTCGATATCGGCGTTTTCGCCGAGTTCGATATCGATCTCCTCGTCGAGAGTGTTGACGAGAAAGTTAAGCACCTGCTCTTCGGTGAGTTCATTGGCTGCTTGGTTCGGTCGCATCAACTGACCAAGCAGCCCGTTCATCTAACCCGCTTTGTGAGGTACTGAGGATGGTTTCCGCGCTCGGACCGCTTATGATTCCGATTCCGCGTCGGTTTCGCCATCCGACTCGGTGGTGGTCGACTGACCGTCCCGATCGGCTACTGTCCGGGCCTCGTCGAGTGCGGACGAGGCCATCTCCGTCGTGAGCGATCGTTGAGAGAACGTCGCCCGCTCGTAGAGTTCGGTAAGTCGCCGCAGTGCGGCACCTCGACGCTCGCCAACGTCTCGATCGAGATACGCGTCGAAAAACTCCCAGTGTGTGTACGTGTTCGTACGATCGGAGTCGTGTTCGAGTGCCCGCCGAACAGCTGCGTACGCGAGCCCGACTGCGTGTACTGAGTCACCGGCCGACAGCCGATCGCGGGCCGTCTCGAGAAGCGACTCCGGAAGAACTCGCTCGTCGGTGGCGCTCTCTGCATCCTCGGCCGTCGATATCTCGGACAGTGAGTCACCCATCCCTCCGAGACCGATCCACTCACGAAGCCGGTGGATAGCGTAGCCGACCAGAAACACCACGCCGAGTCCGATCAGCAGCCGGTAGGTCACCGGAAGGGCCCCAAAGGCGTTCACGAACCGTTCGAGGATCCCGCTCGATTGAGTCGGGACCGTGAGCTGTATCGACGCACGACGACGTGACGATTCGAGGTTCGTGTCCGTGCCGTCATACGTTACACCGACCGTCGTCGTCGTGCTACCGGTTTGCCCTGCAAATACCGCCTGTGGCACCGTTACGTTCGTCGTATAGCTCCCGTTCTCGTCGGTCGTCACGCTCGTGGTGGAGTTGTTCAGCCCCACACTCACGGATCGATTGGGAAGCGGTTCGCCGTTCGCCGCGAGTCGGCCCTCGACGCGAACGATCGGTCCGCCGACGGCGGAGCCGTTGACTGACTGCTGTGAGACGTTGGTCGCAAGCACTGTCGGCGTCGACGTCACCGTTATCGGAACCGACGTGGAGGCGTTCCCGAGTGCTCTGTCTTCGAGGGGCAACGCGACGCGAACGGTCTGGCGACCGGAATCGATGTCGGCTGGCAGTTGCTGTGCCTGCCTGAAACGACCGTTGGCCGCCGTTCGGGCGCGGTCACCGCCGGTGAGCCGCAGTTCCTGGCCACCGGCCGAGATCGCGATGGGGATCGATCGGACACCGGTCTCGTTGGCGGTGACCCGCCCGGAGACCGATACCAGATCGCCGAACCCCACCCGCTGTGGTGTGGCTTGCGCCTGTACGTTCGGTTGGACCTGCCGAATCGTCACGGGGACCGACGTTCGATTGCTCCGGAACACCGACTGATTCGTCGGTCGATACCGCACCGAGACGCGACGCGTATCGAGCGACGGGAGCGTTGGACGATAGCTGATGGCGTATCGCCCCGCTCCGTCCGTGGTCGTGCGGCGGGTCTGACCGCCCGCCTGGAGCACGATGGTGCGGTCCGCGAGCGGGGTGCCGTTGGCCATCGCGAGACGGCCACTCACCCGCAGTGGGTCGGTGAACGAGATCCGTCGGTCGGCTGCCGTGGCAGTGATCGTGGTGTTTCTGAACTGGGCGACACTGACGGATTCGGCGACGGTGGTGACGTTTTGTGTGGTCGCGTCGGTCGTCGTGACCGCTACGGAGAGGTTTTGGCTCGTCCCGTTGTCGATGGTCCGGTAGTCACGTGTCAGTTGGGTGCCCGTCTCGTTTACCTGTCTCGAGATGCGCTGGGCGCGGCGAGCAAGCCGTTGTGCCCGCTCGGTGTTCCCGTTTCGTCGTGCAGCCCGATACTGCTCGACAGTCCGCCGAAACCGCTGGACATCGTTTGCGTACTCCGTTTGGTTCTCCCTCGCACGCTGGAACTCGGTGGTTTTGTTGGTTTCCGAATCGGAGCTGCGGGTGACGTTGACGTATTTGTCGAGCCAGTCGGGATAGTTTTCGGACTGATTGCAGGCGTCGTAGTTGCCGACTTCGAGCCCCGCCGAACAGTCGACGAGCGTCTCACCGAGACGACTGGAGAGCCAGCCCTGCACCTCGGAGACGTTGCCGTCGTCGTCAGCCGTTGCCGGGTCTTCGTGGACAACCGTCGTGTTGTTGGGTGGGTCGGGTTCCACCTGGTAGGCGCGATCGGCCGCGTGGTGGTCAGTGATCGTTGCACTGGCAAGCGGCAGTCCGGCGGTCGTGATGAGTAGCGCTATGAGAAGTGTTGTGGCAACGATACCGTGACGATGCGCGGCTACCACATCCTCATCTCACTACGACCGAATAAAACTGCTTCCCTTCCGTGCGGGGCACCGTCTCGACCCATGTTCAAGCGATGTTGCGAGGCACTACTTCCCCTCGTTCAAGATCCCATCGTGGGACAGGGAGGGCCCGTCCTCAGTGAGCGCGCCAGCGCGAAGGAGAGCGGTCATCGATGGCCGGTCCGACACGATCGTAACTGTAATCATTCGGGCATACGTTCTGCGCACACCCACAGCCACCATGAAGGTCGCTCTCTGCCCCCATCTCTCGCTGGAACATTATCGTGGTGGTGAGAAATGGACGGCAACACTCGCCAATCGGTTGGCTGCCGATGGGATCGACGTCGCGGTCCGTGCGCTCCCGTACACGCCACGGAACCAACGGCGGGTGTCGGCCGACGACGTGCTGGACGACGCCGTGTCCTATCGAGAGCAATGGCGACACGATCTGTCGGCGTTCGACAGCGCCTACCTGTTCTATCATCCGTTCGCCCGGTCGTTTTTCACCGGTCAGACCCGCTCCATCGCGGGAATTCACTCGTGGGTGTATCTCTCCGATCGGCTGTACGAACCCCACTACGGGGTCGTCCCGACGACGGTGAAACTGTTGTATCGAGCCCTCGGCAACCGAGCGTTCGACCGCTTCGACGCGGTCCACTCCGTGACGAACAGCTACGATTCGCCGCACTCGAACACCCACTACATTCCGAACTTCGTCGACACGACGCTGTTCGATCCCGCGCGGGCATCGCTCAACGAGACGTTCACGGTGCTCGTCACTGCGGCCCATCTCCCGGCGAAAGGCTGGGATCGGACGCGGCAGATCGCCAGCACGCTCGGTGACGAACTCCGGGTGGTGACGACGGGCGAAAGCGACGTCCCGTCGATCGACGGGCTCGGCTTTCTCGATGAAGACGAACTCGCCGACGCCTACGCGAGCGCCCACGCTGTCTTACATCCCAGCCGTATCGATGCCGACAGTTTGGTGATCAAAGAGGCGCTGGCGTCGGGCACGCCAGTTGTGACGACACCGCTTCGTACCCATCCACCGACCGGACCAGCAGTGCTACACGGCTCGACGGTCGGTGACTTCGTCGCCCAGCTCAGAACCCTCCAGTGGGAATGGCACAACGGAAGCGGCTACGAAAAGCGGTGTCGGAACGCCCGCCGGATCGGCGAACGTCACGGGTTCGAGACCGTCTATCCACAGCTCAAAGAGCTCCTCCTCTCGCCCGAACGACCAGCCCATGGATAACCGGCTCACACGCATCGGCAGCCGCCTCGTACCCGACGCGATCGCCACGCCGATCGCTCGCTCGCTTCGGCGCTACGTTCGCGTGCCGTGGTATATCCTCGCTCTTGCTGCGATACTGTTCGTCGGCTTTGCGGCCTACACGACCGCTCTCTACGAGAGCTTCTGGCTGACGGGTGCGGATTTCGGTACGTACGTCCATATGTTCGCGACGACGCTCGATGGAACGGGGTTCCTCCAACAGGGAAAGTACGTCGCCGGCCATCCGGGCGGCTCGTACTGGGGTGGCCATTTCACGCTCACGCTGTTGGTGTTCCTCCCGCTGTTCGCGCTCGTCGAATCGCCGGTGACGCTGCTGCTGTGGAAATCGTTCTTTCTTGCGGCCAGCATCCCGCTGGTCTGGATCGTCGCCAGCGATCACGTCGCCGATCGGCGGGTCGCTGGCTTCCTGGCCGCATCGTACGCATTGAATCCGTTTCTCTGGTCGGCCTGGATCTACGACTTCCAAGAACACGTCCTCCTGCCGGTGTTGGTCCTGTTGGCCTACCATTGGTACTACACCGAGCGCTATCGACGGTTTCTGCTGGCGTTTGCGCTCGTGTTGGTCACCAACGAGCTCATGGTGCTCATCGGCGGTGGCTTTCTGGTCGGGCTCGCGCTCGGGGCCTACCGGGCTGGGCGTCTGTCTCGTGAACGATGGGTGTTCGCCGGGGCGGCCGTGTTGACCGTCGGTGCGAAGCTCCTCTCGGGGGCGGTCATCGATCGCTTCAGCCGTGTTTCGGGCATTCGGGAGGCGGCCATCGCCGCCCCGCTCCAGCCGTTCGTCGAAGGTGGGCGGGCAACGACCGGCGAACTGGTGCAGTTGGTCCTTTCGCGGCCCGAGCTCATCGTCGATCTCCTCGGAACCGATCTCTTCACCAAGCTGCTGTACTTTGCGCTCTTTCTCGCGCCGGTGTTGTTCCTCGCGGTAGTCGATGAGAGCACGCTCGGTGCGCTGGCACCGTTCGTCGGGTTCGCGTGGCTGCTCAGCGGGACGGAGGCGTTCTACACCTTCGGCGGCCACTATCCGCTCTATCTGCTGCCGTTCGTCTACATCGGTGCCAGTCGCGTCCTCGGACGGCTGTCCCCGTCGTTGCCGTCGGGGCGGGTGCTCACGATGTTTTTCGTTGTCGTGCTCCTGACGAGTGCCGGAGCCGGCGCACAGACCGTCGCCGAGGAGGGGGCGGTACCCGAAACCGGCGAGCATACCGAGACGCTCACGGCAGCCATCGAGACCGTGCCGGCGAACGCCTCGCTGGTGACCCAGAACACGATCTACCCCCACGTCGCGACCCGCTCGAACGCGACGTTCATCCCGAACCCCTCGTTGTTCGGGCTGTATCAGGAGCAGTATGGCACGCCGCGGCCCGAGTACGTCCTCTTCGATACGCGACTCGAAACACGCTCGTTCGACTGGTCGTCGCCCGTGCGGGACGCGTACTTCCCGCTGGTCGGCGACGAATATGGCGTTTCTCGCTACCAGGACGGCATCTGGATCCTCAAACGGGGATATAATGGGTCGCCGACCGGGATCACGCAGTCGGGGTCGGGCGAGCGAATCGTCTTCGAGGCCGACGAGTTCGTCGCGACCGGTGGCCAGTTCAAAGACGGCCGCCTCGTCGATCGCGGTGGGACCAACGACAGCAACGTCTGGCACGGTCCCTACACGGCGCTCCCGGCGGGCAACTACACCGCAACGTTCCACGTTGCGGCGCGCGGGGGTGGGGCGAACGGATCGACCGCGGCCGTCGACGTCACGGTGGGTGAGGAGCATCGGACGATCGCCCGTCAAGCGGTGCCGTCGGGGAACGGGACTCAGACGGTGACCGTGCCGTTCACGCTCGACGAGCCACGCAACGGGATCGAGTTCCGTGGCTTCCGGACCGGACCCGGGACGATCTCGTTGGAGTCGGTCGTCGTACAGTCGGGGACGAACGGAACGACAGCGGACAGGAGAGGGGCTGTGAGGGCCGGGTAGTGCTGTTGTTGTCCGGCTGTCCCTGAGAGGGCAGGCATGAGCAAGGCGAGCGTCTCGAGCCACTTGACCCCGAGGCGGTTCACTTTCGGCATGCTTCGACAGGCTATAAGTGCCGACCGGTGTGAGAAGCGGGTATGGCGAATACGATCGTCAAAGCGGCCGTGAAAGAGCATCTCGACCAGATGAACGTCTCGGCGGACTTCTATGACGAGCTCGACGAGGAAGTCTCGACGCTGCTCGACGATGCTGCGCGACGGGCCGAAGACAACGACCGCAGGACCGTCCAGTCACGCGACCTCTGATGCGGACACTCTCCCGACGTGGTCACGCTCGGTGGGGACCGAGGTAATCCACAGATGCGGGTCGAGTTCGACGAAGGCACGCTCCTGCTTCGAGAGGCCAATGAGGACGTTCCGTACGCGGAGTGGGACGACCGGGTTGACGACTACCGTGCGCCCGCGTATCGCTACCGGCCTCTGCTTGAGTGGGCCGACGCGTGGGATGGTGAGAACTCGCCCTCCGCTACACAGGAGTCAGCCCACCAAGAGACCATCCAGTCGGCCACTGTTGCAATCGAGGATACGGCTCGGGCGTATCCCGCCCTCGCGCTCGATCCGGCGCTCCAGATCGAGCCACGCGAGTATCAGCAGGCGGCGCTCGATGCGTGGCGAACCCATGACCGTCGCGGCAGCGTCGTCCTCCCGACCGGGAGCGGCAAGACGTTTCTCGGGATTCAGGCCATCGCCGACGCTGGTGTCAGCACCCTCGTGATCGCGCCGACGATCGACCTGATGAACCAGTGGCATGCGACGCTCACCAATGCCTTCGGCGATCAACTGCCCCAGCGGAGTGGAGATGGGCCCGAACAGGCGGTTGGCGTGCTCGGCGGCGGCACCCACGAGATCAGGTCTGTGACGGTCACGACCTACGACAGCGCGTATCGCTACATCGACGAGTACGGCGACCAGTTCGGCCTGCTGATCGCGGACGAAATCCACCATCTGCCAGCCCCGACCTATCGGCAGATTCCGGAGATGACCATCGCGCCGTATCGTCTGGGGTTGACAGCCACCTACGAGCGCGCCGATGATGCCCACGAACTCCTCGAAGACACGGGCCTCATCGGTCCGGTCGTCTACGAAGAGGAGGTCGACGAGCTCGCTGGCGAGTATCTCAGCGAATACGAAACCATCCACATGCAGGTCGAGTTGACCGACGACGAGCGCACCCAGTACGACGAGGAGTACGGCATCTACCGCGAGTACGTCGATACGCATGACTTCGACCTCTGGAAAGCCGAGGGCTACCAGGAGTTCCTCGCGCACACCTCCTACTATTCCGATGGTCGGCGGGCGCTGATCGCCAAGCAACGCGCCGAGGAACTTGCACGCACCGCAGCGAAGAAACTCGATACGCTCGACACGCTTCTCAAGCGCCATCACGAGGATCGTACGATCATCTTCACCGCGAACAACGACTTCGCCTACGAGATCTCCCAGGAGTTCATCGTCCCGTGCATCACCCATCAGACCAAGACCGACGAGCGCACGGAGATCCTCGAACGGTTTCGGAGTGGTGAGTACTCGATCTTAGCGACGTCGCAGGTGCTGGACGAGGGCATCGATGTCCCCGCCGCCAACGTCGGGGTCATCCTCTCAGGGAGCGCGTCGAAACGCCAGTACGCCCAGCGCCTCGGCCGGATCCTGCGCCCGACCGACGACCGCCAGCCCGCACGGCTCTACGAGATCATCGCGACCGACACGATGGAGAACTACGTCTCCCAGCGCCGCCGCGAAGGCGTCGAGACAGGAGCGTGACCGTGACCACTCCAGTGAGACCGAAGCCATGCTGACGGCCGATCTCGCGCGCTCGCGGGCAGCCGATGGCGAGGTGACGCCGCTGTTCATCGATCCCGATGATGCACGCTATCGAGAGACGGCGAGCGAGTTGATCGAACTGTTCGAGACGCATGTCGGTGAGCCGAAGGCCGACCTCGATACGGCGATCGACCAGCTGACGGTGGCGGATACCGACTACAAGATCATCCAGGGGCTGGCGAAACTCCTGCGCGATGAGTGTGACTTCGAGACGGTGGCGGCAGCCGAACCGCGTGAGATCCGCCAGCGGCTCTTCGCGCGGGCGAACGACTCGTATCCGGTGGTCCGACAGCCCACGCTCGGTGAGGATACCCGGAAGCTCGACGTCTACACGGCTGTCGCCGACGAGCTGGGGATCTCACTCGCGGAGTGCCATCAGGGGATGTATGCGGATCTCGATGCGAATAATCGGCTCGTGCGCTTCGGCGATCAGATCGCTGAATCGGTCGAACTGGATATTGATGGGACGACCAGCACGACTCAGTTGACCGGCCAGAGCGAGGAGGCGTACACGGGCACGGCACTCACCGTCGAGTGGCTGCTGCATCGGTACAACCTCGCGCTCGCGCAGGCGGTGCTGTACGACGCGACCGAGTTGCGCATTCGGGTGTGGGACGAGTTTGCGACGACATTTAGCTACGTAAAGCTGTTCGGGCTGATGCACCGGATCTATCCGATCGACGAGCACGGCGAACGGGTGTCAAGCACGGACCTCGCCGACGGATACGAGGCGATCTTGGACGGTCCGGCCTCGTTGTTCCGGCAGTCGCGCAAGTACGGCATCCGGATGGCGAACTTCCTGCCCGCATTGCCCCACTGCGAGCGGTGGGACCTCACGGCGGAGATCCTCGTCGACGAGTCAACCAACGAAACACGGGAGTTGACGCTCGATCAGACGACGGGACTCCAGACACACTACAGTGGTGGCAGTCGGTACGACAGCGACCTCGAACGAACGCTCGCCACCAAGTGGGAGCGGGCGAATACGGAGTGGGAGTTGGTCCGCGAGGACGATGTGATCGATCTGGGAGCGGAGGTACTGCTACCCGACTTCGCGCTCGAACATCCTGACGGCCGCCGGGCAATCCTCGAGGTAGTGGGCTTTTGGACACCCGAGTACCTCGAAGAGAAGCTCGCGAAGATTCGGCAAGCGGACGTGAATAATCTACTCTTAGCGGTGTCCGAGGAATTAGACTGTACGAGCGAAGACATCGATCTCGAAGCCGACCGAGTGCTTTGGTTCAAAACCGGCATCCATGTCTACGATGTGGTCGACCTCGCAGAGGAGTATGCAGCTCAGTAGTCAGATTCGGTTTCGACGTCGTCGTACATGCGATCGAGGATATCCAGTGCCGACTCGAAGATCGCGTAGTGCTCGCGCGCGAACGCAACCGTTTCCGAACGGGAGATGACCGGCCGCCCATCAACCATCTCCGCATCGATCTGTGCACGCGGTTCGAGGACGATCTGCAGCGGCCCAGGAATCTCGTCGGCTGGCTGACGCTGTTGAGCAGTCGGAATCCCGAACCGTTCGAAGAAGCGCCTCCACTCTTCGAGATCCGTTTTGCGAATGGCAATGAATAGCGGGTAATCCGTCTCATCACGTGCGACCTGATAGCCGCCCCGAGTCCAGACGTAAACGGCGTCGATAGCGGTGTAGGCGAACTCCACTCCGGCGAACTGGGGGAGGACGTACGCCTCCGAGATGGTGGGTGGGGAGACAGATGCTGCGGCCGCGAGGAAGGCGAGACCTGCCTCTCGGACGGTGTCGTCAACGACAGACAATCCACCATCGTATCGGACGTAACCTGCGTCTTCGAGACGGTTCACGGTCCGACGAATCGTCTCGCGGTTCTCGTCGATCTTGCGAGCCACGCCCGAGATTGGGTCGCCCGGCTCGATGGCGAGGAGCGTCTTGAGCTCTGCTTCACCACACTGTTCGAACATCGTATGATTGCACAGAAGTATGCAATAATAAAATATTTGTCGCTGTCGGATGATCTGCTGTATCAAAGTTCTTCTTCGATTGCGTCAGTGTCGATTTCGGGGCTAAGCGGCTACTTTGGTTCAAAACCGGTATCCACGTCTACGACGTGGTCGATCTCGCAGAGAAGTATGCAGGTCAGGCCCTCTCTGCCGGTCCCTGAGTCTTTGCGTGGCTGTCCCATCACTCTGGAAAACAACTCCACTTTGGAGGAACGAATTTTGGTCATGGCTGCTCACACGAGAGTATGGACAGTATCGACCCTCCATCGGACGAGCAGTACCAAGCCTCACTCGACCGGATAGAACGACTCGTGTCGGAGTTCGGCAACAGTCAGCAGTTCGAACAACTCACGGAACACCAGCAACGTGAGGCACAGTTCGTCATCGAAACGTTTCACGAGTTGCTGTACGGCTACGAGTACGTGCCACTCGACGACCCCGACGAGCAACGTCTCGAAGCGGTGTGTCGACAGCTCTACCCCGCAAAGATCAGTGCCGATTCCGACCACTTCGAAACGGTTGCACCGGTGATCGGAGCCTTTCTCCGATTTCTCGATGTTCGCGGTGATATCGAGAATGGAACTCAGTTGGCAAGCCACGTCGAATCGCTCGGTGACACCATCGTCGACGCCGCAGCGGATCCCGCCAACTGGGGAATGGCGAAGTCGATGTTCATGAGTGGCGACCTCGATGACGCCACACAGCTCGATACCGGCTCTGACGCCGCAGCACCATCCGAACTCTTCGAGACGCCACTCGATTCCCCGGAGTGGGAGTCGGCTGAGAGTCTCAACCCGGATGAATTCCTGCCATCGGCAGAAACCGACCGGCTCGAAGAGATCATCAACTCATTGTCGCCGGAATCCGATGCCGTGCTCGCCTCACTCACAGCGGCGACGGACGGCCTACAGGGCGAGATCGATCCCGATGTCGCACTCGAACGTGCCGGTGTCTCCCTCGAAGAGTACGATGCCGTCATCGAAGAGATCGTCACGAGAATGGAAGCGGAAGGGAGCGAGCTGATCTCGAGTCCGGGTGACACTGATGACCCATCGGTTCTCGACCCGGACGCCGCACGAGAGTTCCTTGAGCTGAAGGGGCGGCTGCTCCTGTATGTCAACGACCGCTTCGGTGTGGTGCCGGGCATCGACACCTACGAGGAATTCCAACAGTCGTATATCGACGAGCTCCGGCCGATTCACGACACACTCTATCGAGATACAAACGTGGCCGAAGTGATCGAGGAGTTCATCAGGGAGAATCCCGCTGACTTCTCGCCATCCCAGCTCGAACAGATCGAATCGTGGCTGAACTACGAGGCAGGGCAGTTTTTCGTCGTCGAGCATCTCGACGACGGGACCGTGTTTCTCGATCCGGATGAACCGCAAGCGTACAAAGTCACGGGCGTGTACGACAGCTATGCGGAGACGCTTCCCGAAGACGCGCTCCCAGTTGCGGTGACTTCGGTCGTGTTGCTCCCGTACGAGGGTCGGATCGTGACAGACGGTTTGGAAGAGGTCGATATGCTTGCGGGGATGGCGATGCAGATGATCAAGGATGACCCGGAGACCGCCTACGAAGAAGCCAAACACCGATTCGGGATCGCCGAAACACTTCCGCCGGAAGACGAGCCAGCCCGGAGTGACGCCGAACGCCTGCGATTCTATACGAAGAACCAGGACAACCGCGAGCGCTTCGCCGACGAGATCGAGGCCCTCAAGGACAAAACCGAAGAGTTGGCGCGGATCTATCACGAGCAACTGGGAAAGGCGAGTGCCCGACGGCTGGGTCGAAAATTCCGCGATCTCGGACTCGAAGCAGCCTACGTGGCCATCTACGATGGGCAGGTCGTCGCAACGGCACCGACCGAAGCACAGCTCGAAGAGATGCTCTCGGCCATCATGCCCGACGGAAAGGACGACCACCCCTACGTCTATCATTACGATCCCTGAATCGCCCCTACTCAGTGCTCGAAGAGATGGCCGAGTGGCCGGAGGGCGCTCCGATCGACAACGAGCGGGTCGTCGGCATCGTTGGCAACCTGATCGCCCGGAGCGTCTGGAACCCGCCCATCCCATTGCTTACAGGAAGCCAACACTTTGGGTGGCAAACCAGCGGTGATGTAGGCGATCTCGCTGAGTTCGGATTCGGTGGCAGTCCCGACGGCTTCAAGGGTGCCGTACTCCTCGGCAAGATTGTTGATTCCCGCCGGACCGAGACCGTGAATCCCTGACAGCGCGCTCCACAGCCGATTCCACGTGTCAACCTCTGACTCGACCTGCGGGATCGTTTCGCTCAACCAATCTTTGACACCGTCAACGGAAGCCACTCGATACTGATCATTCTGTGACTGTACACCAAACTGCTCCATCGACGGAAAGTAGCCGACAGTTACTCTCCGATCAGATCGCATCGGACGCTCATTGCTGGGCTCGTACCCGCGCAGATACACGAAGAGGAGTTGTGTCGCAATCGGTTCCTCCGGGAGTTCAGGTGCAAGATCGCGCGCGAACTGACGGTCTATTGCAGTTGGCTCTCTAGAGATCGCCTGGAGCGGATGCTGGATGAGACCACGCACCCATCCTGGCGGCAGATCCAACGAAAGTAACGGGTCGAGTGCCTCGGAATACGCGATGGGAGCAGTCATACACTGGCTCTTGGCCGCAACAACGGTCGAGAGTATGAGTATGTACTGTTTGAGCTAAGCGACACAGGTCACCGACGTGGGATAGTTGACCGTCAATATGGTTGACAATCCACCAGCATCACGATCGCGTTCAGGATGGCAGTGGAACACAATTTGATGGGCCCTCAGCACGAACACTCACGACATGTCTGATAACTACCTCGTCGAACTCAAAGCCTCGGTGTTCCGTGAGACGCCGCTTACCGAGGACGAATTCGATGACGATCTCCGCATCGAGTTCCCCTCGGAGGATCACGCAGAAGCATGGGTGTCCGAGCGGAATCGCTCGCACTCAAAGATGGGAGACATAACTCTCCACACAGCGCACCCAAATGACAGCTCCACCGTGGATGCGTATGTGGTGTTCCAGCCCGTACAGAAGGTGTGGACGCCGGACTCGAACGGGTAAACATCCCCACCCTACCGCTCGGGCTGACGCCCTCGCGCTTGAGGGTGGGGCTTTTCAGCGTGGCCTCCAGCCTTCTTACCCCGGCACAACTGTACCGGGGCCTTCGACAATCAACGACCCGCTGTTTAAGGGTATGTCTACGGATACCCCTCCGTCGGAAGACTTGTGCGACCGACGGAGTTTCTTCGCGTACTTCACGGCGATGTTCTTGGCGGCGTTGTAGTCGGCGTGGACGCTGTATCCGCATTTCAGGCACTCGAACGAACCACCGTCGCGGTTGTCCTCGTGCGTGAATCCACAGTCGGTGTGCGAACACTGCTGACTCGTGTAGTTCGGCGGTATTTGCCGAACGCTGATGCCGTCCTCGACGGCCTTGTACGAGACGAACTCGTACAGTTTGCGGAACGCCCAGCGGTGTTGCCACGTCGCCCACGGGAGTCGTTCGCGGATGTCGGTCAACTCCTCGAACGCGATATGCGTACATCCGTTCTCGCGGGCTTCCGCGAGTATCGCATTCGACGCTTCGTGTAAAAGAATCGTGAAGCGCGTTTCCTCTTTCCGACCGACACGCTGCATGGCTTCGTGCGCCCAGCGCGTTCCCGTCTGTTGGAGCGACCCGCGTCGTTTTTCGTATTCGTTCTGCCAGTGAGTGAGTTCGCCGCCGCTGATGAACAGCCCTGTGGAAGTCACCGCGAGGTTGTTCACGCCCAAATCGACCCCGAGAACCGTTCCATCCTCGGCGGTCTCTTTGTCGGCTTCGCGTTCCTGCTCGGTGCGAAACCGGCGAAAACCCATGTGGAGGTAGTACGCGCCGTCGCGGGCGGTGAGCGTGCTTTCGGTCAACTCCCACCGCTCGTCGTTCAAGAACTGCCACTGGTAGCCGTCGTCGTCCTGTGGAAGCACGAGCGAACACCGAACGCGACCATCGACCGTCGCAAGCGAGACCGCGTTGTTCTCGAACAACGTCATGGTCCGCGTGTCGTAGGTGACGGTTGGAGCCGTAAAGCGTGGCTTCGACGTTTTCAGTCCCTTCGACCGACGTTCGTAGCACCCAGTGATGGCTTCGGCGGCTTGGTGCGTGGCGAGAATCGCGTGCTGACTGCCCAACTCCGTTTCCTCGCGGATAGTGTCGTAGGCCAGCGGTTGCACGTCGCTCTTGGATTTGGTGTTCGGCCACGCCATGTCCGCCGCCATCTGACAGCCGTCGCGGTAGGCGTCGATAGTCGCTTCGAGCAACGCGCGTTGCTCGTCGCTCACCGAGAGACGGGTGACGGCGGTGCGACGAACGTACTCCTCTGTCACATTCTTCAATGTATCTCGTGATGCTTAACTGCGTCGGTAATACCCAGCTATACGAACGCGCTCCTCCCCTCCCTACTCGCGCTCCCTTCGGTCGCGCTCCTTGAGGAAGGGGACTCCGCGCTACCGAGCAGTTGAATCACTCGTCGGTCATTATAGTGTAGTACTCGGTGACTGTTTCGTGAACGGGGCCAAGCTCTGCTGGCGGCTGGCCGAGTTGGCGGAGCGTCGCGTCTGCTACATCGGCCGTCTCCGAACGAATACGTACCTCCTCGACCGACTCCCCAGCTGTCCAGAACCCATCGAGACACTCACCGATCGGGCGATCGTCGCCTTTCTCGAACGGGACTGTTTCAGCCGCTGACTCGTCGGCAACACCACGCAATTCCTGGAGTCTGTCGAGCAGTGTATCACGCGAGCGGCCACGCCATCTGAAGATGAGAAACGGGTCCTCGTCGAATCGCTCGGCCAGAACGTAGAACACGGCAGCCAGATGCTTGCATGGGTTAGCCGTGTCCGGACAGCTACAGTTGGTCCCCATATCACTGTATGACTCCGGGAACAGCGAGACGTCACACGCCTCGAACACCTCCTCGATATCTGCGGGCATCTCTTCGGCCAGCAAGCGGGCGGCGAAGACGGCTCGGTCGGCCAGCGCCGATTCGATCTCCAACCACGTTTCTTCTTCAAGCGCGTCACCGCGTATCGTGACATCGTAGGGATTCGATCGGGAGCCCTGGACCGACGCCGAGACGAGACCGTTCTCGACGGTGAGATCCACGATCTGTCCTTTGCGTGCATAGCGCTTGCCGCGCGTGATCCGAGTGCTTTTGCTGTAGGATTCGACGACGTCGACGAACCGACGCGACCACCACTGTTCGCCGATGTCTCCCCGCTTGCTTTGGGCTTCGATCCCATCCACGACGTCTTTCGGCGTGCTTTTTTCATAGTAGCGCCAGCTCATGCCAAGGTCTCCTCCGAGAGCGTCACGAGGTCACGAAGTTCATCGGTCGAGAGTTCCGTAATCCATTCATCGCCCTCGGCGAGCACCTGATCGGCCAGCTCCCGCTTTTGCTCGATCGTCTGGTCGATAGCCTCCTCGACGGTCCCCTCGCAGATCAGTTTGTGGACCTGTACGTCGTCGGTCTGGCCGATGCGGTAGGTCCGATCGGTCGCCTGATCCTCGACGGCTGGATTCCACCACCGATCGTAGTGGATGACGTGCGTGGCAGCAGTGAGTGTCAGCCCAGTCCCACCAGCGCGGAGCGACAGCAAAAAGAACGCCGGACCCTCGGGCGATTGGAACCGCTCAACCATCTCGTCGCGCTTCCCTTTCGGCGTCCCGCCGTGAAGATAGAGGACGCGTTGTCCGAGATGGTCCTGGAGGTACTGGCGGAGCAGTTCGGCCATCGACGTGTACTGCGTGAAGATGAGCGCCCGGTCGTCGCTGGCGAGAATTTCGGTCGCCAGATCCTCGAGCCGCGCCAGTTTCCCCGACCGTCCCACGAGTTGGCTGCCGTCCTCGTGGTACTGGCGCGGATGATTACAAATCGCCTTGAGCGCGTTGATGAGCTGGAGTACTTTCCCCCGCCGTGCCATGTTGCTTGCTTGTTCGACTTCTCCGAGGAGTTCGTCAGTGGCAGCCTTGTACAGGGTCGCCTGCTCCTCTGTGAGATTACAGTACTCTTTGCTCTCGATTTTCGCGGGTAAGTCGTCGATGACTCGCTCGTCGGTCTTACTGCGGCGCAGAATGAACGGGCGGATCAGACGACGCAATGTGTCGGCTGTGTGCTCGTCGCCGTACCGTTCGATGGGACGGGCGAACGTCTCCCGAAACGCCGTCTCCGAACCCAACAAACCGGGATTACAAAACTCCATGATCGACCAGAGTTCGCTGAGCCGGTTTTGGACCGGCGTCCCAGTGAGGGCGAACCGATGGCGCGCCGACAAGGTACGAATCGCCTGCGTACGCTTGGCATCGGTGTTTTTGATTTTCTGTGCCTCGTCGAGCACGACGCGGTGGAACTGGGCGTCTCGAAGCTGCTCGACATCGTTTCGTACGACGCCGTACGTGGTCACGATCAGATCATGGTCGGTGAGTGCCGTGTCGAGTGTATCACCGGCCGCCCGATCGATGCCGTGGTGGACGTACACCTGGAGCTGTGGCGCGAAGTCGTTGGCTTCGTGCTTCCAGTTGCCCACGACCGAGAGCGGACAGACCACCAGCGTCGGTCCCGGCGACTGGCCGTCGGTTCGCTCCTCGACCAGCCGCGCGAGGACCTGAATGGTCTTGCCGAGTCCCATATCGTCGGCGAGACAGCCCCCGAAGCCGAATTCTTCGAGATAGCTCAGCCAGCCCAGTCCGCGCTTCTGATAGGGTCGCAGTTGACCATCGAATCTAGTCGGCGTCTCGGCGTCGTCGATCCACTCCTCGAAATCGGTGTCGAACAGGTCCCCGAGGGTGCCCTCGAACTGGCGGTCGACCACCGGGAGTCCAGGCTCGGCGTCGGTCAGCCCGGTGTCGGCCTGCAGTGCGTCCGCGATCGTCATCTCACCCTCGTCGGTCTCCTCGTACAGCTCCAAAGCGTTCTCAATGTCACCCTCCCGGAGTGAGACCCACTGACCACGCACGCGAACGAGTGGCATCTTGAGCGCAGCCAGCTCTTCGAGTTCGTCTTCTGACAGCCGTTCGCCACCGAGAACCACATCCCACCGGAACTCACAGAGCTGCTCGACGCCGATCCCCCCGACGGACGACTCGCTGGATGACGACTCCTCGGAACCAGCGGTGAGCTGTGCGCCAAGCCGCCGTTCGGGTTCGTTCCACCACGCTGGGAGGACGACGCCAAAGCCCGCCTGTTCGAGCACCTCGGCATGCTCCCGGAGGAACTCGTCGGCCTCGCTGGCAGTGAGTTCGAGCGTCGTCGGCGTTGCTTCGTCGAGTGCCGATTCGAGTGGGGGATAGAGGGACGCGGCCCGCCCCAGTTCTTCGAGTAGCGTCTCCTGTGGCCGATCGAGGTGGTGTTCCAACACCTCCCTCGTTGCTTCAGTCGACTCCCAGACGGTACTGGCCTCAACCAGAAGACTCGGGTCGTCAGCAGCCTGCAGTAACAGTTCCAGCTCCCAGCCGTCGGGACTGACAGCGGCGATATCGTCGGTGATAGCCTGTGTGTTCTCGACGTCGGCGTCAGGGTTGGAGTCGGATTCTGGTTCGGGTGCCCAGAGCCGGAGACAGAGTCGCACACCCTGCTCGCCGGTCGTTTCGAGCGGTCGTGTCCACTCGTCGAGTTGCTGACGCAGCTCTTCGAGGGCGTCGGGATCGGCGTCGATCGTCCCGTCCGGGCGGGAAAGTGCGGCAAGCCACTGCTCGTGGACATCGGCAGGTTCCTCAACAGCGTCGTCGGTCCCAGCCGACGTAAGCCGGTCCCTGACAGCAGTATCCACACAGACGTCAAGCAGGCGAACGAGGACGTCACGCGCAGACTGAACGTCGGCGTCGCCCCAGCTATTGGTCGCTTCGGCACGGTTGGCCACGTCGTCGGTGACGAGCGCTCGCGCGAGCGGGGGCATCGACTCCCGGAGCGACTGGAGTCGGCTGAAATCCTCCGCTGTCGAGGGGAGCGCACGCCACATTGCGACACCAGAGTCCTCGCGGAGGGCGAGATGGGGCAGTACGCGGCCACCACGGACGAGTTCACCAGCCAGCGACGCGACCGTCTGCCAGTATCGTACCGTGTCGCCCGGGACGATGCTAACCTCCTCGTTCACGATAGCATCGAGGACATTGCCGAGGACGCTGGCATCGCACTCCAGTGCAGGTACCGTCCACGGGGAGACGCGATCGACGGGCGCGTCCATCCCCTCGTCGCGCACCACATCCGGTGATGGTTCTGGTCCGAACCGACCCGACGGGAGCAGGAGCGTCTGACTGGTGTGCTCGACCGTCTCGGCTGCGACCGAGAGGTTCAGGTCTGAAAACGCGCTCTGGAGCGTTTCGATCGATGCTGCGAACGGATGATCCCGAGGACCCGGAACGTTCGGTGGTCGGCCGGGTTTCGGCGAGTGTTGTGGTGGTAACGTCGAGTCCTCGGCCCACAGAACGACTCGTCCTTGCTCATCGGGTGCAAGATGGCAGACAAGCATCTGTGTTCAGGAACTCACCTCTGTACGTTCATAAACTCCCCTCTGGGTGGAGAAAGAGGTGGACGATCTCTTCGATGCGTCCGCCGAGATTGGGTGATTTTATCCCGCACTCACTACCTTGGTTCGGTTCCCACACAACAATTTGAGCTGACATATTCACGCGCGTGCGCCATATTATCGAACATGGGCGAGCGCAATACAGGGTCAACTGTCGGGATTCCCTCGAACGGAGTGCCGTCAGACGAGGCCGTTCGTCAAGAACGTGAACGGTGGGATGAGGGAAAACGGTCAAAGAACGCGTCTACAAGATCGCACTCACGCTGTGCGAACCCACTCTCGTTTCCGTCGTTGCCGACCGAACCGAGTGGACACCTGAATCCGCTCGACGACACCTCCTCTGATTTGCCGAGATCGGTATCGTCGAGCCAGTCGGTGGGGGACAGCCCGCACAGTTTCAGCGTAATCACGCGTACTTTCGCTGAAAACGCACCAATGAAGCCAGACGAACCCATTCGAGTGAGGAGCTCACGACCCAACTCGAAACGCTGCTTGAGCGCGACCGCGCCTACCAGGACAAATACGACGTGTGAACGGTCGCTACTGGTCTTCTTCGGTAGCTCTTCATCGATATTTCGATGTTCGAAGCGCAAATAGTTGCCTAGCCAACAGCCCATTTACATGCAGAAATAATACAGCCGCCAAAGTATATATAACAGGCTACCACGTAGAGATCGGCAGAGTCGAACCCGATGACCGCCGACAACAGCCTGGAAAATCACGACGAAACCCCACCAGAGTTCGATGCCTGGGAGGACCCGGAGGCTCTGGTCACGGATCAACCGATCCGGGACCGAATGTTGGATGTCGTCTATCAACTTCGAGAGCCGACCCCGGTCGCAGCGATCGCTGATCGAGTCAACTGCGATACGGAAACTGCCCGCGATTATCTGGAATGGTTCGCTGAAGCTGGGATCGTGCGCGAGCATCCGGGCCGCCCAGTTCGATACGAATCGAATCGATCGTACCTGCGGTGGCGACGCATCGAGCGGATCCGAACGCAGTATACCGACGAGGAGATCGTCGCCGAACTCGAAGCAGTCCTCGGAGAACTCGAAGACTACCGAGAACAGTTCGAGGTGACAGACCCGGATGAGGTGTCCCTGCTGGAAACAGCCGATGCAAACGACGTCGAAGAGACGTGGAAAATCCTCTCTGAGTGGAAAACGGCCCAGAAGCGCGCAGAACTTCTCGATGCCGCCCGGCGTGACGAACCCCCCGTTGGCGGAACACCCGGTCGTATCGATGCCTGATGACGGTGATCGTGAGTCGAGCGAGGAGACAGCGCCGGTCGACTACGATACTCTCGACCGACTCGGCCATCGATTAGCGGGTAGTGAGCGATTCGAGGCTGTGGACTATTGCCCGGAGTATGCGCCGAACTCGATCGCCCTCAGGTTCGACCTCGGGTACTTTCCAGCAGGGATTGAACAGGTATCCCTCCAGGTTCGGTGGTACGAGAACGACGATTTCAGTTTTCAGTACATCGAGCACTGGAAGGACAGTCATCGCTGGGAATGTCGCTGGGACCGCCACCCGAACACCCACAACACGCGAGAGCACTTCCATCCGCCGCCGGATGCAGCGACCCCTGGAATCGACGAGTCCTACCCGGACGACTGGCGAGACGTCGTTGTAGCGGTGCTTCAGGAACTGGATGCTCATGTCAAGGAATTTTGGGAGTGAGTCCGTCTTTCGCAAACTCCACAACCCCTCACAAGCTGAAGCTAACATATTTGCGCGAGTGCGACATATTATCGGATATGAGCGAGCGCGATATGGAGTCAGCTGTCGGGATTCCTTCAGACGGAGTGCCGTCAGACGAGACTGTTCGCCAAGAACGCGAGCAGTGGGATGAGGGAAAGACGGTCAAAGAACGCGTCTACGAGACCGCACTCACGCTGCGCGAACCCACACCCGTTTCCGTCGTTGCCGACCGAACCGAGTGCACACCTGAATCCGCTCGACGACACCTCCTCTGGTTTGCCGAGATCGGTATCGTCGAGCCAGTCGGTGAGGGACAGCCCGCGCAATTTCAGCGTAATCGTGCGTACTTTCCCTGGAAACGCGCCAACGAAGCCAGACGCAGCCATTCGAGCGATGAACTCGCGACTCGGCTCGAAACGCTGCTTGAGCACGACCGCGCCTACCAGGACAAATACGACGTGTCCGATCCGACGCAGGTGAGCGCATTCGATATCGCCGACCCGGACGACCACGACGCAGTTGAAGCCATCTGGGCCGACGTGAACGACTGGCTGACCGTCCGAGAGGAGCAGCGCGTGCTCGAACACGCCCAGCGCCTCCAGCGCGAGCAGCAGTCAGCGCCGGCGTGACCCGGATCGTATGACCGACGCGAACGCGCCGATCGACGAGGCGATTCTCAAAGTCATCGCTCGAACGCTTCGCACTGTTGACATCCTCCACCGGCCTAAAGGCCGGGGAATCCCACACGGTGAGAATCCGGTCTCCCGGAGAGGTTTCAGCCCCACTCCGCGAGCGTCATCTGCGCGGGTTTCGCGCTCGGCTCGCGGCAGGCTGTGGCGCTGTCAAAGGCGCTCCCGTCCTGTGGCGAGTCATCGCCCGCCGATTTCCAAGGCAGGCTCTCTCCCCACGGGTCAACGCGACCAGCGACGTTCGCCGCTGCGTTCAAATCCGCTTGGTACTCCGATACCCAGCAGTCGGTGTTCGTACACCGGAACTCCGCTTGCTCGGACCGACGGCCGATGTGGCCGCACGCGTGGCACGTCTGCGAGGTGTACGCCGGAGTGACGAACTCGACGCGAATCCCGGCGATGCGGGCCTTGTCCGCGATGCGGCCTTGAAGCCGGGCAAACGCCCACGAGTGCAACCGCCGGTTCATGTACGCGCCGTAATCCAGTCGTTCGCGGATGTACGACAGGTCTTCGAGGGCGATGACCGGGTTCTCAAAGCTTCGGGCGTATTCGACGGCCTTGCGAGACGCTTTCTCCACGATGTCTGTGAGGGCGTTCTGGTAGTGCTCGAAGCGTTCGTCGGTACGCCACTCGGCGGCGTCACGCTTTTGGAATCGTTTGAGCGTGGTGTGCATCTCTTTGCGGAGGTGTCGCGCCCGGCCACCGTCAACGAACATCGGGCGAACCGGAGTACCATCGTCTCGGCAGGCACAGCCCGCCAAGAGCTTAGATTCGCCGATGTCGAAACCGACGTACGTGGGTTCGTCCGAATCGTTCGGTTCGGGAACCTCGTGTTCGACCGTGACGTGCAAAACCCACGAACTCCGCCGTTCTTGAACGCGGAACTCACCGACCGACGCATCGCCGTCAAGCAGGCCGAACCACAGTCCGCACTGTTCTGGGTTGATGTGCAACGGTATCCAGAACCCGTTGCCGCGCCCGGCCTGCGGGACGTACCAACAGAACTCGGCTTCGCGCTCGCGGGAGTGGTCGAGCCGAAACCCCCGATTCGTGAACCGAACGGGATGGTCGTCGGCGAGTTCGGACGCGCCGTAGGTGTCTCGAAGTGTCGGGACGTAGCTCTTGAGCGCGTCCTTCGCATACGAGGTGAGGGTGTACGGCGTCACCACGTCGTTGACTGTCGTTTGCGTGGTCGCCCCTGCGTCAAACGATTCGCGGAGCGCTCGCCGGTAGTTCGCCACCGTTCGCTGGAGCGCGCGCTCTTTGCCTGTGGTGGGCGAAACGAGCGTAGCTTCGAGCGTTGTGGTGGCTGTGGCGGCCATTCTCCGACAGTATCGGGTACGACCGCAATACACATAAGACTCATGAATAACACAATGTATGGGAAAAGAAGTCCGGTTCACACTCACGGACGAACAGCACGAACGACTCGCGGCGCTGAAAGACGAACGCGGCTACACATGGAAAGGATTGATGCTCGAGGGAGCGAAGCGGTTGGACTCCGGCGAAGAGTAACGCCGTCACACAGCGGTTGCGGAAGGCTACGCGCTCCTCCACGCCGTGAACGGCGTAGTATCCGCGCTTGGGGGTTTAGTTTATGACGGTTTCAATATCCACTATACAGAGATTCACAGCGACGACACCACTGACAACGGAAGCAACGTCTGGCAGTGTCGCTGGGACCGCCAATCGAGTACTCACAGCACTCGTGAGCACTTTCACCCGCCGCCTGATGCGGGCGAATCGACTGATAGCCAGTTTCCGGACAACTACCGGAGTGTTCTCTCAATGGTCCTCGCAGCAGTTCGAGCACGAATCGAGGAATGCTGGCAGGACTACGAAGAAACGAACTGAGAGTGCAGGCGTCGTGTCCCGATCGCCGAGATGATCGGTGGGCGTGTCAGTCGGCTATTCTCGGATATCTCATCACTCCAGGAGGTGGAGCAATTTTGGTCGTGGCTGCTCAAACGGCTTCATACGCCGAAGAGGATGTCACGTGTCTGCTAGTGAACCGATGTAGTCTCCGAGCGTTTCATAGACTGAGTCGAACCCGGGGAGGTCTGCAACCAAATCGGGGAGTGTATTCTGCCAGCCATCACGGATCTCGTCCCGTTTTTCTTTGGGAAGCCCGGATTGGAGATCGATGGCAAGACCGTCGTGTTCACACTTCCGTATGAATGTCGGGAGAATTACAGAATCGTCGACATCGGTCTCTGTAATCATCCGATAGAGGTCGTAGTAGTCACGAGCCTGTGTTCGCTGATAGAGCGCCCGCAACTTCTCTGCGAAGATCTCCTCACAACTGTACGCAGTCAGCCCAAATCCGGGGACATCCTCGTAGCTGTGGTGATGGTCTACCGAGGCGAATGCGACGTATTCGTCGATCATAACGTCAAGGCTCGTCGTGTTCTTGTGGCCGAGAACAGCGTTATACTGGATATCGATATCGACGTAGTGCGTCGGATACTCTGCTTTCTTCAGTTCGCGGTGTTTGATCACCGCAAAGTCGATGCCGGAGGCTCTGGTCGCGTCTTCCAGTGCGCCTTGTAACTCCTCTTTGTCCCCACGATACGCTCCCTCGACACCGAAATCAAGGTCTTCCGAATAACGCCACGTTTCCGGGAAATACAACTTGCTGAGTGCAGTTCCGCCCTTGAACAGCAGATTGTCGCCGTAGGGACTCGTGTAGATCGCCCACAGAATCCACGAATTGACGTAGTTCTTCTCTGCGTAGCCGAGTCGAACATCTAATTCTCTGGCCAGCCGTCGTAGTTGCGCGTCGGAAATCATGAGCGATCATCGGGGAAGAACGACTCAGGGGCAACGTTCAGGCGGAGCCGGTACTTGCTATCGCGGGTGCCCCTCGCTTCTCTCGTCGGATCGAGCAGTGGATACCCAGTCGTGAAGTTCTCGACGAGATCCCGGTACTCCGGAAGGTCGATATCCAACTGGTCGGCGAGGTAGACGATGCGTTTCGTTGCGGCACCGTTTCCAACCCGCCGCAGGTATGCAACGACTCGATTCCACGAACATCCCGTTTCGGCAGCGTTCTGCATCGCCGTCGCAAGCTCGTCGATGCCTCCACAGAACTCCGGATGGTCGGCACAATCGACCAGTGCCTTTTCGATGCTCGAAATGTTCACTTGGTTCGATCCGACTGCAGTCGGTTGATAGCCGAAGAACTTCTGTTTGGAGACCGACACTGGTCGATACGTGACCCCGTGGATGTCACGTTTCGAGGCGCGTTCTGTCGTCACGATGTACACCGTCCGAGACAGCTGCTCGGTCAGTCCGTGGTGGTTCATCGCGCTCCAGTAGCCGATGTACATCGGTTCCACGAGTGCGGAGGCGATCACGAACTCGTGTTCGGTGTGTACGGCATTCTCGCCTGCAGCAAGTGGTACGATGAGATATTTCCCGTGTGCGAGTCGCTCAAGCCACCCTTTCTCCGTGAGCGCGTATGCCATGTCCGTGGCCGGCTTCCGAGAGATGTCGAGGACATCCGTGATGTCGTTGATAGTGATGATCCGTCGATTCTTGCTTGCGAGTCGAGACAGTGCCTGTGACTCACGCGTCGAGAGGCTCTTTCTTTGAGTTGCTTCCTCGTTTATTGACCCCATAGCCGCTCACTGTACATAGACTCTAAATCCAGTCAGGAATAAAGGTATTCCTTGAGAACGGGGTTGGCGAAAGACGTCCTGATGGCCGCCTGGCATACAAAGACTCTAAATTGAGTCGGGAATTTTATATTTCGGGCTACGGGTGCGTCCAGAGATACAGTGAGGGAGACAAACTGGGTAAGTCGTGTCTGAGAGCATGTTGAGCTCGGTAAGAGGCGAAAGCAGATCACCCATCGGATTCGTTAGCAGGCTCGATACGATAGAGGTCGAACTGGCCGTTCGCGTAAGTGTTGCTGATCCTGGATGTATCATTGAGGTAGGAGAAATCGTCTTGCGAGAACTCGACGCCGCCGTACAGCTGCGTGCTCGACTGTCGATCGGCGGCCGTCACCGGGAGATAGAACGGCTCGTCGGACTGTGTGCGGAGCTGTTGGTCGGCGAAATGGTACGGGACGCGCGAGTACGCGCCGCTGCCGCGTCCGTTCTTCAGGGGTGCCTTGGGGACGGCGGATGCATTCGAGCCGGCGATACCGTCGCGATACCGGTAGATCGGCGAGCTGACACCGGCGAATCCGACATCGTTCGCGGCGTGGTCGAACGCGAACTCGTAGCCATCCATCTGGCCTTCCGGGACGTGTTCGGTCTCTTGGGTCACGTACGGCGAGCGAAACATCGTGAACGAGGAGACGACCAGCAGCGCAACGAAGCCGACGGCGAGCACGCTGCGGACGGGGATCGACGGGAGCCACGTCTCGGCGGCAGCGCGTGCCTCCCAGAGGAAGACGCCACCGAGGATCGTCACGAAGACGAGGACGAAGCCGAGATACCGGAAATACTGGAGCGGGTTGCCAGCGAGGACGTACAGCACGGTGAGGGCCATCGCGGGAACCAGCCCACAGACGAGCGAGAGCACGACCGAGTATCGGATGTTGCGGCGGTCCGCCAGTTTCGAGAGGAGGGGGACGAGGAGTGCGAGCACGGCGAACCCGCCGTAGAGGATTTCGACGGCGAACGTACGACGATAGATCGTGCGGACCGAAACCCCGAGTGCCTCCAGCGTGTTGCTGCGCGGGATGATCGGCCGTGCGGGGTTGTCGAGCAGTTCGGCGACGATCGCGCCGAACGAGTGTGTCGCAAGGAACGTCCGGAGCTCGCCAGCGGTGTCGACGCCGAACAGCGCCGGGCCGAGCTGGGAGACGCCGCGGCCGAACAGCGACTGCGTGCTGAGCCAGAGCCAGACGACCGCGAGGCCGACGCCGGCGAGCACGACGAACTGGACGAACAGGCGCGTGATCGCTTTCGGCCCCGTGACCGTCCGCGTCAGCGTCTGGGTGAAAAACTGTGTGACGAGGACGATCCCGAGCAGGGCTCCGAACACGAGACCGTGCTGAGGGTGGAGGACAACGAGAAAGGCGAGGGCGACCACGAGCAGCGTGCCGAAGGCGAGCCGTCGGGGGCGGCGTACGTACGCGAGCAGCACGAAGGTCACGGCGGGCACGAAGAGGATGGCTTCGCTGGTCGGAATCGGCTGGAGCACCGGGAGGTAGATCACGGCGATCGGGAGCAAGAGGAGGGACGAGAAGACGGCGATCGGGTCGACGGTCCGTCGGGCGACGATCAGGCGGACACAGAGGGGCACGAACAGGACGAACGCCGCGACGAAGAGCGGGACCGTAACTAAGAGGGACCACGTGAACGGCCGGGTGGTGAGGATTCCCAGCAGGGCCGCGAGGGTGTGCATCCCCGGATAGATTATCGTGGTGAGGTCGACGGTGCCACGAACGAGGCTCTTGGTGTATCCGAGATGGGTGAGTGCGTCCTCCGGACCGAAGAAATAGTAGCCGCGGAGCAGCGGCAACGCGGCGAACGCGACGATTGCGAGGCCGGCGAGCCACAGCGCCGCGACGCGGATCGATCGGCGGTTGCTGGCGAAGGCGAGGGCGACCGCGACACCGAGGGTGACGAAGAGGCCGATCCAGAACACGCCTGGCGTCGCTTGGTAGATCGAGAGCTCGTAGCCCGTCGCCGGCGTGAGGTGTGCGGCGAGGGCGGCGACGGCGAGCGCGATGGCACCCGCCGCAAGCGTGGCCTTCGCGAGTCGCCGGTGAGTGGTAGCGTTCATCCGAGTGGTCTTGTCGTGCCGTTGGTTGGTGGACTGCTGTATCCGATTTAAAGGATTGGGAATTTCGCGGGGTGATGTTCGCCGGAGGACTGCGATACTGACGGCAACCGCGAACCTCTCGAAAGCCCCGAGGCTCTGGACGAACCCGGACGACGTAAGCACCGCAGGAGCGAACGAAGTGAGCGACGAGGAGCGCAGCGAGTCCCGGGAGTCCAGAGCCTCGCCCCTTTCTGTCCACCCGATGTGGTTTTCCCGGCCTGCGGCGCTTGTCTGAACACCACCTCACGCGGAGTATCGGCTGCTCGGCTGGGTATCCGTTGTGCAGTGGCGGTTCGTGGCAACGAGGTAATTGTTCCGATTTCAGTATGGACAATAGTGCTGTCGGCTTGCTACGAATTGTTCACGAAACCAATACCTGCGAAGACCGCACTCCCTGTGGATACAGCCGTCTGCAAAGCGCGGTATGGAGGTAGGAAGCCGCCCCTCAGCGAGCGTGCCAGCGCAGATAGGCCGTGCCCGTTCACACGAGCGGCTCTGCCTGGTCCCGGAACGTGGTGTATTTGTCCGTCGCCCACTCTGCGACCGCCGGCTGGCCGGTTTCCAGGAGAGCGCGCGGCTCGCCGTCCTCGTCGACACCCAGCTGGATGGTGTCGTCGATGAGGCCGAGGTAATACGGGATCGGCCCCTCGTGGACGTAAACGTCGTACCGGTCGGTGGCGAGCATCGCCTCGGTGAGGGGTGCATACTCCGGGTTCTCGGTGAAGGTATCGGCGACGTCGCGGGTCACGACGACCTCGAAGGTCGCGCCCGCATCGACGACCCGCTCGTGGAGGGCTTCACAGGCATGCAGCCCGGTCAGCGGCAAGATCGCCCGTCCGTCCTCGAGCCGCCGCAACAGCTGGACGTGACGGTTGACCATCGCCCATGGATCACCAGCCGCCGGCACCACGAGCTCCGCCTCGGCGAGTGCGGCGAGGTCGATATCCAGTGTCTCGTCGGGCACCCACTGGAGAAGCGGGGCCAGCTCCTGGCGACGCTGGAGAGTCTTCTGAAGCTCACCCAGACCGGCCACCGCGCGCTCGCCCATCGCCGTGAGGACGAACCGACCGTCGGTGTACTCGATGACGCCGGCGGTTTCCAGGCGACGGAGGCCGCGATCGACCGTCGACCGGGAGACATCGAGAGCGGCGACCAGGTCGGGTTTGGTCCGCGGTTCCTCGACGAGGAGTTCGAGCAGGTCCAGCCGGTCGAACACGACCGCGAGGACATCGAGTGTCGTCGCGGTATCGGTCCGGGAGCCTCCGTTTGGGCTGGCGTCCGCGAGGTCGTCGGCGAGATCGTGGAGGCGGTCCGTCGCCACGGTACCGGTCGCGGTCGGTCGATACCCTGCCGGAGAGTCCGCGACTATATCGAGGCTTTCCAACTGCTCGACTGCCCGATCGATCGTCGTTCGAGAAACCCCGAGATCGTCGATCAGCCCGCCTTTCGTCCGTGGAGTGTCACGCAGATACGCGAGGAGATCGCTGCGATCGAGGAGCGATTCCATCACCTCCGGAACTGGTGTGCCTGTTTGTGACATGATTTGCTCTGTGAACGGGCTAGCCACGAAAAAGTAACTACCGGAAAAGCACACCCGATCGTGGTCGTGGATGAGTGCGTTGCTGGCCGAAAATTACTCACCGGGGTTTGCAGACCCTGAGAAGTTGTTCAGACGGTGAGGTAAAGGGTCGTCAGGTCGTTCGTGTTCATAGCAGGTCGTAGGACGGATGTTCAGCACCGAGTACGAATACGTTCACACCGGGACCACGATTCGCGTCGCCGTCCAGCCCAGTTTCCCGACGCATGAACCCCGGGTACAGTGGGAGGTCGACGACCAGCAAGGCGACGCCGGCTACATCCATCTCGACACGACTGAGCCGGTGGTCCGGCTTGAGGACGGCGAGACCATCGCGTTCGATGGGGCGGTGGTTGCCGCGTTCCCGATTGCCCGTCGTCTCGGGGAGCGGTTGCGTGCGGAGTGTGAACGACGGGGGCGGGTGGTCGCGACGGCCGACCGCATTGGGACAGATCCGACGGTGTTTCCAGCCGAAATCGCGCGGTTCGAGCGGGTCGGCTGGGAGGCCCCTCGGCACGTAATGTGGTATCTCCGACGGAGAGAGAGAGAGACTCCTACCCGCGCGCGTACCAGATCGAGTGTGGCGAGCTCGTCTTTCGTGCCCAGGAGTGGACGGACGGCTCTCGCGACAAGCGTTGGTCGATCGGTACGGGTTGGACGTGGAGTCGTGATCGAGTATATAGAATTTCAGTGATCGGACGCGGCTCGGCTTGGCAACTCTCTCCTACGCTCGCTGACTGGTCAGCGAGCAGTAGGTAGTGAGATCGAACGGCGGTTCCGAGTGCAGTCCTGATGTTTTCGTCCTGTGCTCGGCGTCACTCGTCTTCCACCGTGGTTCGAACAAGCCTTCGCGGCCTTTGAACCAGTCTTCACCGACAGTCGCAACGCTGATTCATTCAAACACCTCGCAAGCACGCTGATCCTCGGTGAAGCACAGTCGACCGTTAGTGAACTCTCCCGAGGGATTTCGCGTCCCGCCGGGAGCGCGAAATCCCGCAGAGCCTACGATTACTTCTTCAGCGGTGCTGACTGGTCATCTGCCGATCTCGCCCAATACCATGCCGAGTACGTCTTCGATCAGCTTCAGATCGGTGCTGGTGACGACGTACTCCTCCACATCGACGACACGTTCGTTCCGAAAACCGGCGACGCCACTGATGGCGTCGCCCGGTTGTACAATCCCGTCGCTGGAGAGACGGAGCTGGGCAACAAGGTCGTCACTTCCAGCCTCCAAGTTGGGGACGTCTACGTTCCCTACCGTGCGCGGATGTACGTTCCAGAGGATCTCGCGCCGGATTTCGACGAGCCGTTCAAGAAAAAGACCGAGATCGCGGTCGAGGAGATCGTGACGCCGCTCCAGCTGCCGGCTGGAGCGGCTCTCACCGTCGTTTTCGACTCCGCGTACTACGGCGACGAGAGAGTTATTGCAATTCAAAATCAAGGTCATGACGTCGTCTGTCGGCTGAAATCCGACAAACACGTCTCTCCACGGGGTGTCGTCTGGACCCAACGCGTCGACGCCTTCGCGTCGACGCTGGAGTACGAATCGACGACGATCACCGTTCGTGGGAAGGAGAAAACCTACGACGTCGCGAGCGAGATCGTCGAAATCGAAGGCGTTGGTCCGGTGAAGATCGTTGTGAGCGAGACGGACGACACGACTCGGCACTACTTGAGTACGGATCTCGGCCGATCAGCGGCCGAGATCCTCGAATTCGTCGAACACAGGTGGAACATTGAGACGGTTCACGAGGAATCGAACGCGAAGTTCGGCTTCAAGCAGTACCAGTTGGAGGGAAAACAGGCAATAGAGCGCTACATCCAGCTGGTGTTTCTCGCTTGGACGCTGGTGACGTTCTCAGAGCGGGCGAACGTGGGGTTTTGGGAAGAACGAGGCGGACTGAGCGTCCGCCTCGATCACGCCAAGGAAGCGTATCTCGTGGAAACGATGCTCGAAATCACCGAGGAGGTTGCCCCGTCGCTCCCGCGAGCGGAGCGACGGGAGCAGCTGCATGAACTGGTGCGTGAGTTCTCGTGGTCTTCTCTCGCGAATTCTTTTGTTGCAGTTGCTAATAAATATACTCCATCAAATAGACTGTGTGGTTTCTATGCTGACTTGATTCGAAAGAGTCTCTTTAATAAAATGAACACAGCATCTCTGGCCAGATTAGATCCAGTTCACTGATTCAGACGATCTTGCCAAGCCGAGGACGCGGAATGGGTTGTCAGCCCTCCAGCCTGTTCTCACAGTTGTGTTGATGGGGCCAGCCATGTTCTGTATCCAAACGAGTCGTTAAATGCCGTTTGACTTTCCAAAAGATACTTATATGGTTACTCAGGTGGTGGTGAGTTCAACGATAGGTGAGAGAAAGTACTCCCCTGTGTTGTCACGAGGTATGGTGGAACGTGTTGCTGCGGACGACGGCCATCACCACCCCGGCGGCAACGAACCAGCCGAGACTTCTGACCAGGGATCGTCCCAGGAAGGGGTCGGGTTGGCCACCACTGAAGCGTACTGTCGACGGTGTGAATGTCCTAGGGAAGTCGTCAAAACGGTGCCGTGGCAAGACGACCTCTGTCGACAGTGTGGGGCCACGATCGAGCCATGAACGCGACCGGCCTCAATTATGTTCGCTCTTGTGTAGCGTAGCGGAACCGAGTCACGGAGATTACGGCATCCCGCCGACAGCAGTCGTACATGACCAATGA